>NZ_JARJBC010000029.1:0-102989 GCF_029269905.1 Streptomyces silvisoli | reverse complement strand
GGCACGCTGTTGAGTTCTCAAGGAACGGAAGCTTCCTTCGAGACCGTCTCACCGGTCCCTCCGGGCTTTCCCTTCGGTTTCTCCAGCTTATCAGATCTTTTCGGACCCGATTCCCGCTGGCGGGATTCACCTTCTGGCTTTCGCTTTCCGGTGTCTCCGACACTACCAGATCCGCTTTCCGCCGAGCCAATCGGCGTTCGCATTTCCGTTAGTAATTCGGAAGGGGTGTTGCGGTGCTTCTCGGATCCAATTCCTTGAAGCGGGGTAGAGACTACCCGGACCGCCACTCGTATGTCTACTTCGTGACAACCGTTAGACTCTACCTCCCCCCTCCACCCGTGTCAACGGGTTTTGCGAGGCGTGCTGAAGACTAGCAGGTCAGCCGGGCTGTTTGCACATCGTGCGGCCACCGGCCGGCCATCGCCCGGCAGCGCGACCGTCACCCGAACGTGGAAGGCGGGCTCTCCAGGTTCTCCAGCTCGATGCCGGGGGCGGCGAGCACGACGTCCCCCGCGAGGTGGACCGTGCTCTGCTCGCCGGTCTGCAGGTCGCTGACCTGGTACTCCTCCACGACCAGCGGGCCGTTGTCAGTGGCGTGTGCTGTCCTGTCCTTCAAGGCCCAGGACTGGTCGAGGGTCCGGGGCGCGAGGACGGGGGAGGTGAGTGCGACGAGCCGGACGCGGGTCGCGGGGGCGCCCAGGGAGAGGCGCAGTAGCCGCGCGGTGGCGACCAGGAAGGCAGGGGACGCCCCGGTGAAGGCGTGGGCGGCGGCGTTTCCCTCCTGGGCGTGTTCGCCGGTTGGGTCGGTACGGACCCAGGTCACGCCGTCCAGTGCGGCGCCGCGTACCTGCCATCCGCCCGCATGGAGTTCGAGCCGGATGGGTCGGCCGAGGTCGTCGATCGTGAGGTCGACGGATCCCGCTTCCTGGCCGTTCGGCGTGGTGGTGCGGGCGGTGTAGCGCCAGCCGGAGGTACCGGTGGCGCAGTGGAAGTCCTCTTCGCCGAGGGGGGTGTGATCGTGCGTGTCGTAGAACGAGTAGCGACCGCGGGGCATGGTGGGGGCTTTCGGTTCTCCGAAGGGCGAGGCCCCCGCCGGGAGTACCGACGGGGGCCCGCGCTCGGTGCATCGGTGCTGACCGGGTGGTCGGCCTGCGGATCATTGGTGCGCTGGATCCGCGGCCGGCTGGTCCGGGCGGCGTTGGCCGGATCAGTAGCGGTAGTGGTCCGGCTTGTACGGGCCCTCGACCGGGACGCCGATGTAGGCGGCCTGCTCGGGGCGCAGGGTGGTGAGCTTGACGCCGAGGGCGTCGAGGTGGAGGCGGGCCACCTTCTCGTCCAGGTGCTTGGGGAGCACGTAGACGCCGGTGGGGTAGGCCTGGGGCTTGGTGAACAGCTCGATCTGGGCGATGGTCTGGTTCGCGAAGCTGTTGGACATCACGAACGAGGGGTGACCGGTGGCGTTGCCCAGGTTGAGCAGGCGGCCTTCGGACAGCACGATCAGGGTCTTGCCGTCGGGGAAGGTCCAGGTGTGGACCTGGGGCTTGACCTCGGTCTTGACGATGCCGGGGATGTTGGCGAGCCCCGCCATGTCGATCTCGTTGTCGAAGTGGCCGATGTTTCCGACGATGGCCTGGTGCTTCATCTTGGCCATGTCACTGGCCATGATGATGTCCCGGTTGCCGGTGGTGGTGACGAAGATGTCGGCGATCTCGACGACCTCGTCCAGGGTGGTGACCTGGTAGCCGTCCATGGCGGCCTGCAGGGCGCAGATCGGGTCGATCTCGGTGATGATGACGCGGGCGCCCTGGCCGCGCAGCGACTCGGCGCAGCCCTTGCCGACATCGCCGTAGCCGCAGACGACGGCTACCTTGCCCCCGATGAGGACGTCGGTGGCACGGTTGATGCCGTCGATCAGGGAGTGGCGGCAGCCGTACTTGTTGTCGAACTTGGACTTGGTGACCGCGTCGTTGACGTTGATCGCCGGGAAGAGCAGCGAGCCCGCCTGCTGCATCTCGTAGAGGCGGTGGACGCCGGTTGTGGTCTCCTCGGTGACGCCGCGGATCTCCGAGGCGAGCCGGGTCCACTTGTTGGGGTTCTCGGCGAGGGTGCGGTTGAGCAGCTGCAGGATGATGCGGTACTCGTCGTTGTCCGCGGTGGACGGGTCGGGGGCCGATCCGGCCTTCTCGAACTCGACGCCCTTGTGGACGAGCAGGGTGGCGTCACCGCCGTCGTCCAGGATCATGTTGGGGCCGCCGGTGGGGCTGTTCGGCCAGGTCAGGGCCTGTTCCGTGCACCACCAGTACTCCTCCAGGGTCTCGCCCTTCCACGCGAAGACCGGGACGCCCTGGGGGTTGTCCGGCGTGCCGTTGGGGCCGACGGCGATGGCCGCGGCGGCGTGGTCCTGGGTGGAGAAGATGTTGCAGGAGGCCCAGCGGACCTCGGCGCCCAGCGCGACCAGGGTCTCGATGAGGACGGCGGTCTGCACGGTCATGTGCAGCGAGCCGGTGATGCGGGCGCCGGCGAGCGGCTGGGCTTCGGCGTACTCCTTGCGGATCGCCATGAGGCCGGGCATCTCGTGCTCGGCGAGCGTGATCTCCTTGCGGCCGAAGGATGCCAGGGAAAGGTCGGCAACCTTGAAGTCGGGGCTGGTGGAGGTCGACGTCATGCGGTGTGCTCCTCGCGGATCGGGTCGAGGGTGGGCATCGGTCTGTCCGCTGCGGCCGTGCGGCGGGTCCGGGCGGACGCGCCGAAAAGGACCGGGGGTGCCGGTCCTCGTACCGCAGCCCAGCCCGTCGGAGGCCCTCTCTCCCTCGGTCGGTCCGCGCGTTCGGGACCGCCCGACCGCCATCAGCAGCGACGTCTGGCTTCGCTGACGAATCTACACCGAACGGCCCAGCGGGCCCCAGTCCGTCGAGGAAGTCCGGGGCGCGTTCACGGTCTCGGTCGACGCTCGTCCTTGGTGATATCGAGGGCGTTCGCCAACTTTCGCTTTGTTCCCAGCGTGTTGCAGGATGCGATCGACGCGAGAACACTCTTGGCACTCGCGTACGGACGGCTGAAGGAGATACGACGTGACGAGGCCCGCCGATCCCCCCAAGGACGCGGGGACCCGCGAGGGGCTGAGGCTGCTCGCGATAACCGCCTGTCCCACCGGCATCGCGCACACCTATATGGCCGCGGAGAAGTTGCAGCAGGCCGCGGAGGCGCTCGGGGTCGAGATGAAGGTCGAGACACAGGGTTCGATCGGCGCCGAGAACGTGTTGACTGACAACGATGTCAGGCACGCCGACGGGATCATCGTCGCGGCGGACAAGGACGTCGACCTCAGTCGCTTCGTCGGCAAGCGGGTGCTCAGTGTCGGGGTCTCCGAGGGCATCAGCCATCCGGAGCGGCTGATCGAACGGGTGCGCAGCGCGCCGGTCCACGCGGGCGACGGCGGCGCGCCGTCCGGTGGTGACCGCCGCGGCGGGGAACGCGGCGTCACGTACAAGGCGCTGATGAACGGCGTCAGTTACATGATCCCGTTCGTGGTGGTCGGCGGTCTGCTGTTGGCGGTCTCGTTGGCGTTGGGCGGCCATCCGGACCCGTCGGGCGGTCTGGTCATCCCGAAGGGCAGCTTCTGGGCGCATGTGAACGACGTCGGCACGATCGGCTTCACGTTGATGGTGCCGATCCTGTCCGGCTACATCGCCTATGCGATCGGTGACCGGCCCGCGCTGGTGCCGGGCATGATCGGCGGCTGGATAGCCAACACTGGTGCGCTGTACGACTCCAAGGCGGGTGCCGGCTTCATCGGGGCGATTGTCACCGGGTTCCTCGCCGGCTATCTGGTGGTGTGGATCAAGAAGGTCAGGGTCCCGAAGTTCGTGCAGCCGATCATGCCGATCATCGTGATCCCGATCGTGGCCACGACCGCGCTGGGTCTGTTCTTCATCTATGTCATCGGCAGGCCGATCTCGTGGGTGTTCGCTCATCTGACGAGCTGGCTCAGCGGGATGACGGGGTCCAGTGCGATCGTGCTGGGCGCGATCCTGGGCCTGATGATCGCCTTCGACATGGGCGGCCCGGTCAACAAGACGGCGTTCCTGTTCGGCGCCGGGCTGATCGCCTCCGGCAACCAGACGGTCATGGGCATGTGCGCGGCGGCGATCCCGGTGATGCCGCTCGGTCAGGGCCTGGCGACGCTGGTGCGGCGCCGTCTGTACACCGCCCAGGAGCGCGAGACCGGTATCGCCGCCCTGTTCATGGGCTGCTTCGGCATCTCCGAGGGTGCGATTCCGTTCGCCGCCGCGCGGCCCGCGAAGGTCATTCCGGCGAACATGCTCGGTGGCGCGGTGGCCGGTGCCGTCGCGGGGATGGCCGGTGTGAAGGACGCGGTGCCGCACGGCGGGCCGATCGTGGCGGTACTCGGCGCGGTCGGCGGTGTGCCGGTCTTCTTCGTCGCCGTGGCGATCGGCACGGTGGTGACCGCGTTGACGACGGTGTCCCTGGTCTCGCTTGAGGAGCACGGGGACGCCGCGCCGTCCACCGATCCGCTGCCGGTGGCGGTCCCGGAGCCCGCCCTGGCCGGTGCCGGGAGTTCGGCGTCCACGCCGGCCGGCACCGGGCCGGTCGCCCCGGGCGCGGTCACCGCGACGGCCACGGCCGTCGACGCCACGGTGAAGTCCCCCGCCGCTGAACCCGTCGCCACCAGCGCGGCTCCCATCGCCGTGGCCGAGGGCCCGACCACCGCAGAACCGGGCGCGGCCACCGCCGTGGCCGTGCCCCCGGCTACCGCCGAACCGAGCGTGCCCCCGGCAACCGCACCGGGCCCTGCCGATTCCCTGGCCGAGGAACCGCCCGCCGCCGCAACGGCTGTCGCCGCGCCGCCCGAGGCAGAGGTACTGTCCGGCTACCTGACCGAGCGGACCGTGCGCGAGGAACTGACCGCGAGCGACAAGGAGTCCGCGATACGGGAGATGGCCGGGTTGTTGGCGGAGACCGGGAAGGTCGCCGATGTCGACGCGCTGGTGGCCGCCGCGCTGGCCCGGGAGGCGCAGGGGACCACGGGTCTCGGCGAGGAGATCGCGATACCGCATGCCAAGACGGATGCGGTGACCGCGCCGGTGGTCGGGTTCGCGCGGTCCGGCGAGGGGATCGAGTGGGGCGCCCTGGACGGGACGAAGGCGAAACTCGTCTTCATGATCTCGGTGCCGGAGGCGGCGGCCGGGGACGAGCATCTGCGAATACTGGCGCTGCTGTCCCGCAAGCTGATGGACGCCGGTTTCCGCGAGCGGTTGGCGACCGCGCCGACCCGTGCCGAGATCATGCGGGTGCTGTCGGAGGTGCGGTAGCGCGACGCCCCCGGCTGCTCGCCAGAGCTGCCGGGGGCGTACCCGGCGTCAGGCGACGACGGTCGCGCGGAAGACCGTGCCCGCGCCGTCGAGCGTGACCCGCTCGTCGGCCGGGACGAACGCCGACTCACCGCGTGCCAGGGTGAGTTGGGCGTCGCCGGGTCCGTGCAGCGTCACCTCGCCCGCGGTGCACAGCAGGATCTGCGGGGTGCGGTCGCCGAGGGAGCGGGGGCGGCCGCCGGGGGCGAGGGTGTAGCGGGAGAGCCGGAACTCGTCGGTCGGGGTGTCGTAGACCTCTTCGCCGTCACCGCTGTCCTCCGGGCGCAGCACGCCCGCGTCGCCGGACTCGAAGCGGACGATGCGCATCAGTTCGGGGACGTCGATGTGCTTGGGGGTGAGCCCGCAGCGCAGCACGTTGTCGGAGTTGGCCATGATCTCCACACCGAGTCCGCCCAGGTAGGCGTGCGGCACTCCGGCGCCGAGGTAGAGCGCCTCGCCGGGCTGCAGGCGTACGTGGTTGAGCAGCATGGCGGCGATGACGCCGGGGTCGCCCGGGAAGTGGTCGGCGGCGGACGCGTAGGCGGCGTAGTCGTCCGCGAACCTGCCGTCCTCGGTGGCGAGTCGGGCCGCGGCCTCGGTGGCCTCCTCGACGGTCCCGGCCATCTCCTCGCGGTCGGCGCCCAGTACGGCGGCGAGGACCTCGCGCAGTGCCTCGTCCTCGGGGCGGGCGCGCAGGATGTCCACGTACGGCTTGAGGGAGTTGACGCCCAGGCCTTCGAGGAGTTCGGCGGCCTCGGCGGGGTGCCGGAAGCCGCACAGCCCGTCGAAGGGCGTCAGCGCGCAGATCATCTCCGGCTTGTGGTTGGCGTCCTTGTAGTTGCGGTGCGGTGCGTCGATGGGGACGCCGCGGTCCTCCTCGTCGGCGAATCCGGCCTTGGCCTGCTCAAGGTCCGGGTGCACCTGGACGGACAGCGGGGCTCCGGCCGCCAGCACCTTGAGGAGGAACGGCAGCCGGGGGCCGAAGCGTTCGACGGCGGGCTTGCCGAGTTCGCCGTACGGGTCCGCGTCGATGATCTCGTTGAGCGGCGCCAGGCCGGTGCCGCGGTCGAGTCGTGAGGGCGCGCCGGGGTGAGCGCCCATCCACAGTTCGGCCTGCGGTTCACCGGTGGGTTCGGTGCCCAGCAGTTCGGGGATGGCGGTCGTGGAGCCCCAGGCGTAGGGGCGCACGGTGTTGACGAGGCGGTCCATGCGGTCAGGTGTTCCTATTCGGTGCGTGTCGGGTGCGTCCTTCGGGCGCACGGCGGCGTCATGCCGATGATCCCTCAGCCGGGGTGAGCGCCAGGTAGACGGCGGCGAAATCGGTGAGGGCGAGAAGTTCGGCGAGGGTTTCGGCGGGGCTGCCGTCGGCCGCGTCGATCTCGCTGAGCGGTGTGCCGTGGGCGTTGGCCGCTTCGACGGCCGCGGTGGCGGGCTCGGTCTCCGGTTCGCGCAGCAGCACGATCCGCAGCCGTAGTCCGTCGGGTTCCTCGACGCGGTCGCGGAAGAAGTCGTCGAGGTCGTCACCGGCGGGGGTCAGGGTGCCGTCGAGCAGCGCGCGGTGTTCGGCGATGGCCTCGGGCAGTGCCGCCGCGAGTGCCGGGCGGCCCGCCAGTGAGGTCAGGACGGCGGCGAAGCGGCGGGCGGCCGGGGCGACGGTGGCGCCCTCGCTCCACACCAGCGGTAGGGAGTGGGCGAGTTCGACGGCGAGGGCCTTGGCCGGGTTGCGGTAGGTCTCGGCGGCCGGGCCGAAGCGTTCCGCGGCGGCGTCGAGCCGGTCGGCGACGGCCGCCACGACGTCCGGCGGGGCGGACAGCAGCCCCATCCGGTCGGCGAGCGAGAGCAGCGGGGTGAGCAGCGCCCAGAACGCTCCCGGATCCGGTGGAACGTCCGGTTCGGTGCCGTGGGCGGCGTCGTAGGCCTCGGTGGCGGTCGGGCGGTACGGCGGCGGTGCGAAGGGCAGCGCCAGGCCGTGCGCCTGCTGGAGCGCGCCGGTCAGCGGGGTCCCGGACGGGGAGACTCCGGCGACCGTGCAGCCGCGCCGGTAGGCCTGCTCCACGAGGCCGGTCAGGCCCGGTTCGGTGCCGTCGGCGGTGGTGAGCAGCAGCAGGTCGAGCGGTCCGGCCCAGCCGGGCAGCGTCCAGCGCAGTTCCTGTGCGGTGGGGGCGCTGCCGGTGGGGGCGAGGGGTAGGACGGGGCAGGCGGCGAGGCCGCCGAGCAGGTCGGCGAGCTGGCCGGGGGCCGAGCCGGGACCGGCGATGAGGAGGGTGCGCGGGCGGCCGTCGGGCTTGAGTTCGCCGAGCCCGGCCTCTGCCGCGGCCCGGGCGGCGGTTCTCACCCGGGCGCCTGCCGCGGCCACGCTGGGCAGCAGCCCGCCGGTGTCCGCACGGGCTAGGGCGTCGGGACTGTCGAGCAGGGCCTCGTCGAGCATCGTGTCCTCCGGCCTGGTGCCGTCGCGTCCGGTTATGCCGGGCGACGGGCCTCGTCGATGAGGAGCACCGGGATGTCGTCCCGTACCGGGTAGGCCAGGCCGCAGGTCTCGCCGGTGCAGATCAGCTCGGGCTCGGCGGCGTCGGCGGCGCTCTGGCGGAGCGGGGCGTGGCAGGCCGGGCAGGCGAGGATCTCCAGGAGGCTGGCTTCGAGCGGCATGGGGGGCGTGTCCTCTTCGGCGGGTGATGGGTGGTAGGGCGGTTCGGGCCGGTGCGGCGACCGGGCCGCCGGGTCGTGGGGTGGTCGCGCCGTTGTCGGTACGGCGTGGTCAGCGTACCGCCGGGAGGGGTCCGGCGGGGGTCCGGGGAGGGATCTCCGGACCCCCGCCAAGCGGGTGGTTCAGGCGCGGACGATCGCCAGGACCTCGTCGCGCAGCCGCTCGACGGTGGCGGTGTCCCGGGCCTCGACGTTGAGCCGGAGGAGCGGCTCGGTGTTGGAGGGGCGCAGGTTGAACCACCAGTCGCCGCCGGTGACGGTCAGGCCGTCCAGTTCGTCGAAGGAGACCCCCTCGCGGCCGTCGAACGCGGCGCGCACCGCGGCGGTGCGCTCGGCCTGGTCGGCGACGGTGGAGTTGATCTCACCGGAGGCGGCGTACCGGTCGTACTCGGCGACCAGTTCGGACAGCGGGCGCTGCTGGCCGCCGAGCGCGGCGAGGACGTGCAGCGCGGCGAGCATGCCGGTGTCGGCCTTCCAGAAGTCCCGGAAGTAGTAGTGCGCGGAGTGCTCGCCGCCGAAGATCGCGCCGGTGCGGGCCATCTCCTGCTTGATGAAGGAGTGGCCGACGCGGGTGCGCACCACCTGGCCGCCGTGCTCCTTGACGACCTCGGGCACCGACCAGGAGGTGATCAGGTTGTGGATGATCGTCTCGCCGGGGTGCTTGGCCAGTTCGCGGGCGGCGACCAGGGCGGTGATCGCGGACGGGGAGACCGGCTCGCCGCGCTCGTCGATGACGAAGCAGCGGTCGGCGTCGCCGTCGAAGGCCAGGCCGATGTCGGCGCCGACCTCGCGGACCTTGTGCTGGAGGTCGACCAGGTTCTTGGGGTCGAGGGGGTTGGCCTCGTGGTTGGGGAAGGTGCCGTCGAGCTCGAAGTACATCGGGGTGAGGTCGATGGGCAGGCCGTCGAAGACGGTGGGCACGGTGTGGCCGCCCATGCCGTTTCCGGCGTCGACCGCGACCTTCAGCCGGCGGATGCCGCTGAGGTCGACCAGCTGGCGCAGGTATCCGGCGTAGTCGGCGAGCACGTCGCGCTGGGTGATGGTGCCCGGGGTGGCGTCGGTGGCGGGCAGGCCGGTCTCCAACCACTGCTCGGCCAGCTCGCGGATCTCGGCGAGGCCGGTGTCCTGGCCCACGGGGGCGGCGCCCGCCTTGCACATCTTGATGCCGTTGTACTGGGCCGGGTTGTGGCTGGCGGTGAACATCGCGCCGGGCAGGTCGAGCTCGCCGGAGGCGAAGTACAGCTGGTCGGTCGAGCACAGCCCGATCTCGGTGACGTCGGCGCCACGGGAGGCGGCGCCCTCGGCGAAGGCGCGGGCCATGCCCGGGGAGGACGGGCGCATGTCGTGGCCGACGACGATCGCGTCGGCGCCCGTCACTGTGGCGAAGGCCGCGCCGAACAGCTCGGCGAGCTCCTCGTCCCACTGGTCCGGGACGACACCGCGGACGTCGTACGCCTTCACGATCTGACTCAGGTCGGGCACAGCGGCTCCAGGTTCAACAGCGCCGGGCGACGCGGCACGGGGGTGGACAACTGGCCCCCCAACCTACCCGGCGAAACTGAGTGCCCTTGGCGTACGTCCGGTGAACCGGGGGCGGCGCCCACCCCAACGGTGGGGGCGGGGTGCCGCTGGCCTACGGTTCGGGCGAGCGCAGCACCCGCAGATGGCCGCGCCGGGCGACCTCCACGGGGTCCCCCTCACGGGTGGCCCGCGGCCGGTCCTGGGGGCGGGCCGCCTCCCGCACGGCGTTGGCCAATGCTTCGAGGTCGTCGCCGGTGGGGCGGGTGGGCCCGGAGTCGACGGCGAGCCGGACGACCTCCCAGCCGCGGGGGGCGGTCAGCCGGGCGGAGTGCTCGGAGCACAGGTCATAGCAGTGCGGCTCGGCGTAGGTGGCGAGCGGGCCGAGGACGGCCGTCGAGTCCGCGTAGACGTACGTCAGCGTCGCGACGGCGGGACGACCGCACGCGGTGCGCGAACAACGACGTACAGGGCTCACGACGTTGGACGGTACCGCACTCTTGAGCGGGCCGCGACGACTCTCCACGACCTCACCCGCTCGTGTCGTCCCGGTTCACCGGGATCGCCCGATCTTGTGACGTACGGTCCTACCTGCACGGCAGGCCCAAGCAATGGCCAGAGCCGCTTTCGGAGGCGGTCAACGGGCGGAGCAAATCGCGCCAATTGTGGTATGTCGCACGATCAGCGATGCGGATACGTGCGGTCTCGTTTGCACCCCGAACGCACATTGCCCGACATAACACCGGTTGTAAGCCGCCTGGGCGAAGCCCCACCCGCTCCCGGCGCCACGTCCCGCGCCCGTAGGGAGATCCAATACCGTGCCGTCACCATGCCCCGCACGGTGACGGCTACGCTTCGACATGATGGACACCCCTGTTCCGCCCCCCACTGAGCGGGCGGCCCGTCGGCGCGACCGCCATGGGCGCGGTATGCGCGGACCACTCGCGCCGCCGCAGGTGCCGCTGTCGGTGAGCCGTTCCGACGCCTTCGACGACCTGGTGCGGGACGCCGCGGAACGCCTGGAGCGCCGCTGGCCGCAGCTGGCGGAGGTCGAGTTCGCGGTACAGGACGTACCGCCGCCCACCCCGGACCTGGCCGACACCGACGTCGTCCCGCTCGGCCAGCTGATCACCGCGGGCGCCTCGGGCAAGGGCCCGCGCAACCGCATCGTGGTCTACCGGCGGCCGGTGGAGATCCGGGCCAAGGGCCGCGACGAGCGGGCGCTGCTGGTCCACGAGGTCGTGGTCGAGCAGGTCGCGGAGTTGCTCGGGCTCTCACCGGAGAACGTGGACCCGCGCTACGGCGAGGAGTGATCCGGCGGCTCGGCCCCGGCCGCTACCGCTCCAGTACCTGGAGGTCCTCCCCCGCGCTGGGCACCGCCACCGTGCCGCCGTCGTCCGGCATCGGCTGGATGGTGAAGTCCGGGACGCCGTTGTTGTCCGCGGCGAGCATGCGGGAGGCGTAGACCGGGCCACCGGAGACCGGTTCGACGGTCACCGCGAAGGTGCCCTTGCCGCCCGGGTCGGGCGGGGCCATGGCGGTGGTCGTACCGGCCTTGAGGGTGACCGTCTTGCTGGCCGGAGAGCCGCCGTCGGTCGTGGCCGAGCTGGTGATCTTGACGGTGGCGTCCGCGCTGGGCGCGGCCAGCGAGAGCGTGGTTCCCTTCGCGTGGTTCTCGGCCACCGAGGCGCGCTGTCCCACGGCGCCCGCACCGGGCACGAACGCCATCTCCTGGGAGGCGCCCTTGCCCCGGGTGACCCGCACTGCGGCGACGAACGGCGCGGCGCTGCCGGAGTCCGTCGGGGTGAGCCGCAGCGAACCGACCTGTCCCTGGGTCAGCCCCGGCAGATCGGTGGCGGTCGTCATGCCGCTCTTGATGTGCAGTGTCTCGTGCCCGGCCGGAACGATCGAACCGCTCGGGGTGAGCAACTGCACCTTCAGATCGGCGTCGTTGGTGCCCGTGGCGTACGCCACCAGGTGCACCGAGGTCGCGTCGGCCGGGATGCCCGGCAGTACCGCGCTGGTGGCCGGAGGCGCCGAGGCGGGCAGCCAGTCGCTGCCGTTCTTGCTGTCCATCGCCTGGACCGCGGCGGCCACCCGACCGGTGCGCACCGCGACGTGCACGGTCAGGTCCGCGGTCTGCGCGGAGGTGAGGGTGGACAGCAGCACCGGCACGCTGGACCCGCCGGGGACGGTGATGCCCTCGCCGTTGCCGGTCTTGACCAGCCCGTTGCTGTCGTACAGCTCGATGTCCACGACGGCGGCGGTGTCGTCCGGGTTGGTGAGGTGGACGTAGTCCTGCCGGTCGCCCGAGGTGCTGGCGGCGGGAAACCAGAAGTCGGCGCCGGGCGCGGTGCACGACGTGCCGAGCATGCCGCGGCCGGGCCCGGCGTCGATGGTGGTGGTCTCCTGCACCGTCCAGCCGGGCGCGAACCGCCCGTCGGCGGTGCCGATCAGTGGACCGGTGGTCTTGTTGGTGGTGGCGGTGGCGGGCTTGCCGGGATCGGTGAGCGGCGCCACCGGCCTGCCGTTGGAACCGCCGCCGGAGCTTCCGGAGCTGTCCGCGGCCTGCCCCGGCTGCAGCACCGCGCTCCCCCCACCGCTCGCGCCGCTGCCCACCGGGGTGAACGAGGTGTACGTGGTGGACGCCGCGTCGACCCCCGCCGGGGCCGGGCAGAGCAGCGCGGAGCGCTCAACGGGCTTGCGCACGGCCGCCGTTGGCGCCGTCTTGCCCGCGTTCGAGGCGGGCGCGAGGGCGGTGGCCACTCCGGTGACGGCGGCGAGCGCCGCCACGACGCCGATCAGGGACACGGTGGTGCGGTTCACTGCTGTTCGCTCCCGTCGCGGCGGTGGCCGAACTCACCGGCGCCGTACGCCGGATCGTAGGGCGGGGCCGGCTGCTGGTAGCCGTACGGGTCGACGTACTCGCCGCCCTGGTACGCGCCGTCCTCGTACGTGCCGTACTCGCCGCTCTGGCCGTACTCGCCGTACTCGGCGCCCGGGTAAGGGGGTTGCTGCTGGTACTGGTCACCCGCGTACGGGTCGTACTCGCCGGGCTGGGCGGCCGGGTAGGCGTACCCGTTCCACTCCTGATAGCCCTGCTGCTGGTGCGGAACCTGCGGTACCGCGCCGTACGGGTCCTGTTCCGGGGCGGTGGCCTGGTGCGGGACGGCGGCGTACGGGTCGGGCTCCGAAGGCTCCGGGGCCACGGCCGCGACGGGCTCGACGTCCTCCACCGGCTCGGCGGGCTGCGCGGCCCGCTCCGCCTCCGCGCGCAGGCGGCGGGCCCTGCGCCCCTCGCCGCCGGTGGACTGCGCCGGGATCGACGCGGTCGCGGTGGCCAGGTCCTCCGGCAGGTCGTCGTCCACGTCACGGCGGCGGCCCGGCAGTGCCAGCACGACCACCACGAGCGCCAGGAAGCCCTGCGCCCACAGCCATGCGGTGTGCGTCACGGGGTCGGCGAAGGTGAGGTCCAACCGGCCGCCGTTCGCCGGGAGTTGGAAGCCCTGCGCCCATCCGTCGACCGTGGTCGCGGTCAGCGGCTTGCCGTCCAGCGTGGCCTGCCAGCCGGAGTCGGCCGTGTCCGCGACGCGCAGCGTACGGCCCGCGGGACCGGACGGGATCGTGGTGTGCGCCTCGACCTTGCCCGCGGCCACCGAGACCGGCGCCGCCGCGGTGCCGCCGGCGCCCTTGGGGGCGACGATGGTGATCCGCGAGACGTTGTCGTTCAGCCGCCACAGCGCCGTACCGCCGTTCTGGCTGAGCCTGGTGAGACCCGGCGTGCTGTCCAGCACCCGGCCCATCTCGGCGGGCGCGCCCGGCTGGAGCAGCACGTAGCGCACCGCGTAGCCGCCGAGTTGGCTGGTCTGGTCGCCGCCGGAACCGGCCACCAGGTTGGCGACGACGCCGTCGAGCCCCGGGTCGTGCCCGGCCTCGGCGGCGATCTCGCCGTCGCCCATGCGCGCCCCGGAGCCGCGCACCAGCACGTACCGGACATGGCCCGGGTCACCGGCGATCACCAGCGTGCGGGCCTGGTCCGCGGTGGAGCTCTCCTCGGCGACGAACGCCGGGACCTGTACCGCGTCGCGCCGCTGGAGCGGGCCGGCCGCGCCGTCCGCCATCCAGCCGACCGCGGCGATCAGCGGCGCCGCCGCGGCGGCCAGCGCGATGAGCCCGGCGACCGGCTGCCGCCAGCCGAAACCGGCCGCGGAGATACGGGCCTTGGCGTCCTCCGCGCCGACCACCGCGGCGGCGATCAGCCCCAAGCCGTACAGCAGGGTGGTGGGGCCGGGCCACCGGTAGCCGTTCTGCACCGCGGCGGCCAGCAGACCGGTGAGGGCGACCGCCCAGGCCGTGAGGACGGCGAACCGCCGCCCGTCGCGCAGCAGCGCCGCGAGTCCGGCGAGCACCAGTCCGACCAGCAGGAAGCCGGTGGCGGCCTTGGGGCCGCCGGGGCTGAGCATGACGAGGTCGAGCGCGGAGGCGGCGCCGTCGCGGTACGGCAGTCCCGCCTCGCGCAGGAAGAACGACGGGTGCGACAGAAGCGTCATCGACCACGGCGCCAACAGCCCCAGCGGGGTGGCCAGTACGGCGAGGAAGCGCAGCCCCTGCGGCAGCAGCAGCCCGGTCTGCCCGCGTACCACGCGCAGCACCAGGACGGCGACGGCGAGTGCCACGGCGACCGGCCACACCACCGGGGTGAAGGCGGTGGTGACGGTGAGCAGCAGCGCGTACGCCCAGGTGGCCCGCCAACTGGGCCTGGTGCCACGGGAGATGGCGGACCCGCCGAGTTGCAGTCCGCCGGCCGCCACGGCGGCCCGGGCCATCAGCGGCAGCAGGACCGCCAGCACCGCGGTACCCAGCCGGCCCGCGGCGAGCGCACCGGTGGCGGCAGGCAGGAAGGCGTAGGCGATCGCGCCCCAGGCGCGCAGCAGCCGGGACTCGACCAGTGGCCGGGAGGCGAAGTAGGCGGTGAGCCCGGCGAGCGGGACCGAGCACACCAGCAGCAGCGTCAGTGCCAGCCCGGTGCTGCCCAGCAGCGCGGTGGACAGCAGCGCCACCAGGGCCAGGTACGGCGGCGCGGCCTGGGTGTCGCCGGTGCCCACGGCATGCCATGCCCCCGCGTAGGCGCCCCACAGGTCGGAGGCGCCGCCGGGGGCGGGCAGCAGGGCGCCGCCGGTCAGTGCGCCGCTGCCGAGCAGCGAGCGGCAGGCGACCAGCGCGACCAGTAGCAGAACCGCGAACAGCATGGGCGCGGGCTTGCGGGCGATCCGCCGCAGCCGGGCGAACTGCTCCACGTCCAGGTAGTCGGCGTCCTCGTCGCCCGGCCCGGACTCGACGGCGCCGCCGTGCCGTCCGGCCGAGGAGGAGTCGGGCTCGGAGCGGCCCGAGAGGTTGCTGTAGGCCTGTTCGACGCTGGCCCGCAGCGTGGCGCCGGGTGGTGGGAACAGCGGTCTGAGTTCGGCCGCGGCCACCACCGGGCGGCCCCTGCGTTTGCGGGCGCCCAGGATCCTTCCGGGCCGCAGCAGCACCCTGATCAGGCCGGCGACCTCGTCCAGCGCCTGCCCGGGGACCTTGCCGACCAGGAAGCCGAGGGTGCGCAGCAGGGTGCTGAGCACGACGCGCAGCAGCACGTAGGGCAGCAGTACGCCACGGGCGTTGGCCAGCAGGGTGTAGACCGCGCCCGCCTTGTCGACCCGGTGCGGGTTGACCGAGGAGCGTCCGGCGCAGTCGACGGTGCGGCGTTCCCGGGAGGCGGCCTCGGCGTGCCGCAGTACGGCTTCGGGGGCGACGAGCACGGTGTGCCCTGCGCTCTGGGCACGCCAGCAGAAGTCGACGTCGTCGCGCATCAGCGGCAACCGCCGGTCGAATCCGCCGAGTTCATCCCATATGTCGCGGCGGACCAGCATGCCCGCGGAGGAGACCGAGAGCACCTGGCGGACCTGGTCGTGCTGCCCCTGGTCCTGTTCGCGGCGCTCCAGACCGGTCCAACGGCGGCCGCTGCGGGCGATGCTGACGCCCACTTCGAGCAGCGCGCGGCGGTCGTACCAGCTGCGCACCTTGGGGCCGATCACGGCGGCGGACGGCGAGGAGTCGGCGACGCGCAGGAGTTCGGCGAGGGCGTCGGGCGCCGGCTCGCAGTCGTCGTGCAGCAGCCACAGCCACTGCACCGTTTCCGGCGGCTGCTGCTCCCGCTGCTCGAAGGCGTCGTCGTTCCAGGTGCGGGTCACCGGGTCCCAGGCGCTGGGCGGTTGGAGGTACGGCAGCTCCTCCGGCGGTACCGGGCCGAAGGTCTGTACGGCCTCGGCGACCGCGGCACCGAAGCCGGTGCGGCGGGCGAGGTGCAGCACGCGGTCGGCGCCGATCGCCTCGGTGAGCAGCCGGTCGGTGTCGTCGGCGCTGCCGGTGTCGCAGGCGATGACGCTCTGCGCCGGTCGGGTCTGGCCCAGCAGACCGGCGAGCGCGTCGGGCAGCCAACGGGCGCCGTCGTGGGCGACGAGCACCGCGGTGACGATGTGACGCGGGAACTCAGGTTCAGGAGTGCGGGCGGGGTACGCCCCCTGTTGGCTGTGCACGGACATCGAGGTACGGGCCCCGGTTCGCTGGACTGCGGTGGACGCGTACGGCGCCTTGCGGGCCTGACGTGTCTCGGACGGCCACCCACACTAACGGCTCACCGGCAACCCATGGGGTGTCCGGGGGGCTTGACCCCCGGAATGCGGCGCCCCTCAGATGGCCGCCTTCTTCAGGCGGCGGCGCTCCCGCTCGGACAGTCCGCCCCAGATTCCGAAGCGCTCGTCATTGGCGAGTGCGTATTCAAGGCACTCGGAACGCACCTCACACGCGAGACAGACCTTCTTGGCCTCTCGGGTGGAGCCGCCTTTCTCCGGAAAGAACGATTCGGGGTCGGTCTGCGCGCACAGTGCGCGTTCCTGCCACCCGAGCTCCTCTTCCGCCTCCTCGGACAGCAGTAGCTGGAACTGCTCGGTCATGCGCGCCCCTCGTCCGTCGTCGCTTCCCCGTGATGCTGTCGTTACCGATTGAGGCCTAACGACACGAGTGAAATTACAAGCGTGCGATCCGGGGCAGTCAAGCCGAGATCTGCTATTGAGGCCCTTATTCACTCCGAGGAACCAAGGCCATGCAGAAAGTGTTCAAATCGGCCCAATACCCGACACAGCCCGCTCGGCGCTTCGATCCACCTCCCGCATATGTCGACTGAGACGCGACAGATCGCCGCACCGTTCCACCCGTTAGACGGACCGGGGTGGATCACGGTCCGATCACGGATGCGCAACGGCAGCCCACGGTCGGTTGTCGCTGCGCGTATCCCCAGGCCGCGTTGCACAAACCTTTCGCCAGGCCGACCAACCGGTTCAGGTGAAACATTGGCGGCAAAACCGACATCAAGTTGACAGACGGGCCGGCCAACCGGTCTTCTTGAGTCCATGTCGTTCGTGACCCACACGCCCGCCCGAGCTCGCCGCCGCGAGCTCCACCGCGTTGTGCCGGTCCACGGTTCTTTCTCCTGTCGCTGCCACCACAGCTGTTGCCGCTGATCCGTCGCTGAGTCCATCGGGACGGAACCCGCGATTCCGCGAGGCTTCCCCGTACTCAGCGCCAGCCGAGCCCTCCGAGCTCACCCCGCGGCCAGCCGAAGCACCGCAGCGCAGCCCAAGCGCACTCCACCGTCTGCTCCTCCCCGCTAGGACCACCCGTGTACCGCGCCAATCCCGCCGAACCGGCTCCCCAGCTCTCCGACATCTCCATCGCCGGTGACCCGCTCGCCCTGCCGCACCTGCTGCCGCCGGTGCGCAGACACCCGACCACCGTCGCCGAGTTCGCCCGCCTGGCCCGCACCATCGCCGCCGATCAGGGCCGTTGGCGGCCGCTGGTGCGGTACGACGCCACCACTCGCTGGTACGCACGCCTGGAGACCGGTCCCGGGTACGAGGTGTGGCTGCTGAGCTGGGTTCCCGGGCAGGGCAGCGGGCTGCACGACCACGGCCGCTCCTCGGGCGTGGTGACCGTCCTGGAGGGCGAGTTGACCGAGCGCGCGCTCACCGGCTCCGGCGAGGCACGGCGCACGCTGCGCACAGGCGGGCAAAGGGTGTTCTCCACCGGATATGTGCACGAGGTGGTCAACGACGCACTGGAGCCAGCGGTCAGCCTGCACGTTTACTTCCCGGGTCTGACCGAAATGACCTCGTATGCGGCGTGCAGGGCGCGGACCGATACGGAACAGGCTGGTGCCGGGCCTTCGCTGGGTTGACGACCGGCACTCGTCCACATGTGAAACCCCCACCCACCGCCGGGCCACCACCCCCGGAGCGGTCAGCCCTCGACTGACAGACTGTCCCCATGCGCATCGTGGTTTTGGCCGGAGGTATCGGGGGCGCCCGTTTCCTGCGGGGTCTGAAGGCAGCGGCACCTGACGCGGACATCACCGTCATCGGTAACACCGGCGACGACATCCATCTGTTCGGACTCAAGGTCTGCCCGGACCTCGACACCGTCATGTACACCCTGGGCGGCGGCATCCACGAGGAACAGGGGTGGGGCCGGTCCGGCGAAACCTTCGTGGTCAAGGAGGAGTTGGCCGCCTACGGCGTCGGCCCGGAGTGGTTCGGGCTCGGCGACCGGGACTTCGCCACCCACATCGTCCGCACCCAGATGATCGGCGCCGGCTATCCGCTCAGCGCCGTCACCGAGGCGCTGTGCGCGCGCTGGCAACCGGGCGTGCGGCTGATCCCGATGACCGACGACCGTGTCGAGACGCACGTCGTCGTCGACGCGCCCGACGACGGCGGACGCAAGGCGGTGCACTTCCAGGAGTACTGGGTACGGCTGCACGCCTCGGTACCCGCACACGCGATCCTGCCGGTCGGCGCGGACCAGGCCAAGCCCGCGCCCGGTGTGCTGGAGGCCATCGGCGAGGCCGACGTCATCCTCTTCCCGCCGTCCAACCCGGTCGTCAGCATCGGCACGATCCTCGCCGTACCGGGGATCCGCGAGGCGATCGCGGAAGCCGGCGTTCCGGTGGTGGGCCTGTCCCCCATCGTCGGCGACGCACCGGTGCGCGGCATGGCCGACAAGGTGCTGGCCGCGGTGGGCGTCGAGGCCACGGCGGCGGCGGTCGCCGAGCACTATGGCTCCGGGCTGCTGGACGGCTGGCTGGTCGACACGGTGGACGCCGCGGCGGTGCCGGAGGTCGAGTCCGCCGGGATCCGCTGCCGGGCGGTGCCGCTGCTGATGACCGATGTCGACGCGACGGCCCAAATGGCCCGGGCGGCACTGGAGTTGGCGCGGCAGGTGGCGGCATGAGCGCGGCGTCCTACGAGGTACGGGCGGTGCCCGGGATCCCCGAGGTACGGCCCGGCGACGACCTCGCCAAGCTGGTCGCGGGCTCCGGCACCGAGCTTCGGGACGGTGACGTGCTGCTGGTCACCTCGAAGATCGTCAGCAAGGCCGAGGGCCGGATCGTCACCGCCGACGACCGCGAGGCGGCCATAGACGCCGAGACGGTACGGCTGGTGGCCCGGCGCGGTCCGCTGCGGATCGTGGAGAACCGGCAGGGCCTGGTGATGGCGGCGGCCGGGGTGGACGCCTCCAACACCCCTGCCGGAACAGTGCTGTTGCTGCCCGAGGACCCGGACGCGTCGGCTCGGCGGATCCGCGCCGGACTGCGCGAACTGCTCGGCGTCAACGTCGCCGTCGTGCTCACCGACACCTTCGGACGGCCCTGGCGCAACGGCCTCACCGACGTCGCCATCGGCGCGGCCGGACTGCGGGTGCTGGACGACATGCGCGGTGGCACCGACGCGCACGGCAACGAGCTGAACGCGACGGTCGTCGCCACCGCCGACGAACTGGCGGCGGCCGGGGACCTGGTCAAGGGCAAGGCCACCGGAGTGCCGGTCGCGGTGGTACGGGGGCTGGCGCAGGTGCTCCCGGACGGTGAAGACGGGCCGGGCGCACGGGAGTTGGCGCGCGGCGCGGCCGACGACATGTTCCGCCTGGGCACCTCCGAGGCCCTACGGCAGGCGGTCACGCTGCGGCGTACGGTACGGGAGTTCACCGACGAGCCGGTCGACGGCGGCGCCGTGCGGCGCGCGGTCGCGGCGGCGCTCACCGCGCCGGCGCCGCACCACACCACTCCGTGGCGGTTCGTACTGCTGGAATCCGCGCAGGCGCGGACCCGGTTGCTCGACGCGATGCGGGACGCCTGGGCCGCGGACCTTGAGCGGGACGGCTTCTCGCCCGAGCGGATCGAGCGGCGCCTGCGCCGCGGGGACGTGCTGCGGCGGGCGCCGTACCTGGTGGTGCCGTGCCTGGTGATGGACGGTTCGCACGACTACCCCGACGCCCGGCGGGCCGCAGCCGAGCGGGAGATGTTCGTGGTGGCGGCGGGGGCGGCCGTGCAGAACCTTCTGGTCGCCCTGGCGGGCGAGCAGCTCGGCTCCGCGTGGGTGTCGTCGACGATGTTCTGCCGGGACGTGGTCCGGGAGGTTCTCGGCCTCCCGGCCGAGTGGGACCCGATGGGCGCGGTCGCGATCGGCCGCCCCGCTGTGGCGCCGGGCGCCCGGGGCGAGCGTGAGGTGGAAGACTTCACCGTCGTCCTGTAGCGGTTCGCTCCCGCCGGGGTTCGGGTCCTTCCTCGCCCGCCCGGGTTGCCGTTCGGCCGGCGCTTGGCGGAGCGCACCGCCGCGCGGGTCCGGTCAGCGGCACGACGCAGGCCCTCGCCCGTCCGCCCGCGCCACCGACCCACAACGAACCGTGCGCGACGGCGAGCGAAGGCCGAGGGCGGTCGGGTGGGCGGATGGGTGGGCTTAGGCTCAGGGTGATGTTTCAGGACGCACGGACGCGACGATGGCTGCCTGACGGTCCACTCGACCTCGGCCTCACCCTCGGCCCGCTGGGCCGGGGCCCCGGCGACCCCGCCTTCCGGGTGGCCGATGACGGGTCGGTGTGGCGTACCTCCCGCACACCCGAGGGTCCGGGCACGCTCCGCGTCACGATGTGCCACGGCGAGGTCGATGCCGCCGCCTGGGGGCCAGGCGGCGAATGGCTGCTCGACCGGCTCCCGGAACTGCTCGGGTCGCGGGACGACCCAGCCCTGTTGACTCCCCGGCACCGCCTGGTCCACGAGATGAACCGGCGCAACCCCGGGTTGCGCCTGGCCCGCACCGGCCTGGTGCTGGAATCGTTGATCCCGTCGATCCTGGAGCAGCGGGTCACCTCCGACGAGGCGTACCGCGCCTGGCGCCTGCTGCTGCGCCGGTACGGCGAACCGGCCCCCGGCCCCATGCCCGGCCTGCGCATCATGCCGGAACCCAGGACGTGGGCGCTGATCCCGTCCTGGGAGTGGCACCGCGCCGGCGTCGACGGCAAGCGCTCCGCCGCGATCCTGCGGGCCGCCCGGGCGGCCCGCAGGGTGGAGGAGACGGTGTTGATGACTCCGGCGCAGGCGGCCGAGCGGCTACAGGCGATACCGGGCATCGGCCCGTGGACCGCGGCGGAGACCCTGCAACGCACGCACGGCGCGCCGGACGCGATCACCGTGGGCGACCTGCATCTGCCGAACGTGATCGGCTACGCGCTGACCGGCGCGCAACGCACGGACGACGCGGCGATGTTGGAGTTGCTGGCGCCGTACGCGGGCCAGCGGCATCGCGCCGCGCGTCTGATCCTGCTGGCAGGTCAGCGGCCGCCGCGGCGCGCGCCGCGCTTCTCGCCCAACGACATCAGCCTGATCTAGCCGACCCGCCCACCCGCTTGCCGTCGGCCTTCGCCCGCCGTGGCGCTCCGCCGCCTTCGGGTCGGGGCGGTGCGCGTCGGCAGGCGGAAGACCGACGGTGGACGGGTGGGCGGGAAGGGGTCGGACGCCGAAGCGGCTAGCGGCCCTGTAGGCGTGCCGCCCTCTCCCGTACCGCCGCCAGCCGCGCGTACAGCTTCTTGCCCGGGCAGTCCGTGGTGAACCCGTCCCGGTGCCCGGAGATGACGTTGAACCGAGCCGTCACACCGCGCCGGTAGCGGTTGCTGCCGCCGGACAGCAACCGGATGTGGCCGACCGGGTTCCGTCCGTAGAGCCCCAGCTTCCACGCGGAGATCTGGGCGAGCCCCCGCAGCGCCGCCGCGCTGGGACGGTGGTGGTTGAAGGTGCCGATCACGGCGACCCCGGCGGTGTTCTTGTTGAAGCCGAGGGTGTGCGCGCCCATCACCGCCCGTCCCACCCCACCGGCGCGGCCCTCGTAGATGGTGCCGCACTTGTCGACCAGGAAGTTGTAGCCGATGTCCCGCCAGCCCCGGCTCCTGATGTGGTAGCGGTAGATGCCGCGGATGATCCTGGGCACGTCGGAGCACCGGTAGCCGTTGCCGGTCGCGGTGTGGTGGACGAAGATCGCCCGCACGGTGCGGGTGTAGAGGAACCCGCCGGACCGCAGGTGCTCGTTGGCGTGCCAGCCCGCCCGGACCACGATGCGCGGGCGTGGCGCGAGGTGCCTGTTGGGCTCCTGCCGCTCCGTGGGCTCGGCGGCGAGGACGTCCGAGTCACCGGACTCGTCGGACTCGGACGACTCCGCGGACTCGTCGGACTCGGAGTCGGGCGCGCCCGGGTCGACCATGTCGAGCCGCAGCCCGTCGGGCAGTTCGGGACTGCCCCCGCTACGGCCGCTGGGCCGCGGTACGACCCGGACCTGGATGCCGTTGGAGTCGCCGACCCACAGCGGCGCGGTGCCGCCGCGCGCCCGGCCGGTGGCGCGGTCGGGCGAGTCGAGGTCGGGCACGTCGTCGTTCTCGGCCTCCACCGACCGCCAGGGCGACCACGCGCCGGTGCGCACCGACCGGCTGCGCACCTGGACGGTGGCCTGGAGCCCGGTGGTCGCGCTGTTCCAGGTGATGCCGAGCATCGAGAACGGTTTGACGTCCCGTGCGGTCAGCCCCATTGCACCCGGGGCGAGGCCGCGTTCGGCCGGAAGACGGGTCAGGGGCAGGGTGTGGGTGCCACCCAACGCCGCCCTGGCGGCGGCCTTGCTGGTGGCGGGGGCCTTGCCCAGGACGGAGGCGGAGGCCGCGCTGGGCACGGACGCGGGTACGAGGAGCGCGGCCGTGCACGCACAGGTGGCACCGATCGCGGAAGCAAGGAATGCACGCATGACCTAAATAGTGACATAACGGGCAAATATGGCGACTCGTTATATGTCACGCCGTCAGCCGAGGAGCCGTCAGGCCACCGCCCAGCCACTCGAACACCGGCGTCTGACCAGCGGCCGAGCCGTGCGAAACCCCGCCCCGCCTCCGGCCGGGGCCACGTACGCTGACCGCGTGAACGACACCGCCCGCACCCCGGCCGACCTCCTGCGCTCCGCGCTCGCCGCGGACCCCGCCCGTCCGCTGCTGACCTTCTACGACGACGCCACCGGCGAGCGTGTGGAGCTGTCGGTGGCCACCTTCGCGAACTGGGTGGCCAAGACCGCCAACCTGCTCCAGGACGACCTGGCCGCCGAGCCCGGCGACCGGGTCGCGCTGCTGCTGCCCGCCCACTGGCAGACCGCCGCCTGGCTGCTCGCCTGCTTCTCCACCGGCGTGGTCGCGGAACCGGGCGGCGATCCGGCCGCCGCCGACCTGGTGGTCAGCGGCCCGGACACCCTGGAGGCCGCCCGGGCCTGCCGCGGCGAGCGGGTGGCGCTGTCGCTGCGGCCGCTGGGTGCCCGCTTCCCCCAGCCGCCGGAGGGCTTCCTGGACTACGCCGTCGAGGTACCCAGCCAGGGCGACCGCTTCGCCCCGTACTCCCCCGTCGACCCCGACGCGCCCGCCCTGGTGCTGCCCGGCGGCGAGGAGCTGACCGGGGCGCAGGTCGTGGAGCGGGCCCGGCGCGGCGCCGAGGAACTGGGGCTGACCCCCGGCTCCCGGCTGCTGTCGGCGGCCGACTACGACGACTGGCAGGGGCTGGCCGCCGGGCTGCTGGCGCCGCTGGCGGCGGGTGGCTCGGTGGTGCTCTGCCGCCATCTGGACCGGCTCGACGAGGACGCCCTCCAGCGCCGCCGGGAGGCCGAGCGCGTCACCCACGCGGCGCTCTGACCGCCGCGGCGTCACCCACGCGGCGCTCTGACGGCCGCGGCGTCACCCGTTCGGCCCCCACCCGCGGGCCGCACCGGCCGATCCGGGGGACGATCGACGGATCCGTACCGCCGAGCGTTGGGGGCCGCCGTGTCCGACAGGGAAGGGCCGCCCGCCCGGTGGGCACGCCGGTACCTACCCGCGCGCCCGCCGGGCGATCCCCGCAGACGGCCCCTTCGCCGCCAGCGCTGGCTGCGCTGCGTCGCGCTGGCCTCGGCGCTGCTGCTGGTGGTCGGCGCCGGGGTGATCTGGCTGCTCTACGAGCACCTTGAGGACAACATCCGCACCGACACCGGCGCGGAGGCCGAGCTGCGCCGCCACATGGCCGAGCGCCCGCCGCCCGGCGCCAACGGCACCGACAACGTGCTGATCATCGGTACCGACAGCCGCGGCGGCGCCAACGGCGCGTACGGCGCGGACAGCGGCACCGCCCGCTCCGACACCGTGATCCTGCTGCACCTGGCGGCCGGGCGGGGCAGCGCGACCGCGGTCAGCATCCCGCGCGACCTGATGGTGAACGTGCCGAGCTGCCGCAAGCCGGACGGGCACCAGACGACCGCGCAGTTCGCCCAGTTCAACTGGTCCTTCGCCTGGGGCGGCGCGGCCTGCACGATCCGTACCGTGGAGCAGCTGACCGGCATCCGCGTCGACCACCACGTGCAGCTGGACTTCACCGGCTTCAAGCGGATGGTGGACGCCGTCAACGGCGTCGAGGTCTGCGTCCCCTACCGGGTGCACGACCGCGACGCCAAGCTGGACCTCGCCGCGGGCCGCCAACTGCTGCACGGCGAGCAAGCGTTGGGCTACGTACGCTCCCGGCACGGCTTCGGCGACGGCAGCGACACCGAGCGGATGGACCGGCAACAGGGCTTCCTGGCCTCGCTGGTGCGCAAGATGCAGAGCAACGGCGTGCTCTACAACCCCGCCAAGCTGTACCCGGTGCTGGACGCCGCGACCTCGTCCATCACCGCCGACCCCGGGCTGAACTCGCTGACCAAGCTGTACGACGTGATCCGCGGCCTGCAGAAGACGCCGACCGACCAGATCCGCTTCCTCACCGTGCCGCGCGAGCCGTACGTCGACGACTACAACCGGGACCAGTTGATGCACCCGCAGGCCGACCAGCTGTTCGCCGCGCTGCGCGCGGACCAGCTGGTGGCGGTACGGCCGCCCGCCCCGACCAGCACCGCGGACCAGCCCCCGCAGGACCGGGCCGGCGGCGATCAGGCGCCGCCCGGAGCGGACGACGGCAAGGCGCCGCCACCGTCGCCCAGCACGATGCCCACGTACCTCGGTACCACCGCGGCCCATGACGGGTGCGACCAAAAGCACCATTAGCCAAAAAGCGCCAAATAAGACAACAATCCGATCGCTGATTTGTCACGAGAGCGGTTAAGACGCTGAACTTGGCCGCTAAGTGTGAACGCCTCGCAGCGACGGAGGGCTCGGCGACCGTGGACGCGCAACGCCGTGGGGAGACCGACCCCGCCGACCAGTGGGTGCTCGATCCGCAGACCGGAACGTACCAACTGCGGCTGGACGCCCCCGGGCAGCCGGACGTCAGCACGCCGACTCCCGGCGAACCGGCGCCTGTTCAGGACACCGCCGCGCCCACCGGGAACGCCCCGCGCGCTTCCCGTAGGGCGAACGGCCGCCGCAAGGCCAAGCCCAAAGCGTCGAGGAAGCGCAGGGCGCTGGTGTGGACCGCGGGCGGCGTCGGGTTCGCGCTCGTCGCGGTGAGCATCGGCGGCTACCTCGTCTACCAGCACTTCAACAACAACATCAACACCGTGGACGTGGGCGACGCGGGCAGCCGGAACGCCACGACCGACGGCCCGATGAACATCCTGGTGATCGGCACCGACAGCCGGGTGGGCCTCGGCCACCAGTACGGGGACGCGGGCAGCGTCGGCCATGCCGACACCACGATCCTGTTCCACGTCTCCAAGGACCGCAGCAACGCCACCGCGTTGAGCATTCCGCGCGACCTGATCACCGACATCCCGGACTGCCCGACCAGGCAGAAGGACGGCTCGACCAAGGTCATCCCCGGCGAGCACAACGTGCGCTTCAACACCAGCCTCGGCCAGGAGGGCCGCGACCCCGGCTGCACCATGCGCACCGCGGAGGCGCTCACCGGACTGAAGATCGACCACTTCATGATGGCCAACTTCAACGCGGTCAAGGACCTTTCGACGGCGGTCGGCGGGGTTGACGTCTGCCTGGCCAAGGACATCGACGACAAGGGCGGTTCCGGTCTCAGGCTGAGCAAGGGCCACCATGTCGTGGAGGGTGAGCAGGCGCTGGCGTTCGTCCGCACGAGGCACTCGGTGGGATTCGGCGGCGACCTCGACCGCATCAAGCTCCAGCAGCAGTTCCTGAGTTCGCTGATCCGCAAGATGAAGTCCAGCGGCACCCTCACCGATCCGCAGAAGCTGTGGTCGCTGGCGGACGTGGCGACCAAGGCGCTCACCGTCGACACCGGGATCGGTTCGGTGAAGAAGCTCAGCGAGCTGGCGCAGGACCTGAGTTCGGTGCCGCCGAAGAACATCACCTTCGCGACGGTGCCGGTGGTGGACAACCCCGCGGAGAAGGTGCACACGAGCGTGGTGCTCAACAACCCTTCCGCGAAGGAGCTGTTCGAGATGGTGCAGGCGGACAACTCGCTGACGTCGGTCAGGACCAAGGCGTCCGCGTCCCACGCGCCCAGCCCGTTGGACGGCCCGAAGGCCGCGCCGATCAACGTACGGGTCAACGTCCTCAACGGCAGCGGTACGTTCGGCGCCGCCCAGGCGACCCTCGACTGGCTGCAGAACACCGAGGGCGTCACCCGGTCCAGCAACGGCGGCAACGCGCCCGGCACCATCGACAAGACGACGCTGGTCTACGCCCCCAACCAGGCCGACCAGGCCCGCCGCCTGGCAGCGATGATGGGCCTGTCCGCCGCGGCCCTGAAGCAGGGGACGACGAACGCCGCACCGCGCGCCCCCATGACCCTCACCCTCGGCAAGGACTTCACCACCCCCGGCAAGCCGCTGAGCCCCCCGCCCGCCCCGACGACGGCCCCCACGGACGTCCAACACGTCCAGGCCGACGAGGACATCTGCGCCAAGTGAGTTGAGCCCGTCCGGCGCTTGAGGACATTGCGCGCGGCCGGGTTGGGGGCGCCGGGGCACGGCCCGCAGGAAACAGGGCACAACCCAGCGCCCCACCCGGGCGGGAGCGGCCTAGCGGCGGCTGGCGATGACGCGTCGCGCGAGCGACTTCGGGCTGGTCAGGAACCCCCAGCCCCACGACATGTGCATGGTCGCCAGCGCGACGGGAATCCGAACCCGGGCCGCGGCGTCGAGCCCCTTCCCCGCGGGAACCGACCCCAGGGCGATCCCCGCCACATAGGCACCGGGCACCACCCAGCCCACGGGATGCACCAGCGCACCGACGACCGCCCCCGCCGCGATCCCCAGCACCGCCGCGGGCGGCGCGAGGTACCGCAGGTTGATCGACCCCGAGTGGTACCGGGCGACCACATGCCGCCACCGCCCGTAGTTTCGGTACTGCTTGGCCAGCTCCCGCACGTTCGGCCGGGGCCGGTAGGAGACCCTCAGCTCCGGCGAGAACCAGATCAGCCCGCCCGCCTCACGGATCCGGAAGTTCAGCTCCCAGTCCTGCGCGCGGACGAACTCCTCGTTGTAGCCGCCCTGCCGCTCCAGCACCTCACGCCGGAAGACGCCCAGATAGACGGTCTCGGCCGGACCCGCCTGCCCACCGGTGTGGAACGCGGCGTTCCCCACGCCGATCTTGGAGGTCATCGCCGCGGCGACCGCCCGCTCCCAGGCGTTCTCGCCCTCGGCGTGCATGATCCCGCCGACGTTGTCGGCCCCGGTCTCCTCCAGCAGCCGCACGGCGGTGGCGATGTAGTTCGCCGAGAGCATCCCGTGCCCGTCCACCCGGACCACGATCGGATGCCGCGACGCCTTGATCGCCGCGTTGAGCGCGGCGGGCGTACGACCCGTCGGGTTCGGCACCGTGTGCACCCGCGGGTCCTCCGCGACCAGCTCCGCCGCGATCTCGTCGGTACGGTCGGTGGACGGCCCGAGCGCGATCACCACCTCCAGTTCGCCCGGATAGTCCTGGGCCAGGATGTGCCGCACGGACTCGCGCAGATGGCGCTCCTCGTTGAGCACCGGCATGATCACGGAGACGGCGGGCGGGGAGGTGTTCACGGCGTTCATCGGCCGACACGTTACCGCTAACGGCGGAACCCGGCGCGCGCCGCCCGGGTGGCCCCCGCCGGTACGGCGGCGTGGGCGGCCCGGCCACGGCCGCCCCGCACCTAGCGTGAAGGGTTCCGCAGGCCGTACCCGGGGAGGTCCCGCCACCCATGCCCGCCTCAGTCCCATGGCGCCCGCCGCGCCCTCATCCGTACCGCCCCTGGCTCCGCGACCGCCGGCTGCTGCGCATCGCCTCGGCCGTCTCGCTGGCGGTGCTGGCCACCAGCGGCCTCGGGTACGGCGTCCACGCCTTCGGCGGCTTCGGCAGCCGTCCGCCGAAGCCCGGCCCGGGAGTGAACACCCTGCTGGTCGGCACGGACCGGGCGTGCCAGTGCGCGGAAACGATCATGCTGGTGCATCTGTCCCAGGACCGGTCGCGGATCTCGGTGGTCAGCATCCCCCGCGACTCCTACGTGCCGTTCTCCGAACTACCGCCGCGCAGGGACCGGTTCGGCGAAACGATTCGGCCAGGGCGGATCAACGCGGCGTACGCGCTCGGCGGCCTGCCGCTGACCATCCGCACGGTCGAGCGGATGACCCGCGTCCACATCGACCACTACGCGCAGCTGGACCATGCCGCCCTGGTCAGCACCGTGGACGCGCTCGGTGGCGTCCCCGTCCACGTCCGGCATCCGCTGCACGACCCCGCCTCCGGCCTCGACCTGCCCGCGGGCGAGAGCCTGCTCAACGGCGACCGGGCCCTGCGGTACGTGCGCTACGCCGATCCCAGCGCGGACATCGGCCGAATGCGGCGGCAGCGCGAGTTCGCGGCGGGCGTGCTGGACCGCGCGCGCTCCAGCGACCCCACCGCCCTGAAGCGCGCCATCGACGCCATCCGGCACTCGGTCCGCACCGACACCCCACTGACCCCCGCCGACGCGGTACGTGACCTCCGCCCCACCAGGACCGAGTTCGCCCCGGTCCCGGCCGCCGACGTCAACTACCAGGTTCCCGGCGTCGGTTCGACGGTGAAGTGGGACGACACCAAGGCCTCCGTCCTCTTTCGCGCGATCCGCCAGGACCGCCCGATCCCGGCGAAGATCGGCGAACGGCAGGGCAACGGATGAAGGGCGGGCAGGGTCCCGGAAGGTACGGACGGTCGCGTCCGCCCGTCGCACCCGGCCGCATCCCGAACACCTGCCCGCGATCACGCACCTGGGCTGCGGCGTCCGCGTGGGTACCCGCGGACGGCGCGGGACGACCACGCCTTGTCAGCCAGAGCACGTCCGCCCGGAGCGTGGCCTCAGGCGAAGTAGTGGCCTGACTTCACGTCCTCCACCCAGCCCGGCCGGGTGGGCTCCCAGCCCAGCAGCTCGCGCGTGCGGGTGTTGGACACCAACCCGTCCATCTGCGCGAAGGCCGCCAGGAACCCCAGGTACTGCGGGGCCTCCTCCGGCGTCACGCTCCTGGCCTCCACGCCCAGCTGCGAGGCGATCGTCTCCGCCACCGTCTTGAACGGGATGCCCTCGTCCCCCACGCCGTGCAGGCGGGTTCCGGCCGGGGCCTTCTCCAGCGCCAGGCGGTAGAGCACACCGATGTCACGCGTGTCGGCGGCCGGCCAGCGGTTGGCACCATCGCCCACGTAGGCGGCGGTGCCGTGCTCACGGGCGAAACCGATCAGCGCGGTGGTGAAGCCGTGCTTGTCGAGGTCCGAGTGGACCATCGGCGCCAGGCGGACCACGGAGGAGCGCACACCCTGCTCCGCCAGACCGATCACGTGGTTCTCACTGTCCACGCGCGGACCGCCGGGGACGACGTCCTCCTCGGTACCGGCGCGGTCCTTGATACCGGACATCGCCAGCATCAGCGTGCCCGAGGTGGTGACCAGTGGCTTGCCGGTCCCAGCCAGCACCTGGCCGAAGACCTTGACCGCGGCCAGCTCGCCCTGGGCGGCCTCCGCCAGTTGGCCGGAGCGCATCATGCCGTGGTCGAAGGCCAGGTGGATGACGCCGTCCGCCTCGCGGGCGGCCGCGGCCAGCCCGCCCTGATCGGCCATGTCACCGCGGCGCACCTCGGCGCCGAGCGCCTCGACGGCAGCGGCCGAGGCGTCGGAGCGGGCCAGGCCGACGACCTGGTGGCCGTTGGACAGAAGTTCCGGGATGACGGCGGAGGCGATGTGGCCTGAGGCGCCGGTGACGAAGACACGCATGCGGAAACCCTCCGGTGCATGTGACGGCCGCACCGCGCGGCATGTCACTTGGTGACATCACCATAGCACTGCCATGTCACCTGATGACATCAGTTACGCTCAAGCCCATGTCCCGCTGGAAACCGGATGCCGCCGGCCGCCTGGTCAAGGCGGCAATGACGCTGTTTGACGAGCGTGGCTACGAGGCGACGACCGTCGCGGAGATCGCCGAGTCGGCGGGCCTGACCAAGCGCACCTTCTTCCGCTACTTCGCGGACAAGCGCGAGGTGCTGTTCATGGGCTCCGCCCAGTTGCAGGACCACTGGGCCACCGCGGTGAGGAACGCGCCGCCGGACGTCGGCGCGATCGACGCGGTCAAGGTCGGGCTGGACGCCGTGGCGGAGCTGTTCCGCGAGCGTCACCCCCTCGCCCGCATCCGGGCCAGGATCATCGCCGCCAACCCGGAGCTGCACGAGCGCGAGCTGATCAAGCTGGCGAAGCTGGCGGACGCGCTGGCGGCGGCGCTGCGGGCGCGCGGGGTCGCCGACCCGGCCGCCGAGCTGGCCGCGCAGACCGGCGTCACCATCTTCCACAGCGCGTTCGGGCGCTGGGTGCGGCAGGACGACCCAGAGGCCCTGCGGCGGCTCATGGACGAGTCGCTCGCCGACCTGCGGGCGGTCGTTGCGGGGTAGGCCGCTTCTTGAGGTCTGTGCGCCGTGGTGACCATGCGCGGCGGGCGCGGATCGAGCCGTTGCCGCCGCGGCGTCTTCCTCTGGCCCGCAAGGTGTTCCGAACGAGACCGCCTAGTCGTCGATCCCCTCGGCGACGCGGCGCTCGCGTAGGTCCTTGATCGCGCGACGGCGGGCCAGTCGGTGGGTGCGGCGGATCTGGGCCTCCTCGAAGCGGCGGCGGTCCTTCTCCGTCTCCGGCAGTACGGGCGGCACCGCACGCGGCTTGCCCTCCCCGTCCACCGCGGCGAATACCAGGTAGGCGCTGCCGACGTGCGTCGCGGGCGTGGACTCGTTCCACCGCTCCGCGAGCACCCGCACACCGATCTCCATCGAGCTGCGACCGGTCCAGTTGCACTGGGCCTGAACATGGACCAGGTCGCCCACATGAACAGGCTCCAGGAACGCCATCTCGTCCATCGACGCGGTGACGGCGGGGCCGCCGGAGTGCCGACCGGCCACCGCGCCCGCCGCGTCATCGACCAGTTTCATGATCACGCCACCGTGCACGGTACCCAGCAGGTTCGTGTCGGACGCCGTCATGATGTGCGACAGCGTGGTGCGGGACACAGAGGTCGGCTTACCCGGAAGATCACCCTCCGGGCTATTGGTGACGAGATTTGCCATGCCGCCACCATACGGCGCCCCCGAGCGGGGGCGCCGTGGCGGGTTTCGTTACGAGTTCCCCCCGGAGACGGCAAGCCGGAGGAAGGCGGACCACTCGGTGAGGGTGAAGGCGAGGGCCGGACCCTCGGGGTCCTTGGAATCCCGGACGTGGACGGCGGTGGGGCAGGTGGCGACCTCAATGCACTGGCCGCCGTTGCCAGCGCTGTAACTGGATTTGAACCACACGAGGTTGGCGGTGCTCATAGCTCCCCTGCTAGGCGCTCGATGAAAGTCGCGGAGTCTTCTGGGCTAAGGGCCTGGGCTCGCAGAACGCCGTACCGCTGCTCCAGCACGCTGTAGTCCTTCGGTTCAGTGACGAACGCGCTCCCGAACTGCCCTTCGACATACGCCAGATTGCGCCCCTCCAGCGTTTCCAGCAAGGTCAACGGGCCCTCCAGAGCAGCATGCGTCTCGCAGCCCATCGGCATCACCTGGATCGAGACGTTCCGCATCTCTCCAACTTCCAGCAGCCTGTCCAGCTGTGCCTTGAGGACCTCCCGTCCACCGATCTTCCGGCGCAGCACCCATTCCTCGATCACGAAGCCCAACGTGGGGGCGGGCTTCCGGGTGAGTAGCACCTGACGCTCCAGTCGGGCCTGAACGCCCGCTTCAATCTCGTCGTCGTCCAGAGCCGGGACTTGCGCACGGAAGACCGCGTAGGCGTAGTCGTCCGTCTGGAGCAGCCCGTTCACCAAGTTGTTGTCGTACGTATACAGCTTGACCGCCTCGGCCTCGGCCTCCACGTACCGGATGAACCAGGCCGGATACTTCAACTGCACAATCGGCTCAGCCGCAGCCTTCAACAGGCCCTGGGCGCCCAGCGCCTCGTCAACGGCCCGAACATACTCGGGCTTTGGGCGCCGTCGCCCACTCTCAACCGACCGCACATGCGATTCCGAGTAGTTGACCCTGCTGGCCAACTCCGCCTGGGTGAGCCCCGCCCGCTCCCGCAGCGCCCGCTGCTGGCAGCCGAAGATCAGCAACCCCATCGGCGTGCCGTCATGTTCGTCCATCCCGCACCGCCCCTCCTCCGCCCCGCCCCAGCGGGTAACCGCACTAACTAGCCGTACCGTCTGTCGGGCTGGTCACGGTAGTCCCAGGCGAGAATCGTTGAGGTCATGAAGCCGGAAGTTCCCCCGATCGCGGTCCCCGCTCAAGTAAGCGGTGCGGGATGCCAGTTGATGCTGCGTGCGGAGCCGCACGTGTTGGCCGCTGTGCGGCGTTTCGTCGGTGCGCGGCTGCGCGAGTGGGGCCTGGAGGACCTGCGGCCCGCGGCGGCGATGTGCGTGACGGAGTTGCTGAGCAACGTCCACAAGCACACGGCGAACCCGGAATGCGCGCTGGAGCTGCGCCGTATAGCGCAGGGCATTCGGGTTTCGGTGCGCGACACCGAGCCGTCCCCACCGGTGATGCGGGAGCCGGACCACATGTCGGAGCGGGGGCGCGGGCTGTTCCTGTTGAGCGAGACCGCGACCGCGTGGGGGTTCGAGGTGAAGGAGGGCGGTAAGGAGGTGTGGTTCGTGCTGAACGCGTTCCCGGAAGACACTCACGGCGCGTAGTCGGGCGGTTCCATGATCACGGAAAGTCCGCGATCATGGCAGTCCTGTGACCAATCCATCAGTCCGGCTACAGAATGGTTCCGGACACAGCGTCTCGTGGGTCCAGCAGGCACACTGCAAAGCATGAACGGATGGCCCGAGGGTTGGACCGAGGACGGCGAGCCGGAAGGCGCTCGCGTGATGCCGCATGTGCACAGGCGGCAGGGCGGCTACGGACCGCCGTCGTACTCTCCCCCGCCCCAGCCGCAGGGGTCGGGCGCCGAGCCGCCGTTGCCGCCGGAGCTGTCGCCGCGCAGGGCGGCGGCACGCGGCGGGGTGCCGCAGCAAGCGGGCGGTAACGGCAACGGTACGTACCGTTCGGGCCGGGCGCGGGCGGGCCGCCCGAAGAACTGGCGCAAGCGGATCACGTACGGCGTGCTGACGCTGGTCGTGGTGTTGCTGGTCACATCGGTGGGCACGTACTTCTGGGCGGACGGCAAGCTGTCCCGGAAGATCGACCTCAGCGCGCTGCAGAACCGTCCGCCGCAGGACAAGGGCACGAACTACCTGATCGCGGGGTCCGACAACCGCAGCAACCTCTCGGCTCAGCAACAGCAGGACCTGCACGTCGGCAGCGACAACGAGGGGCAGTTCGGCAACAGCGACACGATGATGGTCCTGCACGTGGGCTCGAACGGGGACACGCTGATCAGCCTGCCGCGGGACAGCTATGTGACGATCCCTGCGTTCACCGGGACGTCGGGCAAGCAGTATCCGGCGTCGAAGCACAAGCTGAACGTGGCGTTCTCGTGGGGCGGCGGCCAGTTGCTGGCGCAGACGGTCGAGTACAACACGGGCCTGCACATCGACCACTACGCGGAGATCGGCTTCGGCGGCTTCGTGAACCTGGTCAACGCGCTGGGCGGCGTGAACATGTGCCTCGACAAGCCGCTGAAGGACAAGGACTCGGGCGCGGACTTCAAGGCGGGCTGCCAGACGTTCAACGGCGCGCAGTCGCTGGCGTACGTACGGGAGCGTCACCAGGAGGCCAATCAGGACCTCGGCCGTGAGCAGCACCAGCAGCAGTTCCTGCACGCGGTCGCCCAGCAGACGGCCACGCCGGGGACGTTGCTGAACCCGTTCAAGCTGTACCCGGTGCTGGGCGCGGGCCTTGAGACGCTGACCGTGGACAAGGGCATGAGCCTGTACGACCTGGCGCAGATGGCGCTGGCCATGAAGGACGTCTCGGGTGGCCAGGGCACGTCGACGGTGGTTCCCGTCGCCAACCCCAACTACCCGACGGCGGACGGCGACGCGCTGCTGTGGAACAAGACCGAGGCCAAGATCCTCTTCGACAAGCTCCAGAACGACGAACGCGTAGGCAGCTGACGCCACTCGACGCGCCCACTCAATGCGACGGCCCCCGGCACTGCGCCGGGGGCCGTCGCCGGTTTCCAGTTCCAGAAACCGGACCCCCTTGCCCTGCGCCCTAACAGCTCGGGACGATGCATGGGACACGACTGACTGACGCCCGGAGGGCAACGAAGTGGCCGTGAAGCTGACACGACTCGTAGGTGAGTGCGAAGAGGGCGACTGCCCCACCATTTACCGCACCGACCGGGGAACGCTCGCCATCCAGGGAGAACGGATAGCCGACCACGGTCTGATTGTTTCGCCGCACGAGACGCTGGTCGAAATTCCTGTCGACCTCATCCGAAAGGCCGCCCGCGATGACCTCATCTAGGACTCTGAGCAAGTCGTTCTCGGAGTTCGAGCAGGAGGCGTTCCGACTGGAAACCCTCGACGACTACAGCCGGTCAGGCAGCGTCGACGCCTACCACGCCTTCCTCGCTGGCCAGGAGCAACCGGAGGAGTTCAAGTCGTCGGACTGGGTGACGACGGTACGCAACGCCACGCGGGCCGGAAGGCGGGTGTACCGGGTACACATCGTGTCCCGGCCGCTCACGGACTACCTGCGGTTTGAATTCGGTTGGGGTTACCAACGCAACATGGCGGTGGGCGAGGAGTTCTTCATCCTCGACATCACCGAACAGGAGAATCCCATCCCCGAAGCTCCCGACTTCTGGCTGTTCGACAACCAAGTGATCAGTGCCATGAACTACGACGGAAACGGTAAGTTCCTGGGCGCCGAATTCCTGGGAGCCGACAGGCTCACCGATTTCAAGACGTACCGGGACACGGCGCTGGCGCACGCCGAACCATTCCCGCAGTGGTGGTCGAAGCACGGCGAGTGAACCGATCCGAACTGGGCACCGCGCTGCGGACGTTGCGGGAGGCCTCCGGCCTGGAGGCCAAGACCGTCGCCCGCAGCGCGGCCATGTCCAGGTCCAAGCTCAGCAAGATCGAGACCGGCAACATGGCGCCCAGCGTGGTTGACGTCGAGCAGATCCTCACGGCCCTGGGAGTGTCGGAATCCGTCAGGTCCGAGTACATGGCCGCGGCCCGGGCGGCAGCCACCGAGGCGGTGGCATGGCGTCTCTACCGTCGTCTGGGGTTCCACCGCAAGCAGCAGCAGATCCAGGCACTCGAATCAAGGACAAGCCTGCTGAGGCTGTTTCAGCCTTCCCTGGTCCCGGGACTTCTCCAGACGCCTGAGTACGTTCGGGCGGTCTGGAACCGCAAAGGCCTCGAAAAGGACCAACTATCTCGCGTCATTGGCGCACGCCTTGCACGCCAGAGCGTCCTCTATGACACGTCCAAGACGTTCCGGTTCATCATCACTGAACCCGTTCTGCGATGGCGCATCGTCCCTCCAGCCGTGCTGGCACTGCAACTTGACCGGCTCATCGCGGTCTCCCGCCTCTCCAACATCGACATCCGTGTCGTGCCGTTGTCTACGCCACAAAATGACTTCCCGGCGCATTCCTTCGTCATCAGGGACAACCGTTTGGTAACGGTGGAGACCGTGCACGCAGAGGTCGTCGTCACCGACCCACGCGACATAGCCCTGTATGTGAAGAAGTTCGAAGGCTTCGAACAAATGGCCGTTGCGGGCCAGGACGTGCGGGCGATGGTCGCAGGCATCCGCGATGAATTGTTGCGGGAACAGGAAACGGGCTAGCCCTTCGCCACGCGAAAACCACAGCATGGCCGCATGGAAAACCCAACTTGCCCGGAGCGCCGAACACTGGCGATGCGGCTGATGGCGGCCAAGGCGGCGAAGGACAAGAGCCAGGAGACCGATGTCCGCGTCCTGACCCGCAGGCACCGCGATGACGCCCACCGGCTGGAGGTGTCCCGCAATGGTTGAGATGCCGACCTACAAGGGGGCAATCGCCATGGCCACCCCCACCGGCCCCCGGCCCGGACCAGACCCTCAGCCGATCCCCACCAAACGACACACCGCAAAGGGGCATTGAGACATGGGCGACGACAAAGGCGGCAAGCACTCCGGCAAGCCCGACACCGCGCCGCAGGACGGGCACCGTGAGCGGCCCCCGACGAATCTTCCCAAGCCCGACCAGAAGTGAGGTGACGGTGAGCACGCCTCAGCGGCTCGTGGAGATGCTGCACAACAAAGGTGCGCTGCCCCCGGAGTGGCGGGACGCCGTGGCCTCCGTGGACCGGGGGCTGTTCATTCCCGAGGTCTTCGGGAACGTGGACAAGTCCACGGACCCGCAGCGGTGGCGCCGCATCGTCTACGGTGACCTGCCGATCGTCACGCAGGTCAACGACGGAACACAGGACTGGGAAGGGAACGCGCTCCCCACCTCGTCCAGTTCGAAGCCGTCGATCATGCTGGAGATGCTCGACCTGCTGAAGGTCGATGCGAACCGCAGCGTGCTGGAGATCGGCACGGGCACCGGCTACAACGCGGCGTGGCTGTGCCACCGGCTCGGTGACGAGCGGGTGACGACCGTCGAGTACGACGAGGCCGTGGCCAGGCAGGCGATCAAGAACCTGGCCGCGGCGGGCTTCACCCCGCACGTGGTGATCGGAGACGGGCTCAACGGCTGCCGGGACCAAGCGCCATACAGCGGCGGCATCCTGGCCGCCTGCACCGTGCGCGAGATCCCGTACGCCTGGGTCGAGCAGGCCGAACCGGGGGCCAAGATCGTCGCGCCGTGGGGCAACAGCTTCTTCTCCGGCTCCTTCGCGACCCTGGACGTCGCGAAGGGCACGGCGCAGGGGGCGTTCTCGGGGAATCCGGCGTTCATGTTCGCCCGCCAGCACCGGGACGTGCGCCACGCCATCGAGGACGTGTACCACGGTGAGAAGGGGCGGACGGACAGCTCGGACGCGGATCCGCGCGAACTTGTTCAGGACGACGCCCTGTTCTTCGCCAGCCTGCATCTCCCCCATGCCTCGCTCGTGTGGTGCAACGCCGACGACGGTAGCGATGAGGCCACCTTGTGGCTGCTGGCGAACGACAAGCGGTCATGGGCCACGATCGAGTACGCACCGGGCCAACCGGCCTACGGCACGGAACAGTTCGGCCCCCGAAACCTATGGGACGAGCTGTCGGCGGCCCACCGGCGTTGGAAGGCGCTGGGCCGCCCGGAGCGCTCCCGGTTCGGACTGACGGTGGGCGCACAGGGGCAGCAGGTGTGGCTGGACGAGCCACGGAACACCATCCGGTGAAGACGGCGGTGCCCCCGCCGAGGCGGGGGCACCGTGACATAGCGTGCCGCCTTACGGCAGATTGCGCGCCATCACGATCCGCTGGACCTGGTTCGTGCCTTCGTAGATCTGGGTGATCTTGGCGTCGCGCATCATGCGCTCGACCGGGTAGTCACGGGTGTAGCCGTAGCCGCCGAGGAGTTGGACAGCGTCGGTGGTGATCTCCATCGCGACGTCGGAGGCGTAGCACTTGGCGGCGGCGCCGAAGAACGTCAGGTCGGCGTCGACCCGCTCGGACTTGGCCGCGGCCGCGTAGGTGAGCTGACGGGCGGCCTCCAGCTTCATCGCCATGTCGGCGAGCATGAACTGGATCCCCTGGAAGTCGGCGATCGCCTTGCCGAACTGCTTGCGCTCCTTGACGTAGCCCTTGGCGTAGTCCAGGGCGCCCTGGGCGATGCCGAGGGCCTGGGCGGCGATGGTGATGCGGGTGTGGTCGAGGGTCTTCATCGCCGTGGCGAAGCCGGTGCCCTCCGCGCCGATCATGCGGTCGGCGGGGATGCGCACGTTGTCGAGGTAGACCTCGCGGGTCGGCGAGCCCTTGATGCCGAGCTTCTTCTCGGGGGCGCCGAAGGAGACGCCCTCGTCGGACTTCTCGACCACGAAGGCGCTGATGCCCTTGGAGCGCTGCTCCGGGTCGGTGACGGCCATCACCGTGTAGTACTCGGACACGCCCGCGTTGGTGATCCAGCGCTTGACACCGTTGAGTACGTAGTGGTCGCCGTCGCGCACCGCCTTGGTCTTCATGCCCGCGGCGTCGGAACCGGCGTCCGGCTCGGACAGGCAGTACGAGAACATCGCGTCGCCCTTGGCGAGCGGGCCCAGGTACTTCTTCTTCAGGTCCTCGGAGCCGGAGAGTATGACCGGCAGCGAGCCGAGCTTGTTGACGGCGGGGATCAGCGAGGAGGAGGCGCAGACCCGGGCGACCTCCTCGATGACCAGGACGGTGGCCAGTGCGTCGGCCCCGGCGCCGCCGTACTCCTCGGGCACGTGGACCGCGTGCAGGTCGGCGCCGGCCAACGCGTCGAGCGCCTCCTGCGGGAAGCGCGCCTGCTCGTCCACCTCGGCCGCGAACGGGGCGATCTTCGCCTCGGCGAGCGAGCGCACCGTGTCCCGGAGCATCTGGTGCTCCTCGGACAGCTGGTAGAGATCGAAATCGGTCGAACCCGCCAAGGTGTCTCACTCCCAAGATCCGCTGAGCGCCTGCTAACTACCGTTAAGTAACCTAATTCTAGAGCGGTAGGGCGTACCACGGATACGTGAGGTTGCCGACAGCGGCGGATATGCCCAGCGCAATGCCCGACTATGCTCGGCTGACGCACCCAGCGGCGCCCCAGGCGCGGCACCCAGGCGGACCCCGAAAGGCAGACCCCGTGACGCTGAAGCTCACCGTGATCGGCACCGGCTACCTGGGCGCCACCCACGCCGCCGCCATGGCGGAGCTGGGCTTCGAGGTGCTGGGGCTGGACATCGATCCGGCGAAGATCGAGGCGCTGTCGGCGGGCCGGGTGCCGATGTACGAGCCGGGTCTTGACGAGTTGCTGGCCCGGCACGTCGCGGGGATCGAGGGCGCCACCGGGCGGCTGCGGTTCACCACCTCCTGGCAGGAGGTGGCCGAGTTCGGCGATGTGCACTTCGTGTGTGTCAACACCCCGCAGAAGCACGGCGAGTACGCCTGCGACATGTCCTATGTGGACGCCGCGATCGAGTCCCTCGCCCCCCATCTGACGCGGCCCGCCCTGGTGGTCGGCAAGTCCACCGTGCCGGTGGGCAGCGCGGCCCGGCTGGCGGACCGGATCGCCGAGCTGGCCCCGGCCGGGCAGGCCGCTGAGCTGGCCTGGAACCCGGAGTTCCTGCGCGAGGGGTTCGCGGTCGAGGACACCCTGCACCCGGACCGGATCGTGGTCGGCGTGCGCTCCGAGCGGGCGGAGAAGCTGCTGCGCGAGGTTTACGCGACGCCCGTCACAGCAGGCACGCCGTTCGTCGTCGCCGACTACGCGACCGCGGAGCTGGTGAAGAACGCGGCGAACTCGTTCCTGTCCACCAAGATCTCGTTCATCAACGCGATGGCCGAGGTCTGCGAGGCGGCGGGCGGCGACGTGGTCAAGCTCGCCGAGGCGATCGGCCATGACGAGCGGATCGGCCACAAGTTCCTGCGCGCCGGAATCGGCTTCGGCGGCGGCTGCCTGCCCAAGGACATCCGCGCCTTCATGGCCAGGGCCGGAGAACTCGGCGCCGACCAGGCGCTGACCTTCCTGCGCGAGGTCGACTCGATCAACATGCGGCGCCGCGGCCACATGGTGGAGCTGGCCCGCGAGGCGTGCGGCGGCGGCTTCCTGGGCAAGCGGATCGCGGTGCTGGGCGCCTCGTTCAAGCCCGACTCCGACGACGTGCGCGACTCGCCCGCGCTCAATGTGGCGGGCCAGATACACCTGCAGGGCGGCCAGGTCACCGTCTACGACCCCAAGGGCATGGACAACGCCGCCAAGCTGTTCCCCACCCTGGGCTACGCCCCCACCGCCCTGGACGCGGTCCGCGGCGCCCACGTCGTGCTGCACCTCACCGAGTGGCGCGAGTTCCGCGACCTGGACCCGGCCGCCCTCGGCGAGGCCGCCGCCGAACGCCGCATCCTGGACGGCCGCAACGCGCTGGACCCGGCGCTGTGGCGCGGCGCCGGGTGGGTCTTCCGCGCGATGGGGCGCCCGCTGGCGTGAGGGTTGGCTTCTGGCTGGCCGATTCGGCGAGCCCGCGCCGACATCCCCTCCACGTCATCGCCCCCCGCGCGGCCATCGTCGTGCACCGTCAGCCGATCGCCAGCCAGTACGGATGCCGCCGCATCACCCCGTACGCCGAGAGGGCGGAGGCCCCCTGGGGCGCGCCCTTCGCGTTCGCCCCCCGAAGCTCCCGGCGGACACGCAGTCCCCGCTGACTCACCCCAGACCCGGCACGAACCGGATGGCCATGTCGATCGCCTTGATGCCGAGGAACGGGAGGATCAGGCCGCCGAGGCCGTAGACGGCCAGGTTGCGGCGGAGGAGGTCGTGGGCCGAGGTGGGGGTGTAGCGGACGCCGCGCAGGGCCAGCGGGATCAGGGCGACGATGATCAGGGCGTTGAAGATGATCGCCGAGGTGATCGCGGACTGCGGGCTGTGCAGACCCATGATGTTGAGCTTGTCCAGGCCCGGATAGACGCCGGCGAACATCGCGGGGATGATCGCGAAGTACTTCGCCACATCATTGGTGATCGAGAAGGTCGTCAACGCACCGCGGGTGATGAGGAGTTGCTTGCCGACCTGGACGATGTCGATCAGTTTGGTCGGGTTGGAGTCCAGGTCCACCATGTTCCCGGCCTCCTTGGCGGCCGAGGTGCCGGTGTTCATCGCCACACCGACGTCCGCCTGGGCCAGCGCGGGCGCGTCGTTGGTGCCGTCGCCGGTCATCGCGACCAGGTTGCCGCCCGCCTGCTCCCGCTTGATCAGCGCCAGCTTCTGCTCGGGTGTCGCCTCGGCCAGGAACTCGTCCACGCCCGCCTCCTGCGCGATGGCGCGGGCGGTCAGCGGGTTGTCGCCGGTGACCATGACGGTCTTGATGCCCATCCTGCGCAGTTGCGCGAACCGCTCCCGGATGCCGTCCTTGACCACGTCCTTGAGGTGGATGACGCCCAACGCCCTTGCCCCGTAGGCGTCCTCGACCGCGACCAGCAGCGGGGTGCCGCCGGAGGAGGAGACGTCCTCCACCATCCGGCCGAGTCCGTCCGGCACCCGACCGCCGCGCTGCACGACCCAGCCGGCGACGGCCGCCGCCGCCCCCTTGCGGATCATCCGCCCGTCGGCGAGGTCCACCCCGCTCATCCGGGTCTGCGCCGTGAAGGGCACGAACAGCGCCCCCGGCAGCTCCCCCTGCTGCCGCTCCCGCAGCCCGTACCGCTCCTTGGCCAGCACCACCACCGAACGGCCCTCAGGCGTCTCGTCGGCCAGTGAGGACAGTTGGGCGATGTCCGCGAGCTGCCAGTCCTCGATGCCGTCCAGCGGCAGGAACTCCGCCGCGTGCCGGTTGCCCAGCGTGATGGTGCCGGTCTTGTCCAGCAGCAACGTGGACACATCACCCGCGGCCTCGACCGCCCTGCCGGACATGGCCAGGACGTTGCGCTGCACCAGCCGGTCCATGCCCGCGATGCCGATCGCCGACAGCAGCGCGCCGATGGTGGTGGGGATCAGCGTCACCAGCAGCGCGACCAGCACGACCGTGGACTGCTCGGAGCCGGCGTACCGCCCCATCGGCTGCAGGGTGACGACGACCAGGATGAAGACGATGGTCAGCGACGCCAACAGGATGTTCAGGGCTATCTCGTTCGGTGTCTTCTGCCGCTCCGCGCCCTCGACCAGCGCGATCATCCGGTCGATGAACGTTCCGCCGGGCTTGGAGGTGATGCGCATGATGATGCGGTCGGAGAGCACCTTGGTGCCGCCGGTGACCGACGAGCGGTCCCCGCCCGCCTCCCGGATGACCGGCGCGGACTCACCGGTGATGGCGGACTCGTCGACCGAGGCGATGCCGTGGATCACCTCGCCGTCACCGGGGATGACCTCCCCGGCCTCCACCACCACGAAGTCCTGCGGCTTCAACTCCGTTGACGCGACGACCTCTTCGGGGCAGTCGTCCAGACCCACCCGCCAGCGGTGCAGCCGGCGCGCCGTGGTCTGCATGCGCGTCCTGCGCAGCGACTCGGCCTGCGCCTTGCCGCGGCCCTCGGCCACCGCCTCCGCGAGGTTGGCGAAGACCACCGTCAACCACAGCCAGACGGTGATCACACAGGCGAACACGGTGGGCGACAGCACCGCGGACAGCGCGGTGAGCGTGGCCCCCACCTCGACCACGAACAGCACCGGCGTCCTGATCATGCGCCGTGGATGCAGCTTGCGCAGCGCCTCGGGCAGCGCGGCGACCAGCTGTCTGGAATCGATCAGCCCCGCGGAGACCCGCAGCGAGCCGGCCGCGGAGTGCCTGGTGGGCTGGTGGGCATCGGAGACAACGACCTTCTCAGGCGCCAGAAAGGACATGGCGGAATCCATCGCTACGGTGACGAGGGGAAACTCCGCCCCGCGGCTGACCGCCCCGGCGCGGGCACCGGTGGGCACCGGTGCCATCCAGCCAATCGGTTCCGGGCAGCGCGCCCGGATGCTCTTGATGCGCCCTTGGCGGTGTGGCCGCGCGGATTGACACGCCCCTTACGCGGCCACACCCGACAACTAGCGCATTCCGTCCAGCTGTTCGATGGTCGCGTTGGACGGGCCGCGCCTGGCCCGCTCGTCGCGGCCGACCGCCTCCGCGTCGCGCAGCACCCGTACCGCGTTGTGCCAGGTCAGCTTGGCCAGGTCGGCGTCCGACCAGCCGCGGCGCAGCAGTTCGGCGACCAGGTTGGGGTAGCCCGCGACGTCGTCCAGGCCCTTCGGCACGAAGGCGGTGCCGTCGAAGTCACCGCCGACGCCGATGTGGTCGACGCCCGCGACCTCCCGCATGTGGTCAAGGTGGTCGGCGACGGTGGCCGCGGTGGCGATCGGGCGCGGGTTGCGCTCCTCGTAGGCCCGCTGCACCTCCATGCCCCTGGGCGTGGAGTCCAGCGGGTGCAGACCGTTGGCGCGCATGTTCTCGTCGGCGCCCAGGGTCCACTCGATGGCCTCGGTGAGGATGAACTTCGGCACGAACGTGGCCATCGCCACCCCGCCGTTGCCGGGCAGCAACTCCAGTACGTCGTCCGGGATGTTGCGGGGGTGGTCGCAGACCGCACGGGACGAGGAGTGCGAGAAGACCACCGGCGCCGAGGTCGCCCGCAGCGCGTCGCGCATGGTGTCGGCCGAGACATGGCTGAGGTCGACCAGCATGCCGCAGCGGTTCATCTCCCGTACCACCTCCTCGCCGAAGCGGGTGAGCCCGTTCGCCCGCGGCTCATCGGTGGCGGAGTCCGCCCACGGCACGTTGCTGTTGTGGGTCAGCGTCATGTAGCGCACCCCGAGCGCGTGGAACGCCCGCAGCGTGGCAAGGGAGTTGTTGATGGAGTGGCCGCCCTCGGCGCCCATCAACGAGGCGATCCGCCCTTCGGCCCGCGCCGCCTCCATGTCGTCCGCGGTGGTGGCCAGCCGCAGGTCCGCCGGGTAGCGCTCGGTCAACTGCCGTACGACGTCGATCTGTTCGAGGGTCGCGCTGACCGCGTCGTCGCCGGTGAGGTCGGCGCGTACGTAGACCGACCAGAACTGGGCGCCGACGCCGCCGGCGCGCAGCCGGGGTATGTCCGTGTGCAGCGAGGCGCGCTGGTCGGTGGCGATGTCGAGCCGGTCGAGGTCGTAGCGGACCTGTTCGCGCAGCGCCCACGGCAGGTCGTTGTGGCCGTCAACCACCGGGTGCGCGGCGAGGAGTTCACGTGCGCGGGCGAGGTCGTCCATCGCGCCGCTCACTTCCCGAACCCGAAGGAGCCCTGGGTGCCGACCTTGGCGCGCAGCCGCTTGCCCTTCTCGGTGGCCTGGTGGTTGAGGTCCTCCTGGAAGTGCCGCATCCGCTCCAGGAGTTCCTCGTCGTGCGCGGCCAGCATCCGCACCGCGAGCAGCCCCGCGTTGCGCGCCCCGCCGACGGAGACGGTGGCCACCGGCACCCCGGCGGGCATCTGCACGATGGACAGCAGCGAGTCCATGCCGTCCAGGTACTTAAGCGGCACGGGCACGCCGATCACCGGGAGCGGGGTGACCGAGGCGAGCATGCCGGGCAGATGGGCGGCGCCGCCCGCTCCCGCGATGATCGCCTTCAGGCCGCGTCCGGCCGCCCGCTCCCCGTACCCGACCATCTCGCGCGGCATGCGGTGCGCCGAGACCACGTCGACCTCGTAGGAGATCTCGAACTCTTCGAGCGCCTTGGCGGCGGCTTCCATTACGGGCCAGTCGGAGTCGGACCCCATGACGATGCCGACGAGGGGGGAGTTCATTCGGTGATCGTTCCTCGCAGGTAGTCGGCGGCGTGGCGGGCGCGCTCGCGCACGTCGGCCAGGTCGTCGCCGTAGGTGTTGACGTGGCCGACCTTACGGCCCGGCTTCACGTCCTTGCCATACATGTGGATCTTGAGGCCGGGGTCCCGGGCCATGCAGTGCAGGTACGCGTGGTACATGTCGGGGTAGTCGCCGCCGAGCACGTTGGCCATCACGGTCCACCGGGCGCGCGGGCGCGGGTCGCCCAGCGGCAGGTCGAGCACGGCCCGCAGATGGTTGGCGAACTGCGAGGTGACGGCGCCGTCCTGGGTCCAGTGGCCGCTGTTGTGCGGACGCATCGCCAACTCGTTGACCAGGATCCGGCCGTCCCGGGTCTCGAACAGTTCGACCGCGAGATGGCCGACGACGCCCAGTTCCCTGGCGATGGTCAGCGCGAGCTGCTGGGCCCGCGCGGACAGTTCGGCGGACAGTTCCGGCGCGGGCGCGATCACGGTGTCGCAGACGCCGTCGACCTGGATCGACTCCACCACCGGGTAGGCGACGGCCTGGCCGTGCGGGGAGCGGACGACGTTGGCGGCGAGCTCCCGCACGAAGTCGACCTTCTCCTCGGCGAGCACCGGCACACCGGCCTTGAAGGGCTCACCCGCCTCTTCGGTGTCGTGGACGACCCAAACCCCCTTGCCGTCATATCCACCGCGCACGGTCTTCAACACGACGGGGAAGCCGCCCGCCCGTCGCCCGCCACCATCCTCATCCGAGGCGCTACGCGCCGCGGCACCGGTCTCGGCGGCGAAGGCCGCCACGTCCGCCGGGTCGGCGACGATCCGGTGCCGCGGGCACGGCACCCCGATCGCGGTCAGCGCGTCCCGCATCGCCCCCTTGTCCTGGGCGCGCAACAGTGCCTCGGGCCCCGGCCGGATGACGACGCCCTCGGCCTCCAGCGCCCGCAGATGCTCGGTCGGGACGTGTTCGTGGTCGAAAGTGACCACATCGCAGCCCTTGGCGAACTCCCGAAGCGTCTCAAGATCGCGGTAGTTGCCGATCACCACGTCCTGGACGACCTGTGCCGCGGAGTCCTGCGGACCATCGCAGAGCAGTTTGAAACGAATGCCGAGCGGGATGCCCGCCTCGTGCGTCATACGGGCGAGCTGTCCGCCCCCGACCATGCCGACTACGGGGAATGTCACCAGGCCAGGGTATAGGCGAGGACACTCCGGATGAATCTACGCGCGTTGCGTGACGGCGCGGAACGGTGGTCGACCGGGCACCCGTACCACCCAGCCGCCGATTGGACACCCTCGCGTTGCCGGGCTAAACGCGCCCGGGCATGCGATCATCGCAAGAATGTAAGCCGAATTTAAGACGCCCACTGCGAACCCCCGTGAGCAGCGGACCGTCCAACTCATGGGAGGTTCACCTTTTACCGGCACATGGGCACAACTTGGCGGGTCCCTACCCTTGAGCGGGAACGGATACACCTCGACAGGAGGCGATCGTTCACCCTTGGTGGTTAGCATGATGCCTCGGGGGAGCAGCCGAACAGCCCAATGAAACGGCACCGGCACATCAGCACCGGCAACCGACGATCACCGACAGACAGGGTCTAGCGACATCATGAGTCGACTGAGCGCGCTGAACACTCGATTGAGGCTCCTCTACCGCGAGATCGCCAAGTTCGGCGTCGTCGGCATCGCCGGCATCGCCGTCAACCTCGTGGTGTTCAACCTGCTACGCAGCGCGACCCACCTGCAGACCGTGCGGGCCAGTGTGGTGGCGACCATCGTCGCGATCGCCTTCAACTACGTGGGCTTCCGCTACTTCACCTACCGGGACGCGGACAAGAGCGGGCGCGGCAAGGAGCTGGGCCTGTTCGTGTTCTTCAGCGCGATCGGCCTGGTGATCGAGAACGGCGTGCTGTTCGGCGCCACCTACGGCATGGGCTGGGACGGCCCGCTGGCCAACAACTTCTGGAAGTTCACCGGAATCGGTGTCGCCACCCTGTTCCGCTTCTGGTCCTACCGCACCTGGGTGTTCCGCTCGCTGCCCGCGCAGGCGGTCGAGCAGGCGGAGGCGATCCTCAGCGACGCCGAGCGGTCCCGGGTCAACGCGGGCCGCAAGTAGTCACCCCGCGTACACGTCAGCGAACCGGAGGGCCGTCCTGACCAGGACGGCCCTCCGGCGTTTCTGTGCCGCCCTCGGCGTACTCCCCGTTCTCCCGGGCCAGGAACAGCGCGAAGACCGGCGGACGCTGCTGGAGCAGTTCCAGACGGCCGCCGTCGGCCTCCGCCAGGTCGCGGGCGACGGCGAGGCCGAGGCCGGTCGAGTTGCGGCCGCTGACGGTCCGCTCGAAGACCCGGGAGCCGAGGTCGGGCGGCACGCCCTGGCCCTCGTCGGTGACCTCGGCGACGGCCTGGTTGCCGGTGACCCGGGTGTGGATGACCACCGAGCCGGAGCCGTGCATCAGCGCGTTCTCGATCAGCGTGGCCAGCACCTGGGCGACCGCCCCCGGCGTGCCGACGGCGCGCAGCCCGCGGGTGCCCGTGCTGGAGATGCTGCGGCCCTCACCGCGGTACGCCGGGCGCCACTCCTCCAGTTGCTGCTTGATCACCTCGTCCAGGTCGAAGGTGACCGCGGAGCCGGTGCGCGGGTCGCGGGAGTTGGTCAGCAGCCGCTGCACGACGTCGGTGAGCCGCTCGACCTGGCCGAGCGCGATGGTCGCCTCCTCCTTGACCGTGTCGTGGTCGTCGGTGGCGATGATCTCCTCAAGGCGCATCGACAGCGCGGTCAGCGGGGTGCGCAGCTGGTGGGAGGCGTCAGCGGCCAGCCGCCGCTCGGCGGTGAGCATCTTGGCGATCCGCTCCGCGCTGGCGTCCAGCACGTCGGCCACCCGGTCCAGCTCCGGCACCCCGTAGCGGCGGTGCCGGGGGCGCGGATCGCCGGAGCCCAGCCGCTCGGCGGTCTCGGCCAGGTCGATCAGCGGCGAGGTCAGCCGTCTGGCCTGCTGTACGGCGAGGACCACGGCCGCGGCGATGGCCAGCAGCGCCACCGCCAGGATCACCAGCAGGGTCCGGCCGATCTCCTGGCTGATCACCGAGCGGGACTCCTGGACCAGCACCGACTCGCCGTGCACCCCGGTCTGCAGTGACTGGATGACCTTGCCGTGCGGCGGCGTGCCCAGGGTGATCGGCCCCTGACCGGGGATCCTGATCACGGCGTACCGCTGGGAGGTGATCTGCCGGGTGAGCGCGGGTGGCGAGACCTTCTCCCCCGCGGCGATGCGGTTCTCCACGACACCGATCAGCTGGACGGCGTCGGACTGCACGCTCTCCTTGGCGCTGCTCTCGATCGTCCGGCTCTCCACGATCACCAACGAGATCCCGAAGACGGCGATCACGACGAGGACCACGGCGAGCGTGGAGTTGATCAGACGGCGGCGCATCGGAGCTCAGACACTTCTCGTTCTGCTAGTTCTTCTCGAAACGGAAGCCGACGCCCCGGACGGTGGAGATGTAGCGCGGATTGGCGGCATCGTCGCCGAGCTTCTTGCGCAGCCAGGAGATGTGCATGTCGAGCGTCTTGGTCGAGGACCACCACGTGGTGTCCCACACCTCGCGCATCAGCTGGTCGCGGGTGACGACCCGGCCCGCGTCCCGTACCAGTACGCGCAGCAGGTCGAACTCCTTGGCGGTGAGCGACAGTTCCTCATCGCCGATCCAGGCGCGGTGCGACTCGACGTCGATCCGCACGCCCTGGGTGGTGGGCTGGGCCTCGGCGCTGCCGCGCCGCAGCAACGCCCGCACCCGGGCGAGCAGTTCGGCCAGCCGGAACGGCTTTGTCACGTAGTCGTCGGCACCGGCGTCCAGGCCGACCACCGTGTCCACCTCGTCGGCGCGGGCGGTGAGCACCAGAACCGGAAAGCCATGGCCCTCGGTGCGCAGCCGTCGGCACACCTCCAGGCCGTCCATGCCGGGCAGGCCCAGATCCAGAACGAGCAGGTCCACGGCGCCCTGCAGTCCGGCGTCGAGTGCCGTGGGTCCGTCTTCGCGCACCTCGACCTCGTAACCCTCGCGGCGCAGCGCGCGCGCGAGCGGTTCCGAGATTGAAGCGTCGTCCTCGGCGAGCAGTACGCGGGTCATGGGCTGATGGTAGTCCGCGTAGCTGGCCACGGGGGCGCGCGGGCGGACGCCACCGGATCATCGATGGGGCTCGGCGCGCCGGAGAGTGGATCACACGACTCCTCGCGCCCCCTTGTGACGTATATCTCAAGACGGTGCAATAGCCGTGACTCTTGACCTACCTTGGGGCGAACGTCCGTTAGCACGACCAAGAGACTCTCGGCCGAACGACGCGCCAAGGGTCTCTTTCTGTGCGGGGGCGGCATACCGCCACCTCCACCAGTGAACGACCTGTCGGCCGGGCCCATGCCGCGAAGGCGGGGCGTGGATCCCGGCGTGCGACCGCTCTGCCGCTCCCAGAACAAGGGAGCGAACCCCCTGGACGTTGAGGGGCGGGCGGTACGCGTGCCGGTGCCGGTCACCCCCACCGGGCGTGTGTTCCCCCCAACGCGCGCTCTGAGCACCCAAGGAACGACCATGGCGTCCAGCCTGACGAAGGACACCGCAGCACAGGCGACCCCTGTGAACGGCGGCGGCACCTTCTTCGGCCACCCCCGCGGCCTGGCCACCCTCTTCATGACGGAGATGTGGGAGCGGTTCAGCTTCTACGGCATGCGCGCACTGCTCGTGCTCTATCTGGTCGCCCCGGCTTCCAAGGGCGGTCTGGCCTTCGCCGCCGCCACTGGTGCCGCTATCTACTCCGTCTACAACGCGACGGTGTACCTGCTCGCCATGCCAGGCGGCTGGATCGCGGACCGCCTGTGGGGCCCGCGCAAGACCGTCGCCGTGGCCGGCACCATCATCATGATCGGCCACTTCCTGCTGGCGGTGCCGGTCGAGGCCTCGTTCTTCGTGGGCCTGGTCTTCATCGCGGTCGGCTCCGGCCTGCTGAAGGCCAACATCTCCACGATGGTCGGCCACCTCTACCCGGAACGGAACGACCCGCGCCGGGACGGCGCCTTCACGATCTTCTACATGGGCATCAACCTCGGTGCCTTCGCCGCCCCGCTGGTCATCGGCACGGTGGGCCAGAGCGTCAACTGGCACCTGGGCTTCGCCCTCGCCGGTGTCGGCATGGCGCTGGGCCTCGGCCAGTTCCTGCTGGGCACCCGCCACCTGGCGGAGGAGAGCAGCCGCGTCCCGGCCCCGCTGCGGGCCGAGGAGCGCTCCGTACTGCTGAAGAAGGCCGGCATGTGGGCCGGTGCGGCGGTGCTCTTCTACGCCGTCGTGGTCGCCACCGGTTCGTTCACCATCAACTGGGCGCTGTGGCCGCTGTCGCTGGCCGGTCTGGCGCTGCCCGCGTACTACTTCGTGAAGATCCGCCGCGACAGGGAGATCACGGCGGACGAGCGGTCCAAGGTCACCGGGTACATCTGGTTCTTCATCGCCGCCGCGGTGTTCTGGATGATCTACGACCAGTCCGGTTCCACCCTGACGGTCTTCGCCAGCAACAACACGGCGTCGAAGCTGTTCGGCTTCGGCTTCCCGAGCAGCTGGTTCCAGTCGCTGAACCCGCTCTACATCATGGCGCTGGCGCCGTTCGTCGCGATGCTCTGGGTGAAGCTGAAGGACCGCAACCCCAGCACCACCGTGAAGTTCGCCCTCGGCCTGCTGGGCATCGGCATCTCGTTCGGCGTGATGATGATGGCGCAGACCGCCGCCGCGGGCGGGGCGAAGGTCACCCCGCTGTGGCTGGCCATGGTCTATCTGGTGCAGACGGTCGCGGAGCTGTGCCTCTCGCCGGTCGGTCTGTCGGTCACCACCAAGCTGGCTCCGGCCAAGTACGCGGGCCAGATGATGGGTCTGTGGTTCCTGGCCGTGACGGCCGGTGACTGCACCGCCGCGATCATCCAGCTGGTGGCGGGCAACGCGTTCCTGTCCGAGGCTTCGTTCGCGATCCAGGGCGCGGTGGCCGCGCTCGCCGGTGTGGCGGTCTTCATCTACCGCAAGCGGATCATCGCACTGCTGGGCGACGTGCACTGAGGCACCGCTGAGCACGTGCCGAGAGGCCCCCGGGACCTGTGTCCCGGGGGCCTCTCACGCGTTCACCGGCGCAGTCTGCGCCACGGGGTGAAGGCGAAGACCGCGCAGCCCAGCAGGATGACGGTGCCCGCCACCAGCGCCAGGGCGTGCAACGCGCCGATGTCACCGGCACCGGTCGCCGCGAGGCTGCCGGAGGAACCCGAACCGGAGGCGCTCCCGGCACCGCCGGTGTCACCGGTGCCGCCGGTACCGGCCGAGGTACCGCCGGTGCCTCCGGTGGTGCCGCCGCCACTGGTGCCGCCCGGCTGGCCGGAGGTGTCCAGGGTCAGCGAGACGCCCGGGTCCTTCGCCGGGGTGCAGGTGGTCGTGGTGCCCAGCGCGTTGACGGTCAGCACGCCCGGGGTGAGTGTGGACTTGCCGGTGGCGCCCGGCTTGTAGGTGCCGGTCAGGTCGGGGATGGCGATGGGGTCACCGGCCTTGATGGGCTGCGGGTTGGTCGGTCCCGCGACCGGGACCGCACCGTGGTCCGCGCCGCCCACCGTCACCTTCATCGACGGCTTGACGGAGTTGGCCGGGATGTCGGCCGGGCTGTTCATCACGCTCTTGCCGAAGTGCACGGTCAGGCCGTAGTCGCCGCCGCTCTTGGTGGCGTTGATCTGTACCGGGGAGACGGCGCTCTTGTTGCCGATCGGGGTCACGCACTGGTAGTCGACGTCAACCGGCTTGCCGGTGAAGGAGGTTCCGCCGCCGGAGCCTCCGGTGGTGCCGCCGCTGCTGCTGGTTCCACCGGAACCGCTCGTACCGCCGCCGGTGGTGCCTCCGGAACCGCTGGTGCCCCCGGAACCGCTGGTTCCGCCAGTGCCGCCCGTTCCTCCGGAACCACTCGTACCGCCACTACTGGTGCCGCCTGAAGTGCCACCGCCCGAAGTGCCGCCGCCCGCCGTGACCTTGATGGTGACGGCGGGCGGCACGGTGGCCGTCGCCTTGCACTTGGTGTCCGTGGAGATCGGCTGGCTGACGTTGATGTCGTAGTCGGCGGGGGTGAGCGTCACGTCCCCGGGCGCGGTGAGCTTGAGCTTGCCGGTCATGTCGGACAGCACCATGGGGCTGTTCTTGGGGATCGGCGGGTTGGAGCGCGGTCCCTGGACCGCCAGGGTGCCGGTCTGCGCGCCGCCGACCGTCAGGTTCCCGCTCGGCTGCACGGTGTCCTTGCCGAGGTCGATGATGCCGGGGTTGTTGGACGCCGCCTGGAGCGTCTTCCACACCACGGTGACCTCGTCGCCGACGGTGGCCGTGGCCGGTGCGGTGATGTCGGCCTTGGTGGTGCCGTTGACCGGCGGCAGGCCGGAGATCGCCGGTGGTACGCACTGGGTGGCGAAGTCCGACTCGGCGGCGTGGGCCGGTCCCGCGGCCCATACCAGGGACGCCCCGCCGAGCAGCAGAGCGGCGCAGACCGCGCCGGCGGTGCGGCTCGCGGGTGGTCGTGTTCGGGTACGTATCACGTGCTTCCCTTCGCAGTGGGGTGGTCATCCGTCGACGGTGCGGAGGGTGCGCCGCGGTCCCCCGGACGGTTGTCGGGGGCGAACCACGGAAGGCCTGCCGGGCGGAAAGACGTGGCGGGCACGGGGTCCGGGTCGTTGCCGCGGCCGGTGCGGGGGCGGACCGGAGCAGGCCGCCGGGTGGCCGTCGGAGGGCGCAGACGGTCGACGACCGCCATGCCGATCCGGAACACCCCGGCCGGTACGACGACGAACAGCAGGGTCCAGAACAGCGTCACGCCCCACGGCCGCGAAACGCTCCACGGCTGCTCTACCAGCACCTTGCCGCCGTACTCCAGCGTCACCCGGTACTCGCCGTGCGCCCCGGCGGCCAGCTCCACCGGCAGGCTGACCTGCGCCTTGGCGCCGGGGTTCACGGTGCCCCGCCATCGCTGGTCCTGCCACTGCGGGGCGTAGACGCCGTGTGAGAGGCCGACCTTGAAGACCGGGTCCTTGGCCGGGTCGGAGCCCATGTTGCCCACGGTGAGCACGAGTCGGCGCTGGGCGGGGGCGCCGAACCAGGTGAGCAGGCCGCTGCTGCCGTCCAGCCGGGCGGCTAGCGCGGCCAGCCGCCCGCCCCCGGTGTCCGGCGGCAGCGGCGCCACGGGGTGCCCTGCCACGCTGAACGCCGCGTCGACGATGACCGGATCGCCCACCACCGTGGCGACATGCACCACACAGGGGCACGGCTTGGGCGGTTCGGCGACCGGGAGCCGCTCGCTGAACGCGCCGGACGCGTTCGTCGTAACCGCTCTCCCGGTGGCGTTGGCACAGGAGTTGGTGCCGCCGATCGCGTTCTGGCCACAGATCAGCATCGTCAGCAGGGAGTTGGGCCGCCACCCGGTCCCCGTCACGGTGATCGTGCCGCCCGCGCCCGCCTGTTGGGCGGAGAGCCGTACGGTCGCGCCGTCGGCGGCCGCCGGGCCGGGCGCGGCCAGCACGAGGAGCGACAGCAGTAGCGCGAGTACGGCCGCCGCGCACCGGTGACGCCATGTCATGTCGTCGCTCCCGCCAGTTCCCGTGCGCCGTCGCCCTGTTGACCGCCGCCGTCGCATCCGTACGCGCCCCGGCGGCGCACCAGGAGTGCCGCGGCGGCGCATCCGCCCGCCACGCACACGCCGCCGAGCAGCGCCCAGGGCACGGTGGCATAGCTGGCGGTGCCCACCGCCGTGGTGCCGCCCGCGGTGGCCGTCACCCGGATCCGGTCGCGGTCCAGTGCCGGAGGATGCGGCCAGGGCTCGGCCAGTTGGACCCGGCGGCCGGGTGGGAGTACGCCCAGTGGGCGTGCCGGGCGGCGCAGTGACGTGCCCAGCGGCCCGTCGGCGCGTACCGCGACGCTCGGGGTCAGCGGGGTGTTGCCGCGGTTGACCACGACGTAGCGGATCTCGGTGCCGTGCGCGGTGCGGGCCACGGTCACGTCCTCGACGCCGAGCGCGGCCAGGGCACGGCCGGTGACCCGCAGACGCACCGGCACGATGGTGCGCCTGCCGGTGCCGTCCTCGATGACGATGGCGGCGGGATGGTCACCGGGTGGCGCGGTGCCGGGCACCGTGATGGTGAACGGTATGTCGGCGCAGGTCCTGGCCGGCACCTGGACCGAGGACGAGGCGAACCGCGTCCAGGTGCCGGAGTCGGTGCTGTCGGCGGCGTCGCGCACCGCGAAGCCGCCGTGCGCGGTGAGGCGCGCGTCGGCACCGTAGAGCGTGAACCGCCCCGGCCGGTCAGAGGGGTTGGCCACCGACACGGTGTCCCGGGCGACCGTTCCCGGCCCGGTCTCCAGGTAGAAGTACGGGCGGTCGCCCGCGGGCGCCGCGGTCCATCCGCCGAGGGCGGCGCACGCCAGCAGCACGGCGATGACGGCACCGAGGCCCCGCGGCGCCGTGGCCGGGGACTCGGGAGACGGGCTGGGGGACGCCATGGGCCGCACTCCTTCCGCCGTACCAGGCCTAGCGCGGCTGGTTCCTCCGGGTCAGCCACAGCACGCCACCCGCGCCGAGCAGCAGCACGGTGCCGCCGAAGGTGCCCAGTGCGACCGCGGAGTCATCCGGACCGGTCTGCGGCAACTGCCCGCCGGAACCCGAGCCGGAGGCGGAACCGGATGCGGAGCCCGAGCCGCCGGAACTGCCGGATCCGCCCGCCGCGGTGACATCGAGGGTGAGCGAGGGTCCCGGGTTGTTGCTCGCGGTACACGTCGTGGTGGTCCCGAGCGCCTTGATGGTGAGGGTGCCCGCGGTGAAGGTGACCTTGCCGCTGGCGTGCGGGGTGTACGTACCGGACAGATCGTTGATCTTTATTGGCGTGTTGGCGGGGATCGGCGCGTCGTTGGGCGGCCCCGAGACGTTGACCGTGCCCGAGTCGGCCCCGCCGACCTTGATGACGGCACTGGGGTTCATCGCGCCCTTGCCGAGTTCGATGGGGCTGGACGAGACGCCCTTCTCGAAGGACATGGTGAGCTTGTAGTCCGAGCCGCTGCGCGCGGCCTTGATGTCGATGGGCGAGACGGCGCCCTTGTTGCCGATCGGGGTCTGGCACTGGTAGTCCACGGGGACCGTCGTGGCGTACGCGGCCGGGGCGGTGCCCAGCGCGACCGCCACCACCACCGTCGCGGCCAGGGCGAGCGCTCCGCCCCGGACCGCGGTCCCGCTCGCGGCGTACGACATCGCCAACTCCCTTCGGCCGAAAAGTTACTGACGATACATCAGATTCGGGGATCCGACGGTACGCCGGGGCTCCTGCCAAGGGAAGGGGGTTCGCTCATGCCGCCGCGCCGGGATCGGGCGCCACCGCCGGACTCAGCCGCCCGACACCGGCGCCGGGCACCCGGGCTCGAAGTCCTCGATGGTGCGCAGCGTGTCCCCCAACATGCGCACCAGCAGCGCGCGCACCGTCTCCCGGGGCAGTTCCTGGTGGGCCAGCCAGTCGAGGGTGACGCCCTCCACCGCCGACATCCAGCCGATCAGCGCCAGCCGGGCCACCAGCGGGATCCGCCCATGTCCCCACGCCCCGTGGGCGATCGCGGTCAGGATCGCCTCCCGCACCCCGTCGCGGATGGCGTGCACCTCGGCGTCGAAGCCGACGCCTCCGGTGACGATGGTGCGGTACGCGGCCTGGTGGTGCTGGGCGTAGCGCAGATAGCCGTCGACGGTGCGGCGCACCCGCTCGGCGGGCGGCAGCCCGGTGTCGCTGTCCGCCCTGACCACCAGTTCTGCCACCGACTCCTCGATGATCGCCAGGTAGTAGCCGCGCTTGTTCTTGAAGTAGTAGTAGATCAGCCCCTTGGCCACATCGGCGTGCCGGGCGATGTCGTCCATGGACAGCGCGTCGTACGAGGTGTCCGCGAACAACCTGCGGCCGATGGCGATGAGTTCGGCGCGCCGGGCCCGGGACCGTTCGGTATCGCGGGCGGTCACGGAAGACCGCCGTCCGCACCGTTGACTATTATTCAAATTCCGCCCTACTCTCCGACTGCCGCGGGTCATCCGCAGTATGGCAGAGGGTCTTCCGACGCGACGGAGGAACCACATGGGCGCACAGCGGTACATGCCGGAAGGCGCAACGGCCTGGAGGAAGGCGGCGGTTGTCGCGTTACCCGCGGTCCTCGCGGTCGGCGCGCTCGCCGCCGGAATGGCACAGGGGGCGCTGGCCGCCTCCTTCGCGGTCTCCGGCACCAGCTTCTGCCGCCGGGACGTCCGCCCGGCCGTACGCTCGCGGTCGCGCTGCCGTTCGTACTGCTGGCGGGTCTGGTGACCGGGCCGGTGCCAGGGTCCGGGGCGCTATCCCGTGCGGCGTCCGCTACGCCCCGGTTCGCGGGCGTTCCGGCGCCGAGCACACCGCCGACGGTGACCACGACGTGGTTCGCGCCGGAGGGGTTCACCATCGCCGGGGTCAGCGAGGTGCTCACCGCGGCGGGGCCGCGGAAGGTGATGGTGCTGCGGATGCGCGCGGCCTCGTTGACCGACTATCGGCTCACCACCCGCGACAACGGTCCCGAACTGGCGCTCGGCGCCGACCGGTTGGACCTCACCGGCGATGTGACCCTCTACCTGACCCGGTTCAGCGGCTGCCTCGAAGGCGTGATGTGCCTGACGTTCACCCCGGACCGGCTGCCGGTCCCGCCACTCGTCCCGCCGTTCGTCTACCTGCCCCAGGTGGAGGCCGACCAGGCGCTGGTCACCTCCGACGTGATCGCGGCCGCGGGGCTGACGCTGCACGCCCGCGCACGGCCGACCGGGCCCTAGCCCGGCCAGGCGACCTCCGCCCAAACGGTTTTTCCGGGGTTGGCCGGATCCCGCACCACGCCCCAGTCCAGGCAGAGCCGCTCCACGATGAACATCCCGTGCCCCCCGGGGCGGCCCGCCCGGTGCGGGGTGCGCGGCGCGGGGTGGCCGGAGCTGCCGTCGGACACCTCGAGCCGCAGCATCTTGGGGGCACCGTGCAGCCGTAGCTCCTGGGGGCCGCCGCCGTGCAGACAGGCGTTGGTGACCAGTTCGGAGACGATCAGCAGGATGTCCTCGGCGCTGGCCCGCCGCTCGTCGTTGGCGGCGGGCAGCCAGCCCCAGTCGTACAGCGCCTGACGGGTGAAGTCGCGGGCGAGCGGAACGACGCCGCTGGCGTCAGCGAGCGCGAGGCTGCGCACCTGGTACCCCGGCATACCCGTCACGGGCATGCCTGAGTCGCGGACGTCGCCGTGATTGCGGTCACGGTCGTCCGGCGCAAAGGGCCGGGTGGTGCTCATCAGCGCTTCACCTCACCGATGTCCGACAGTTCGAGGAGTCTCCTGCCCGAGGGAACCCGGGCAACACCCCCAGATTCTCGCGAGCCGGTGTGGCGCTGGTCGCCCCTCGACATAAAGGGGCGGCCGCCACGGTTCACGTCACTCGTTCAACGCGTCGGCGAGAGTGTCATGGACAGTGAAAACGGCTTCGGCACCGGTGATCTCGAACACCCGCGCCACCACCGGACGCAGCCCGGCGAGGTGCACCCCGCCGCCTACGGCCTCGGCCTTCAGCCGGGCGCCGAGCAACACGTTCAGGCCGGTGGAGTCGCAGAACTCAAGCCGCGAACAGTCCACGACGAGCTTGCTGCACCCCTCGTCGACGCTGTTCTCCATCGGCTCCCGCAGAAGTTCAGCGGTGTGGTGATCCAGCTCACCGGCCGGGGTGAAGATCGCACAGTGTCCACGCCGCTGCACGGCGACACTGAGACGGTCTCGGCCGGCGGTCCCGACCATCCCGCGGTCCATGCGCGTTCCTCCTGGTTGCCTGTGACTGCGCCCTCGCACCTTACGCCGTCCGAGAAGCGGACGGTAGTCGGTGCCGCGCGTACAGAGGGTCGCCGCTCGTAACAGCTGCATCAGGACTTCCCCGGAAACTTGCAAGTCGGACCCGAAAACGGGTAGGCCTGGTAAGGAGATGTCCGTACACGGCCGGTTGGAGGCGCCGCACCAGCAGTACGCCAAGCATGGCAGCGGCAGCCTTCGGCCCGGCCTGAGGGAGGAGATCATGGCATCCCAGCTCGACGCACAGACGCTTCAGGAGACGGACTACGGAGCCGCTGCGGAGCCGGAGACCGGAACCTCGGAGACGCCAGACGCGTCGACTCCACTGCCGGACCTGGAGGGACTCGCCGATCTGCCGGCGATCCCGCCCTTCGACGAGGTGGCGCCGCTGGACGCGAGGGCCCTGTCCAAGACGCTCTTCCAACGCCTGGAGACCCTGGAAGAGGGCACGCACGAGCACGCGTACGTCCGCAACACCCTGGTCGAGCTGAATCTCGCCCTGGTGAAGTTCGCGGCCTCCCGCTTCCGCTCGCGCAGCGAGCCGATGGAGGACATCGTCCAGGTCGGCACGATCGGACTGATCAAGGCGATCGACCGGTTCGAGCTGAGCCGGGGTGTGGAGTTCCCCACCTTCGCGATGCCGACGATCATCGGCGAGATCAAGCGTTTCTTCCGTGACACCAGCTGGTCGGTGCGGGTGCCGCGACGGCTCCAGGAACTGCGGCTCGACCTGGCCAAGGCCGGAGACGAACTCGCCCAGCGCCTGGACCGCTCCCCCACCGTGGCGGAGCTGGCCGAACGACTCGGCCTCAGCGAGGAAGAGGTCGTCGAGGGCATGGCGGCGAGCAACGCGTACACCGCCAGCTCGCTGGACGCCCAGCCGGAGGAGGACGACTCCGAGGCCGCGCTGTCCGACCGCATCGGCTACGAGGACCACGGCCTGGAGGGCATCGAGTACGTCGAGTCACTCAAGCCGCTGATCGCGGAACTGCCCGCCCGGGACCGCAAGATCCTCTCGCTGCGCTTCGTCGGCAATCTGACCCAGTCGGAGATCGGCGAGGAACTGGGCATCTCCCAGATGCACGTCTCGCGTCTGCTGACGCGGACGTTGTCCCGCCTCAGGCGGGGCCTGCTGATCGAGGAGTAAGGCCCCCGGCGCCCTTCCGGCGCCGTCGCGGCTCACGGTGGGTTCGGCGTTGCCGGACCCACCGTTTCGCTTGCCCGCCGCCGCGGCCCGCAGGAAGGGTCCCGCCCTAGCGGACCCTGGCGCCCCCGCGCCACACCGCCGCCGTCAGCGGAACCCCCGGCCGGTAGGCCAGGTGCACATGGGAGGGGGCTTCGAGAAGCACCAGGTCCGCTCGCGCGCCGACCGCCACCCGGCCGACGTCCGTACGTCGCAGCGCCCGCGCGCCACCCGCGGTAGCCGCACGGACCGCCTCGTCGGGTGTCATGCCCATCTCCCGTACCGCCAGCGCGATGCAGAACGGCATGGAGCTGGTGAAGGACGAGCCGGGGTTGCAGTCGGTGGACAGGGCGACGGTGGCTCCGGCGTCCAGCAGCCGCCGGGCGTCCGGGTACCGGGACCGGGTGGAGAACTCGGCACCGGGCAGCAGCGTGGCCACGGTGTCCCCACTGGCCAGCGCGTCCACGTCGGCGTCGGTGAGGTGCGTGCAGTGGTCGGCGGACGCCGCACCGAGTTCCACGGCGAGTTGGACGCCGGGACCGTGCCCCAGCTGGTTGGCGTGGACACGGGGGGTGAGCCCGCGCGCGGCTCCCGCGGTGAGGATCGCCCGGGCCTGGTCGCCGTCGAACGCGCCGCGCTCACAGAAGACGTCGATCCAGCGGGCGTGCGGCGCGCACGCCTCCAGCATGGGGCCGGTCACCAACTCCACGTACCCGGCCGGATCTTCGGCGTACTCGGGGGCGACGATGTGCGCCCCCAGGAACGTCACCTCGTCGGTGTGGCGGGCCGCGACGCGTAGGGCGCGGGCCTCGTCCTCGACGGTGAGCCCGTAGCCGGACTTGGTCTCGATGGTGGTCGTGCCCTGGCGCAGCGCCTCGCCCACGAAACGGGCCACGGTGGCGTCGAGTTCGGCGTCGGAGGCGGCGCGGGTGGCCGCGACGGTGGTGCGGATGCCGCCCGCGGAGTAGGGGCGGCCCTCCATGCGGGCGTTGAACTCGGCGGTGCGGTCACCCGCGAACACCAGATGGGAGTGGGAGTCCACGAAGCCCGGGAGCACCGCCCGACCCTCGGCGTCGAGGTGACTGTCAGTGGCGGGTGCTTTGCTGTTGGTGCCGACCCAGGCGATGCGGTCGCCGTCGATGACGACGGCCGCGCTTTCGATGATGCCCAGCGGGCCGTGGCCGAGGGAGGGATCGTTGGTGACGAGGCTGCTGATGTTGGTGATCGCGGTCGCCATCGGTGTGGTGGTGTCCTTCGGCTGCGGGGTCATGGGGTGCGTACGGCGGCGATGGCGTCGGCCAGCGCCCCGGCGACGTCCTGGACCAGCTGGTGGTGTCCGTTGCGGACGATGTGACGGCCCGCGACCACGGTGTGCCGCACGTCCGCGTTGGAGGCGGCGAATACGGCCGTCTCGGCGCCCAGTCGCGCCGGGGTGCCCGCGGTACGGACCGAGTCCAGCGCGATCGTGGTGAGGTCGGCGAGGTAACCGGGCTCGATGCGGCCCGCGTCGGACCAGCCGAGGCAGGCGTGCCCGTCCTCGGTGGCGGCGCGCAGCAGTTCGGCCGCCGTCCAGTGGCCGCGTGCGCCCGTGCGCAGCCGCTCGTCCAGTTCCATCGCGCGGGCCTCTTCCAGCAGGTCGATGACCGCGTGGCTGTCGCTGCCCAGGCTCAACGGGCTGCCGGCGCGCTGGAGTTGGACGGCCGGGCCGATGCCGTCCGCCAAGTCCCGCTCGGTGGTGGGGCACATGCAGACGGTCGCCGAGGCGCCGCCGATCAGCCGGATGTCCTGGTCCGTCAGGTGCGTCGCGTGGACGGCGGTGGTACGCGGCCCCAACGCGCCGTGATCGGCGAGCAGTTGGGTGGGGGTGCGGCCGTGTGTCCGCAGGCACGCCTCGTTCTCCGCGGGCTGCTCGGACAGGTGCACGTGCAGCGGTGCGTGCCGCTCGTCGGCCCAGCGCACCACGGTGGCGAGTTGCTCGGCGGGCACCGCCCGCACCGAGTGGATGGCCGCGCCGACCCTGGCGTGGTCGCCGTCCGTCTTGATCGCGGCGGCGCGGGCCGCCCAGGCGTCCGCGTCGCCGTCGCTGAAGCGCAGCTGGCGCGGTTCGGGGGCGGCGCCGAAACCGGAGGAGAGGTAGCAGGTGTCGAGCAGGGTGATGCGGATACCGGCGTCCGCCGCGGCGGCGATCAACGCGTCGCCCATCGCGTTGGGCTCGCCGTAGGGGGCGCCGCCGGGCTGGTGGTGGACGTAGTGGAACTCGCCGACACAGGTGATCCCGGCCAGCGCCATCTCGGCGTAGACGGCGCGGGCGAGGTCGAAGTACCGCTCGGGGGTGAGGTTCTGGGCGACGGCGTACATCACCTCGCGCCAGGTCCAGAAGGAGTCCGGCGCCCGCTCGCCGTCCCCGGCCGTCCCCTGGCCCGGCGGCCGGGGCACGGCGGCGTACTGGGCCTGGACGGTGCCGCGCAGGGCGCGGTGGAAGGCGTGCGAGTGGGCGTTGGCCAGACCGGGCAGGGTGAGCCCGGGCAGCCGTACGGCGCCCGCGGGCGGGGTCTCGACCGAGGGCCGCACGGCGGCGATCCGGCCGTCGGGGGCGGATTCGATCACCACCTCGTCCTCGACACGCCCGTCGATCCAGGCGTACTCCGCCCAGTAGGTCTGCGGCGTCAGCGACACGCCAGGCCCTCCAGTACATCGGCGAGCGCGAGCACTCCGGCGAGGCAGTCGTCCTCGGCGGCGTGCTCGGCCGGGGAGTGCGAAACCCCGGTGGGGTTCCGTACGAACAGCATGGCGGTGGGAACGGAAGCGGACAAAATACCCGCATCGTGTCCCGCGCCGGTGGGCAGCACCGGGACCGTGCGGCCGTCGGCCGACAGCAGCCCGGCGACCTGGTCGCGCAGCGCGTGCTCGAACTCCACCACCGGGGTGAAGGACTCCCGGGTGACCCGGACCTCTACACCGTCCCGGTCACCGCGTTCCGCGGCCGCGCGCTCGATCTCCTCGACCACGGCGGCCAGCGTGCGCTCGTCGGCGGCGCGGGAGTCCAGCCAGCCACGGACCAGGGAGGGGATGGCGTTGACGCCGTTGGGTTCCACCGCGACCTTGCCGAAGGTGGCCAGGGCACCGGCCAGCCGTGCCTTCTTGCGGGCGGCCAGCACGGTGTTGGCGTACGTCAGCATCGGGTCGCGGCGGTCTTCCAGCCGGGTGGTGCCGGCGTGGTTGGCCTCGCCGCGGAAGTCGAACCGCCAGCGGCCGTGCGGCCAGATCGCGGACGCCACGCCGACCGGATCACCGCTCAGGTCGAGCGCCCGGCCCTGCTCGACGTGGAGTTCCACGAACGCGCCGATCCGGGCGAGCCGTTCGGGGTCCGGACCGATGGCCTCGGGGTCGTACCCGGCGCGCTCCATGGCCTGCGGCAGGCTGATGCCGTCCGCGTCCCGCAGCTCGGCGGCCTGGTCGGCGGTGAGCTGGCCCGCGGTCAGCCGGGAGCCGACGCAGGCGAGGCCGAACCGGGCGCCCTCCTCGTCGCCGAAGTTGACGATCGCCAGCGGGCGGGTGGGGCTGGCGCCCCGGGCCCGCAGCTCGTCGAGGGCGGCGAAGGACGACACCACGCCGAGCGGACCGTCGAACGCGCCACCGTCGGGCACTGAGTCCAGGTGCGAGCCGGTGACGACGGCGTCCCCGGCGGCCGGGTCGCCGAGCCAGGCCCACTGGTTGCCGTTGCGGTCCACCTCGTACGCCAGCCCGCGCGACTCGGCCTGCGCACGGAACCACGCCCGGCAGTCGGCGTCGGCCCCCGTCCACGCGAACCGGCGGTACCCGCCCGATCCGGCGTCAAGCCCGATCGGCCGCAGGTCCCGCCACATCTCGTGGAACCCGGCAGGTGGCGGGCAGTCGTTCCGCGGCGCGGAACGGGTGGGCGCGGCCGGCCCACCGCGCGCACCGGGCACCGAAGTACCCGCCCCAGCGGGGCGGCCGCCGGCGCTGGAGGTCACTCGCCCTCCCGCATGGGAACGCGCACGCCGCGCTCGGCCGCGACCTCGTCCGCGATGTCGTACCCGGCGTCCACATGCCGGATCACGCCCATCCCGGGGTCGTTGGTCAGCACCCGGCGGATCTTCTCCCCCGCGAGCGCCGTGCCGTCGGCTACGGTCACCTGGCCCGCGTGGATCGAGCGGCCCATGCCGACGCCGCCGCCGTGGTGGATGGAGACCCAGGAGGCGCCGGAGGCCACGTTGACCATGGCGTTGAGCAGCGGCCAGTCGGCGATCGCGTCGGAGCCGTCGAGCATCGCCTCGGTCTCCCGGTACGGGGAGGCGACCGAGCCGCAGTCGAGGTGGTCGCGGCCGATGACGATGGGCGCGGTCAGCTCGCCGCTGGCCACCATGTCGTTGAAGCGCTCACCGGCCTTGTCCCGCTCGCCGTAGCCGAGCCAGCAGATGCGGGCGGGCAGGCCCTGGAAGTGGACGCGTTCGCCCGCCATCCGGATCCAGCGGGCGAGGGAGTCGTTCTCCGGGAACAGGTCGAGGATCGCCCGGTCGGTGGCCGCGATGTCCTTGGGGTCGCCGGACAGCGCCGCCCACCGGAAGGGACCCTTCCCCTCGCAGAACAGCGGCCGGATGTACGCGGGCACGAAGCCCGGGAAGGCGAACGCCCGCTCGTACCCGGCGAGTTGGGCCTCGCCGCGGATGGAGTTGCCGTAGTCGAAGACCTCGGCGCCCGCGTCCATGAAGCCGACCATCGCCTCGACGTGCCTGGCCATGGACTCCCGCGCGCGCTGGGTGAAGTCGGCGGGCTTCTCCCGCGCGAGCTCCGCCATGTCCTCGAAGGCGACGCCCAGCGGCAGGTAGCTCAGCGGGTCGTGGGCGCTGGTCTGGTCGGTGACGATGTCGATGGGCGCGCCCGTCTGCAGCATTCGCGGCAGCAGTTCGGCCGCGTTGCCGAGCAGGCCGATCGACAGCGGCCTGCGCTGGTCACGGGCCTGTGTCGCCAACTCCAGCGCGTGGTCGAGGGAGTCGGCCCGCACGTCCAGGTAGCGGTGCTCGATGCGCCGCTCGATGGCGCGCGGGTCGCAGTCGACGCAGATGGCCACGCCGCCGTTCATGGTGACGGCGAGCGGCTGGGCGCCGCCCATGCCGCCGAGCCCGGCGGTCAGGGTGATGGTTCCGGCCAGCGAACCGCCGAACCGTTTGGCCGCCACCGCCGCGAAGGTCTCGTAGGTGCCCTGGAGGATGCCCTGGGTGCCGATGTAGATCCACGATCCGGCGGTCATCTGCCCGTACATCGTCAGGCCGAGGGCCTCCAGGCGGCGGAACTCCTCCCAGTTCGCCCAGTCGCCGACCAGGTTGGAGTTGGCGATCAGCACCCGGGGCGCCCATTCGTGGGTGGTCATCACGCCCACCGGACGGCCGGACTGGACGAGCATCGTCTCGTCCTGCTTCAGCCCCTTGAGAGTGCGCACCATGGCGTCGAACGAGCGCCAGTCGCGGGCCGCCTTGCCGGTGCCGCCGTAGACGACCAGCTTGTCGGGGTGCTCCGCGACCTCGGGGTCGAGGTTGTTCTGGAGCATCCGCAGCGCGGCCTCCTGCTGCCAGCCGAGGGCACTGAGCTGGGTGCCACGCGGGGCCCGGACCGGGCGGGGGCCGGGTTCACCTACGGCCGTAGCGGACATGCGGGTCGCCTCCTCACACATCGTCGCCCGACCGGGTCTGGATCGGGTCATTCACATACTTGCCGCGTGAATAGTTCCAGTCAACAGGTGTCATGGCGGGTGTTCGCGGTTACTGGCGAGTCGGCGCCGCCGGTGGTGGAGTGGGTCCATGGCAACTGCGGACCAGAACGCCGCCACCCCGCCGGATCCGGCCACCCGCCGGGCGCACGCCCTGCGCGCCGCCGTCGAGCAGGGAGTACTGGGCGCGGACCTGCCGGTCGTGGGGCTGCTGGACGCCGAGGGCATCCGGGAGTCGGCCCGCGAGCTGCGGGCGGCGTTCGCCACGCCCGGGGTGACCGTCAGCCATGCCTTCGCGGTCAAGGCCGCGTCCCTGGTCCCGGTGCTGCGGCTGCTGTACGCCGAGGGCGTCGGCTGCGAGGTGGCCAGCCCCGGCGAGCTGGCGCTGGCCCGGGCGGCCGGGGTGCCCGCGCACCACATCGTGCTGGACTCCCCGGCCAAGACCGCCGCCGAACTGCGCGAGGCGCTGGCGCTGGGGGTTGCCGTCAACGCCGACAACCCGCAGGAGCTGGACCGCCTCGACGCGCTGCTCGCCGGATCCGAGACCGCTTCCCCCATCGGCCTGCGGGTCAACCCGCAGATCGGCGGTGGCCGCATCGCGGCCACCAGCACCGCCACCGACCGGTCCAAGTTCGGCCTGCCGCTGCGCGATCCGGGCGTCATGGAGTGGCTGGTGGACACCTGTGTACGGCGCCCCTGGCTGACCCGGCTGCACGCGCACACCGGCTCGCAGGGCTGCCCGCTGGAGCTGATGGCCGAGGGCGTGCGGGTCACCTACGAACTCGCCGAGCGGATCAACACGACCGCCGGACGGCGGCAGATCGACACGCTGGACATCGGCGGCGGACTGCCGGTGAACTTCGCCTCCGACGCCACGCGGCCGACGCACCACGAGTACGCCCGGCTGCTGAGGGCCACCGTGCCCGGCCTGTTCGACGGCCGCTACGGCATCGTCACCGAGTTCGGCCGCTCGCTGCTGGCCAAGCACGGCACGATCCTGGCCCGCGTGGAGTACGCGAAGACCGCGGGCGGCCGTCGGATCGCGGTCACCCACGCGGGCGCCCAGCTCGCCACCCGTACCGTCTACGCGCCCGGCGCCTGGCCGATCCGGGTCACCGCGCTGGACGCCAAGGGCCGCCCCAAGGAGGGTGCGCCGGTCAGCCAGGACGTGGCCGGGCCGTGCTGCTTCGCGGGCGACATCGTGGCCGAGGCGCGCGAGCTGCCGCCGCTGGAGGAGGGCGACCTGGTCGCGCTGCTGGACACCGGCGCGTACTACTTCTCCACCCACTACCAGTACAACTCGCTGCCCCGGCCCGGAATCTACGGGTACGCGTGCGACGGCGACGCGGTGCGGTTCGCCACCGTACGGGCGCCGCAGACGCTCGACGAGATCGTCGCCGAGAGTGGCGGCGCCCAGCCGGAGGCGCTCAGCGCGCTGGGCTGACCACCCGTCGGGCCCCGCCTGGCCGGGCGTCTCCGGCGGCCGGGCCGGTGGTCAGGTACGCCCTTACGTCGCCGCCCGCCGGGCCGCGGCGCAGCGCCTCCTCCGGGCGCGTCCACAGCAGTGCCTCGTGGGAGCGCTCCCAGCGGCCCAGCCAGACCGCCTTCGCCCACAGCCCGGCGCCCGCCCCGGCCAGCAGCATGCCGCCCGCCGCGGAGGCCGCCGCCGAGCTGCCGACCGCCAGCACGAACGCGAGCAGCAGCCACCAGCGGCGCGGTCGCAGCCACAGCCGGGCGGTGACCCGACGGTCCTGCAGGAACGCCGACCTGGCGGCGTGTGTCGCCGCCTGCGCCAGCGCGGCGTACCGTCGACGGCGGGCGAGGAACGCGGCGACGGCGGCGACGAGGAACAGCGCGGCGCCGCCCAGCGCCCCGATCCGGCGCCCGGTGAGGCCCGGCACGAAGGCCCCGGCGAGCGCCGCCAGCGCCCCGAGCCACCAACACCACCGCCCGGCCGTCCGTACCATCACCGCGACCCGAGCCAGCGCATACGCCCCGCGCCCCACGACCGTCCTCCTCCGATCCGGAATCGATACTTTCCGGTCGGAGGTTACTCAGCGAAGCTCAAAACAGCGTGAGGACCGAACCGGACATCAGTCGACGAACAGCCCGCGCGCCGCGGCACGCGCGTCGAACTCCTCAAGCCGGGCCTGTGCGTCCGGCAGGTCGTCGCACATCGCCTCCAGCAGCACCCGGCCCAGCATCATCGGCGCGCACGGCGTGTCGAAGACCAGCCCGGTGCCGACCGCGGCGGGCAGCAGCAGATCGGTGTCCCTGGCGACCGGTGCGAACGAGCTGTCGGCGACGGTGACGACGGTCAACCCCGCCTGCCTGGCGTACTCCAGGGCGTCCACCACCTCGCGCGGGTGGCGTGGCAGCGCGAAGCACAGCAGCGCGCTCGCGCCCGCCCGCCTGGCCGCGTCGATGCGGTCGGCCAGCGCGCTGCCGCCCTCGTCCAGCACCCTCACGTCCGGGTGCACCTTGGCCGCGAAGTACCCGAAGCCGCGCGCCTGCGCCCCGGCGGCGCGCAGCCCCAGGACGAGCAGCGGCCGGGAGGCGGCCAGCAGCCGCCCGGCCCGTGCCACCGGCTCGGGGTCGGCCAGCAGCGCGCGGAGCTGCCGCAGGTTCTCGATCTCGTCTTCCACCGCCTGCTGGTACTCGTTGCGGCTGTCGCTGCGCTCGGCCTGCGGCACGGGGGCGACCTCGCGCAGATGCCGTCGCAGCGCCGGGTAGCCGTCGAAGCCCAGCGCCACCGCGAACCGGGTCACCGACGGCTGGCTCACCCCGGCCAGCTCGGCCACCTCCACGGAGGACAGGAACGGCGCGTCGGCGGCCCGGCGCACCAGGCAGTGCGCGATCCGCCGCTGGGTGGGCGTCAGCCGGTGCCCGTCGAACAGCCGCATCAGCCGCGCCGCTCCCCCGTCCTGCGTCGCCATCGCGCCTCCTGGCCTGCTTCCGTCGCCGCCCGACCGTACATCGGTAGCGGCAGACTAGCGCCTGCGTATTGACTCTTCATTCAGCGTGCCATGACCCTGCATGAACCCATGCAGGACGATGAGCGAGGAGCCGCCACCGTGGCCGGACTTGTCGAGCGCAGATCCATCGACGTCATCCCCGACTCCGAACGGCACGGCCGCGCGGCCGGCCAGTTCACCCTCTGGCTGGGCGCCAACCTCCAGATCACCGCGGTGGTCACCGGTGCGCTCGCGGTGGTCTTCGGGGCCGGCGCTCTGTGGGCGGTGCTCGGGCTGCTGGTCGGCAATGTGCTCGGCGGCGCGGTGATGGCCCTGCACGCCGCTCAGGGCCCACGGCTCGGGCTGCCCCAAATGATCTCCTCGCGGGCCCAGTTCGGGGTGCGCGGGGCGGTGGTGCCGCTGCTGCTGGTCGTGGTGATGTACACGGGGTTCTTCGCCAGCGGGACGGTGCTGGCGGGCCAGGCCGTCGGCAGGCTCACCCGTCTCGGCGACACGGCGGGCATCGTGGTCTTCGCCGCGGTCACCGCGGTGACCGCGGTGTGCGGCTACCGGATGGTGCACGCGCTCGGCCGGATCGCCAGCGGCGTCGGCGCGTTGGCCTTCGCCTACCTGGGCGTACGGCTTCTGGAGCGGACCGACGTCGGCGCGCTGCTGGCCCACCACACCTTCTCCGCCCCGCTGTTCCTGCTGTCCGTCTCCCTTTCCGCGTCCTGGCAGTTGGCGTTCGGCCCGTACGTGGCCGACTACTCGCGCTATCTGCCGCGACAGACCTCCGCCCGTGCCGTCTTCTGGTGGACGCTCGGCGGTACGGGGCTCGGCGCGCAGTGGTCGATGACCTTCGGCGCGCTCGCCGCGGCCGGCGCGGGCGGCGCCTTCTCCGGCCACGAGGTCGGCTATGTGGTCGGCCTCGGCGGCGGCGGGACGGTGCCGGCCGGCGCGCTGTACCTCGTGATCGCACTGGGCAAGCTCACCGTCAACGTGCTGAACACATACGGCGGTTTCATGTCGCTGGCCACCGGCGTCAGCGGCTTCCGGGGCGGCCGCACGGTCTCGCCGCGCGCCCGGGCCGGGTACGTCGCGCTCGTCATGGTGGCGGGCACGGTGATCGCGCTGCTGGGCAAGGACAGCTTCCTGTCGTCCTTCGCGGACTTCCTGATCTTCCTGCTGACGTTCTTCACACCCTGGTCGGCGATCAACCTGGTCGACTTCTACTGGGTGTCGCGGGAGCGCTACGACCTGCCGGCGCTCTGCGATCCGCACGGCCGGTACGGCGGCTGGCGGTGGCGCACACTGCTGGTCTACGCGGTGGGCGTGGCGGCCCAACTCCCGTTCCTCAGCTCGTCGTTCTACACCGGCCCGCTGGTGGCCCCACTGGGCGGGGCCGACGTCTCGTGGCTCGTGGGACTGGTGCTACCGGCGCTGCTGTACGGAGTGTGGGCGCCGGCGGCACGGGCGGCGGGGTCGGACCTGCCGCGGGTGTCCGACCCCGCCGTGTGAGCCCGGTCAGCCCTCGGTGGGCGCGCCGCCCTCGGGCGCGGCCTCCTCTTCCTCGGCCTCCTCCTCTTCCGGGAGTTCCTCGGCCTGGGCCGCGACGATCTGCAGCAGGGCGGTGTCCCCGTCGACGGCCAGGGACGTGCCCTTGGGCAGCGGGACGTCCTTGGCGTAGATCGCGTGTCCGGCGTCCAGACCCTCGATGGAGACGGTGACCGCCTCCGGGATCCGGGTGGCCTCCGCCTCGACCGGCAGGCTGTCCAGGAGGTGCTCGAGCAGGTTGCCGCCCGGGGCCAGATCGCCCTCGGTATGGATCGGCACCTCGACGGTGACCTTCTCGCCGCGCTTGACCTCCAGCAGGTCCACGTGGACCAGGAAGCGCCGGACGGCCTCCCGCTGCACGGCCTTGGGGATGACCAGCTGGCCCTTGCCCTCGATGTCCAGGTTGATCAGCACGTTCGGGGTCTTCAACGCCATCATCAGCGCGTGACTGTCGATCAGCACGTGCTTCGGCTCGGCGCCGTGCCCGTAGACGACCGCCGGGACCTTGTTCTCCCGGCGGGCACGGCGGGCCGGGCCCTTGCCGAACTCCTTGCGCAGCTCGGCGCTCAGCCGCACCTCAGCCATGACTGCACTCCTCGCGTTCCGACGATCCGGTGGCGAGGGTATCCACCCGAACTCCCCTGTACCTCACCAAACCATCAGGTGTCGCCTGAACCACCCGCTTACGTCAGCAGCACGACGAGGCCGTGCATGACGGATGCCGTTCGGCAGTGGCCACGGGGGCGGGTGCGGCGGAAGAGTGACAATCACAGATTCGTGACCTGCTGCCTGGTACGCCTGCTCTATGCGTATTCCTGGGGTTCTCAGTCTTGCCGCGGTTGCCGTGCTGGTGGCGTCGGTCGGGGTGGCCCGGGCCGACGACGGGAGCGGGATCAGCCTTGATCGGGTCGGGGGCGTCTCGCGGGGCGGGACGGTCTCGCTGTCCGGGACGTACCGGTGCGTCGAGGACGGGACCGTGCTGGTCGGCGCCGGCGTGGCACAGGGCGGGCGGCAGTACGGGATCGACGGGGCGGTGGCCGAGTGCGACGGGAATCCGCACCGGTGGCGGAGCGTGGGGCGGGCCGCCGTCCGGCCGGGGCGGGCGCGGGTGCGCGTCACGCTGGTCAAGCTCAGCCCGGCGGGACTGGTGCCGCTGCCGCGGTTCCTCGCCGTCGCGGACGACGACGTGCGGCTCACGCGGCAAGGGAGTTGACGCGAAGGGGCCGGGTGCGCGCGGTGCGCACCCGGCCCCTCGCCGTCGTACCGGTCAGACCAGTTCGCGGGCCTTCTCGCGGCCCGGGGCGGGCGGCTTGACCGCCGCCCGGTCGCCGTGGCCCGGCCACCAGGCCGCGTGGCCGATCAGCGCGGTGAGGCTCGGCGTGAAGAACATCGCCATGACGAAGGCGGCGACGACGATGCCGAAGGAGACCGCGAAGCCCATCTCGGACAGCATCGAGTTGCCCGCGAGCATCATCGTGGCGAAGGTCGCCGCCAGGATGAAGCCCGCCGCGGCCACGGTCGGGCCCGCGTGCCGCAGGGCCTCGCCCGCCGCCTCACGCGGCTCGCGGCCCTCGCGGGCCTCCTCGCGCAGTCGGGCGATCATCAGGATGTTGTAGTCGGTGCCGATGGCGACCACGAAGAGGTACATGATCACCGGCAGCATGAACATCAGGCCGGAGTGCCCCTGGCCCTTCTGGAAGATCAGCACCGTGGCGCCGAGGGTGGCGCCGAAGCCGAGGCCGACCGAGGCCATGAGGTACCAGGGGGCGACCACGCTGCGCAGCAGCAGCCCCAGGATCACCATGATCAGCACCGCGGCGACCGGGAAGACCGTCTTGTAGTCGTGGTTGACGGCGGCGTTGATGTCCTTGTAGATCGACGACATGCCGCCGACCAGCGCCTTCGTGCCGGACGGCGCGTCCGCGTGCGCGGTGTCGCGGATGGTGCCGACGGTGCTGATCGCCTTGTCGCTGGCGGCGTCGTACTTGAGGGTGACGGTGACGTTGGCCGTCATGCCGTCCTTGCTGAGCGCGGTCAGCCGGGAGTCGGCCACACCGTCGACACCCTGGAGCTTCTTCGCGAAGCCGGGCAGCGCCGCCTTGTCCAGCGGCCTGCCGTCGGTGCTGGTCAGGAAGACGCTGGTGGGCTCGGCGGCACCGGCCGAGTAGGCGTTCTGCATCTCGGTCTGTACGACCATCGACTCCTTGGTCTTGGGCATCGAGCCCGCGGCCAGGTCGAAGGTGGCCTTGAAGCCGAACGTACCCAGCGCCAGCGCGACCATCAGCACCCCGGACACCGCGGCGACCAGGGCGGGACGTCGGCGCACCATGCCGCCGAGCGCCGCGAACCGGGCGTTCTCCGGCTCCTTCTGCCACGACTTCGACGGCCAGAAGACCTTCGGGCCGATCAGCGAGACCACCGCCGGGATCAGCGTGAGGCCCGCGACCAGCGTGGCACCGACCGCGATGGCCAGCGCCGGACCCATCTGCTTCAGGAAGCCGAGGGTGGACAGCACGAGGGCGAGGAACGCGATGATCACGGCGCCAGCCGCCGAGGCGATGGCCTCGCCGACCCGGCCGACCGCGTTGATCATCGCCTCCTTGGGTTCGTCACCCGCCCGCAGCCGTTCCCGGTAGCGGAACATCAGGAACAGGAAGTAGTCCGTACCGACACCGAACAGCACCACGATCAGGATCGACGAGATCGAGCTGTTGGCCTGGAGGTTGAACAGCTTGGTGGCGTAGGCGATCAGCCCGTTGGCGACGGAGGAGACCAGGCCGATCAGCACCAGCGGCAGCACCGCCAGGATCGGCGCCCGGAAGATGATCAGCAGGGTGACGAGAATGATCACGAAGGTGCCGATCCCGACCAGCGCCTGACCCCGCTGGGAGGAGTCCTGCTGGTCCAGGGCCTGCGCGGCGGAACCGCCGACCTTCACGTCCAGATGGGTACCCGAGGCCAGTTCCTTGGCGTCCGCGCGCAGCGTCTTCGCCGCGTCGGCCTGCTTGGGCTGGCCGGCGTTCTTGCTGTCCATCTGGACCAGCGCCAGGTCGTACTTCCCGTCCTTCGACGGAAGCCCGGGGATGACCTTCTGTACCTGGTCGATGCCCTTGGCGGCCAGCTGGCCGGTGACCCGCTGGGCGTCCTTGAGGTCTGCGGGGGCCAGTTTCTGGCCGTCGGTACGGCTGTAGAGCACGATCGCGGAGGGAGTGAAGGCGCTGGGGAACGCCTTCGACTGGAGGTCCGCGGCCTGGATGGACTCGTAGCTCTTGGGGAGGAAGCTACTTTCGTCGCTGTTGGAGGGAAGACTCGGTGCGGTGGCGACGATCGCGACGGCGGCTATGACCCACGCCACGATCGTCCATATCGGATGGCGGACGACTGCTCGTCCTATGCGGTGGAACATGCGGTGCTGTCTCCCATGGCAGGAAAAATCACCGCCACCCTTTGGAGCGGGACCCGGGTAGGGGCGACCCGGCCGTCACGCACTGACCGGCCGGTAGGTAGTTGGGCTAGTGCATCGTAAGAAGCTTATTTGGCCTCTGCAAATCCGTTTCTCCAACCCCCGCCAACTCCCCTCAGAACGGGGGCAGTAGCTTCTTCTGCGGCTTCCCCATCGCATTACGCGGTAGCGCGTCCAGAAAGCGGATTGCGCGCGGCCGTTTGTGAACGGAGAGATGTCGGGCGACGAAATCGATCAACTCGCGTTCGTCCACCCCTTCGGCGACCACATAGGCCACGATCTGCTGACCGAGGTCGTCGTGCGGTACGCCGACCACCGCCGCCTCCCGTACCGCGGGATGGTCCAGCAGCGCGTTCTCCACCTCGCCCGCGCCGATGCGGTAGCCGCCCGACTTGATCAGGTCGGTGGACGCCCGGCCCACGATCCGGTGCATTCCGTCCGGCTCCACCACCGCCATGTCACCGGTACGGAACCAGCCGTCCGCCGTCAGCGCGGCGGCTGTCGCCTCGGGGCGGCCCAGATAGCCTGCGAACAGCGTCGGCCCGCCGACCTGGAGCTCACCGACCGTGGCTCCGTCGTACGGGACCGGTGCCCCGTCCTCGCCCACCAGCCGGGTGGTCACGCCCGCCACCGGCAGCCCCACCGAGCCCGGCCGCCGCTCGCCGTCGGCCCGGGTGCTGACGGTGATCAGCGTCTCGGTCATCCCGTACCGCTCCACAGGGCGCTGGCCGGTCAGCGCCGCCAGGTCCCGGAACACCGGGGCGGGCAGCGGCGCACTGCCGGAGACCAGCAGCCGCGCCGCCGCCAGTTCCTTCGCGGCCGACGGCTCCCGTACCACCCGCGACCAGACCGTCGGCACACCGAAGTACAGCGTGCCGCCGGCAGCCGCGTAGGCGGCCGGGGTCGGGCGCCCGGTGTGCACCAGGCGGCTGCCGGTGCGCAGCGCGCCGAGCACGCCCAGCACCAGGCCGTGCACATGGAACAGCGGCAGCCCGTGCACCAGCGTGTCCTCGGCCGTCCACGCCCAGGCCGCGGCCAGCGCGTCCAGGTCGGCGGCGATCGCCTGGCGGGAGACCAGCACGCCCTTGGGCGCGCCCGTCGTCCCCGAGGTGTAGAGGACCAACGCGGTTGAGTCGGCGGCGGGTTCGGCGCCGGTGAAGTCAGCGCGCTCGGCGGCCCGGACCTCGATCGTCTCCAGGTCCTCGGCCTCCTGCGGCGCGGCGGCGAGCAGCAGAGACGCGCCGGAGTCGCGCAGGATGTGCCGGCGTTCGGCGGGTCCGGCGTCCGGCGGTACGGGCACCACCGGCACCCCGGCGAGCAGTCCGGCCACCACCGCGACCACCGTCTCCAGTACGGGTGCGGCGTGCACGGCGACGGCCGGTGCGCCGGCGATCCGGGCGGCGACGGCACCGGCCGCGCCGAGCAGCGCTTCGTGGTCCAACGCGCGGCCGTCGATCGTGACGGCGTCCGGACGGTCCCGGTCCGCCGCTCCCAGCGCGGTCAACAGCTCCATCAACGCCTCCCCTTCGCGGTCCACCCGCGACCGTACACACCTGCCCGAGGAGGAGGGCACCCCTGACAAGATTCGGGGGCTAACCCCACTTACATAGGGGTCGGCCGGTTCTAACGTGAATGCCATGAGTGCCCCTGACCCCGAGCTCAAGAAAGAGCTCGACGCCACACTGCAGACGCGTAAGGACCTCGGTCCCGAATACGAGGCCGAGTTGATCGACTCGTTCCTGGAAAAGGTGGACCAGCGGCTCGACAGCCAGGTGGAGCGCAGGGTTCGCCGAGAACTCGCACAGCAGCGAATGGCGGGCGCGCGAGTCGACCCGGCGGGGTCCCGCCGGGGGCGTTCCGGCGACCACGACAACCGCAACCGCCGCTTCGGCATCGCGGGCATCTCGCTGGTACTCGCGGTACCGCTGTCGGCGATCGGCGTGGTCAACGCGCACCTCCCCGGCCTGCTGATCACCTGGGCCGGAATCGTGGGCGTCAACATCGCCCACTCCCTCGGCAGGGGCGTCTCCCGCGGGGGCAACGACGAGTGGGACGGCTGACCACCGTCCCAGCACGGCGAGTTGCGACTGGGGGTGGGCAACCGGCGGACCCACCGCCGTGGTTGGGCGCCGTCGCGGGCGGCGGGTTCCTCGCCGGTCGCACACACCAGCCAGCCCCGTCTCAGCGGGTACCAGCGCCCGGCGAGGGGCGAAGACGAAAAAATGGGGGGACCGCCGCACCCCGGCTTGGCCGCCAGGGGCGGGACGACGGCGGTCCCCCACGGGACGCGGGGCCGGGTCAGGGCCGGGCTTCGCGTCCGGGGCAACCCAGGAGGTCCGGGAGCCGCTCCGTCATTCCTGGTTGCCGCATCGGTGGGGTCGGTTTCCCGACACCCACCAATGTGCCGGACTCGTGTTAAGCCCGTGCTGCGCACGCGTGTCACGCGCGTACCGTTTCCGCGAAATCCGGCCAATCACCCAGCGGTGCGGGCCGTTTGCCGCTACTTGCCGACCTTGGCGAGGAAGGTCAGCAGGTCCTGACGGCTCACCACACCCGTCGGCTTGCCCTCGACCAGCACGATCGCCGCGTCCGCGTTCTGCAGCACCTCCATCAGGTCGCCGACCGACTCGCCCGAACCGACCTGCGGCAGCGGCGCGGACATGTGCTTCTCCAGCGGGTCGTCCAGCTGTGCGCGCTTGGTGAACAGCGCGTCCAGCAGTTCGCGTTCCACCACCGAGCCGACCACCTCGGCGGCCATCACGTCCGGGTGCCCGGCGCCCGGCTTGACGATGGGCATCTGCGACACCCCGTACTCGCGCAGTACGTCGATCGCCTCGCCGACGGTCTCCTCCGGGTGCATGTGGACCAGCTCCGGGATCCCGCCGCTGCGGTACGCCAGCACGTCGGCGACCCGGGACTGCTGGCCGCCCTCCTCCAGGAAGCCGTAGTCGGCCATCCACTCGTCGTTGAAGATCTTGCTGAGGTAGCCGCGGCCGCTGTCCGGCAGCAGCACCACCACGACGTCGTCCGGCCCGAGCCGCTCGGCGACCCGCAGCGCCGCGACGACGGCCATGCCGCAGGAACCGCCGACCAGCAGCCCCTCCTCCTTGGCCAGGCGGCGGGTCATCTGGAACGAGTCCTTGTCGGAGACCGCGATGATCTCGTCAGTGATGTCCTGGTCGTACGCGGTCGGCCAGAAGTCCTCACCGACGCCCTCGACCAGGTACGGACGGCCTGAGCCGCCGGAGTAGACCGAGCCCTCCGGGTCGGCGCCGACGACCTTGACCTTGCCGTCGGAGATCTCCTTGAGGTACCGGCCGGTGCCGGAGATCGTGCCGCCGGTGCCGATGCCCGCCACGAAGTGGGTGATCCCGCCCTCGGTCTGCTGCCACAGCTCCGGGCCGGTGGAGTGGTAGTGCGACAGCGGGTTGTTCGGGTTGCTGTACTGGTCGGGCTTCCAGGCACCCGGCGTCTCACGCACCAGCCGGTCGGAGACGTTGTAGTACGAGTCCGGGTGCTCAGGGTCGACGGCGGTCGGGCAGACCACGACCTCGGCGCCGTACGCCCGCAGCACGTTGATCTTGTCCGTCGACACCTTGTCCGGGCAGACGAAGATGCACTTGTAGCCCTTCTGCTGCGCCACGATGGCCAGACCGACGCCGGTGTTGCCCGAGGTGGGCTCGACGATGGTGCCGCCCGGCTTCAGCTCGCCGGACTTCTCCGCGGCTTCGATCATGCGCAGGGCGATGCGGTCCTTGACCGAACCGCCGGGATTGAAGTACTCGACCTTGGCCAGCACCGTGGCCTGTATCCCGGCCGTGACGCTGTTGAGCCTCACCAGCGGGGTGTTGCCGACGAGACTGATCATCGAGTCGTGGAACTGCACGACGTCCTCCGGATGTTTCCCTGTGTGTGCTCAGAGCCTATGCGCAAGCGCCCCCGAACGGTCGCGTTGCGCCGGGCGCCGTAGCGGGCAACAAGCTGTTACGGGACCGAGTGAACGGGGATGCCGATGTCGAGGGCGAGGGTGGCACGGCGGATCGCGACCGCCGCCGCGTACGGCGGCGGCGGGGCGGGTCTGCTCGGCGGGGCGGTGATCGGACTGCTGCTCACCGAGGTACAGCTGGCCAGGAGGACCGTGGGCGGCTCGGAGGCCGCGCCGCCCACCGCTGACGGGCGCTACGGGTCGGCGTTCGCCGCCTACGGTGACGCCGGGGCCCAGCCGGTGCGGCTGGCGTTCCTGGGCGACTCGACGGCGGCCGGACAGGGTGTGCACCGGGTGGGCGAGACACCGGGGGCGATACTCGCCTCGGGTCTGGCGGCGGTGGCCGAGCGCCCGGTCGACCTGGTGAACGTGGCCCTGCCGGGCGCCTGCTCGGACGACCTGGCACGGCAGGTGGGCCTGCTGCTGGACGGCCCGGACCCGGTGCCGGACGTCTGCGTGATCATGATCGGCGCGAACGACGTGACGCACCGTATGCCGCCCGCGGACTCGGTGCGGCACCTCGCGGCGGCGGTGCGCCGACTGCGCGACGCGGGTGCCGAGGTGGTGGTCGGCACCTGCCCCGACCTGGGCACCATCGAGCCGGTCTACCAGCCGCTGCGCTGGGTCGCCCGGCGGCTGAGCCGCCAGCTCGCCGCCGCGCAGACCATCGCGGTGATCGAGCTGGGCGGCCGTACGGTGTCGCTCGGGCAACTGCTGGGGCCGGAGTTCGCGGCCAACCCGCGGGAGATGTTCGGGCCGGACAGCTACCACCCGTCGGCCACCGGCTACGCGACGGCCGCGATGGCGATACTGCCCACGCTCTGCGCCGCGTTGGGAGTGTGGCCGGACGCCGACTCGGACGAGAGCGTGCTTCCGGTCGCCGACGCGGCGGCGGCCGCGGCGGGGGCGTCCGGTACCGAGGTGGCCGCGGCGGGGTCCGGGGGCGGGCACCGTGGGCGGTGGGCGCTGCTGCGGCGGCGGATGGCCTCCGGCGGGGAGCGGCGCCCCGAGGCGGGCGTCTCCGCACTCACATAGGCCACCGCGGGTACCGGCCGGGCGGGCCGGAACCTACCCTTGCCTCCAGGGCGTTGGGCGCGAGCGCAACGTCACAGTACGAGCCTGGTGACTCCCGCGCTACCTACCGGTAACTTCCACCTGAGCCCGTCACGCCTCCGGAGGAGAGATCCCGCGATGCCCGAAGCCGTAATCGTCTCTGCCGCCCGCTCGCCCATCGGGCGCGCCTTCAAGGGATCGCTGAAGGAACTGCGCCCGGACGACCTCACGGCCACGATCATCAAGGCCGCGCTGGCGAAGATCCCCGAGCTGGACCCGCGTGAGATCGACGACCTGATGCTCGGCTGCGGTCTCCCCGGCGGCGAGCAGGGGCACAACCTCGGCCGGATCGTCGCGGTGCAGATGGGCATGGACCACCTGCCCGGCTGCACCATCACCCGCTACTGCTCCTCGTCGCTGCAGACCTCCCGGATGGCGCTGCACGCCATCAAGGCGGGCGAGGGCGACGTGTTCGTCTCGGCCGGTGTGGAGATGGTCTCGCGCAGCGTCAAGGGCACCTCGGACGGCCTGCCGGACACCCACAACCCGCTGTTCGCGGACGCGGAGGCGCGTACCGCGGAGCGTGCGCAGAGCGAGGGCTCCGACTGGCACGACCCGCGCGAGGACGGCCTGCTGCCCGACGCGTACATCGCGATGGGCCAGACCGCCGAGAACCTGGCCCGGTTCAAGGGCATCACCCGCCAGGACATGGACGAGTTCGGCGTACGGTCGCAGAACCTCGCCGAGAAGGCGATCGCCGACGGCTTCTGGCAGCGCGAGATCACCCCGGTCACGCTGCCGGACGGCACCGTGGTCAGCAAGGACGACGGTCCGCGCCCGGGCGTGACGCTGGAGGGCGTCACCGGCCTCAAGCCGGTCTTCCGCCCCGACGGCCTGGTGACGGCGGGCAACTGCTGCCCGCTCAACGACGGCGCCGCGGCGCTGGTCATCATGTCCGACACCAAGGCCCGCGAGCTGGGCCTGACCCCGCTGGCCCGGATCGTGTCCACCGGGGTGTCCGCGCTCTCCCCGGAGATCATGGGTTACGGCCCGGTCGAGGCGTCCAAGCAGGCGCTCAAGCGGGCGGGCCTGACCATCGACGACATCGACCTGGTGGAGATCAACGAGGCGTTCGCCGCCCAGGTCATCCCGTCCTACCGGGACCTCGGCATCGACCTGGACAAGCTGAACGTCAACGGCGGCGCCATCGCCGTCGGCCACCCCTTCGGGATGACCGGCGCCCGGATCACCACCACGCTGATCAATTCGCTGCAGTGGCACGACAAGCAGTTCGGCCTGGAGACGATGTGCGTCGGCGGCGGCCAGGGCATGGCGATGGTCATCGAGCGGCTGAGCTGAGAGCGAGGGCGCCGAGCTGAACCTGGCGGCGCTGGGTTGACCGTTTTCGACGTTCCCCCGGGATGTGTCCAACATCCCGGGGGAACGTCGTTGTGCAGCTCAGAGCGGTGCGAAAGGCGACTACGGGCGACGGCATGTCCCTTTCGTGACATTCCGCACTGCGCTGGCCAACGCTTTCAGTGCAGAGTGTCCGTGGGGGAGAAAAAGTTCCGCTGTAAACCGTCGCAAACCGCCGTAGTGCCCCCACCCGCCAGGAGTACGTCAGTGAGCTCCATCAACCTCATCGCCCTCGTCTCGCTGCTCGTCGCGGCCGCCGCCGTGGCCGTGGCGGCCGCCGCCGTGTTCGCCGTGCGCGGGCTGCGCGGTGAGCTGGGGACGCTGCGCCGTGAACTCACCGTGCGGCGCGCCCACGCGGAGACCGCCGCCGGTGCCGTACCGGGCGCCCGCCCGGCTCCGGCCATCGAGGAGATACGTACCGCCGTGGCGGCGGCGCTCGCCGACGAGCGGGACCGGGAGCTGGCCGAGGCCCGGGCGTTCTGGGCCGCCCAGGAGGCGCGGGAGGCCGCCGACGCGCCGGCCTTCGACGGGCACACCGAGTTCCCGGAGATCGAGGCGCTGCCCTACGTACCGCGCCAGGCGGACCTGGCGGGCCTCGAACCGCGCCTGCCGCACCGGCGCCACCCCTCCGACCCGGACTTCACGCCCTCCCCGGTGGTCGCCGACCCCGAGGAGACGGTGGCCCGGCTGGCCGCGCTGGCCGACGCGCGCATCCCGCTGGCGGACGTCCGCCCCGGGCCGCTCGGCACGCTGGACCTGTACGTCTTCACGGACGGTACGACGCTGTGCCTGACCCCCGGCCACCGGGAGACGGCGGAGCAGCTGGCCGCCGCGCTGGAGCGCGGTGAGGCTCCGGCGCTGCTCGGCGGGTCCGCGGTCTCCGGCGCGTTCGCGCTGACCTTCACCTACGGCGAGGAGAGCCTCTTCGTGCTGGCCGACCGGGTCGTCGCCTCGCTGTGAGCCCGGCGGCCCTAGAGGAGTTCCTCCACCTTCGCCACGCTCCGTAGCGCCTGGTCCAGCACGTCGTGGCGGCCGGGGTGCCCGGCGAGGGCCGCGAGGAGGTCATGGCCCGCCACGGCGATCTGGTCGCCGAGTGCGTAGACGCCGTCGTCCGGCATCAACAGCGGCTCGCGATCGGGCAGTTCAAGCCGTTGCGCGGCGCACGACAGCTCGCGTGCGAGGTCCAGTCCGGCCTCCGCGACGCCGCGCAAGCGGCTCTGCGGCAGGGCACGGAAGCGGTCGGCGAGCCGCTCCACGGCGGTTACCAGGGGCGCGCAGTCGAGCATGCGGTGACTTTATACGTGCGCCCGCGCCGTCTCGTAGGCCTGGGACGGTTGCCAACGCCCAACGGCTAAGGCACGGTGGGGTAACGGAACGCACACTGGAGGCGCCGATGTCCCAGATGGTCTTCTCTGAAGAAACCCACCGGAACCTGCTGTCCCGCATCCCTGAGCGCACCGGCCGCGAAGTCTCCGACTGGCTCCGCGACCTCGACAACGGCCCCGCGCTCCTTCGTTTCGAAGAGAAGGTGGACTGGCTCCGCCGGGAGTCGGACCTGTCCCACGGCTACGCCAAGGCCCTCGTCCATGAGTACGACCTCAGGCGGGCGGCCCGCAAACTCGGGTAGCCCCGCGACCCCTTGACCCCAGGCCCCGCAAAGCCACCGACGGGCTTCCAGGAGCGACATCGCCGCCTCTGGAGGCCCGTCGGTGCGTCCGGGACCGGTGCGGCCCGGCTCAGTCCCGCAGGATGGAGATCAGCCGCAGCATCTCCAGGTAGATCCACACCAGCGAGAGCGTCAGGCCGAACGCGGCCAGCCAGGACTCCCGCTGCGGGGCGCCGTGCCGGATGCCGTCCTCGACCTGCTTGAAGTCCAGCGACAGGAAGAACGCGCCGAGCAGCACGCCGACGATGCCGACGACCACGCCGAGCCCACCGCTGCGCAGGCCGAGCCCGGCACCGCCGCCGAAGGCCGCGAACAGCAGGTTGACGAAGATCAGCAGCACGAAGCCGATGGCGATCGCCATGCCGACCCGCCTGTAGCGGTCGGTGACCTTGACCAGCCCCGTGCGGTACGCGATGAGCATTCCGGCGAACACGGCCATCGTGCCCAGCACCGCCTGCACGGGGGCGCCCGCCCAGGCCGCGTTGAACGATCTTGCTCAGGACGCCGAGGAAGACGCCCTCGAAGGCCGCGTAGCCGAGGATCAGCGCAGGGGTCGGAGCCGCCTTGAACGTCTGCACCATGCCCAGCACGAAGGCGACCAGCGCCGCTCCCACGGCGATCCCGTAGCCGGTGCGGCTCACCGGCAGCACGAACCACGCGAGCAGCGCGCCGACGAAGACCGTGCCCAGCGTCATGGCGGTGCGCATGACGACGTCGTCGATGGTCATCCGGCCGCTCTGCGCCGGGCTGGCGGGTGGCGCCTGGTACATCTGCCGCAACTGCTCGGCCGTGAGGTCCTGGGGGGCGGCCTGGCCGTACGGGTAGCCGGCGGAGGGCGTCGGGTGCTGCCCGAAGCCCGCATAACCGTTGTCCCCACTGAAGCCCCGCCGCGAGAAGACCGGGTTGCTGCTCCTCATCTCACTCCTCCATGGCCGCACGGTACGGCTCTGCCCCAACCGTAATGGATTGGCAAAGTACCGCGGCTGCTACCAGAGGAGGATCTTCCCGCGCCGATTGGTAGGCCGATCTGATTAATTGAAGAATTAACGAGGATTCGGGAGGCCCTCTCCCGGGGAAGGGTCACCAGCGGGAGGAGAGTGCCCGGAGCCGGACTCGAACCGGCACGACCCGTAGGTCAGTGAGGTTTAAGCTCACCGTGTCTACATTCCACCACCCGGGCATGGGAACACCGCCGCGGGCACAGCGGGCAGCCCCCATGAAGTAGCAAGAGCCTATCCGGAACTGACCCCCGAACAGGTGAAAATCCGCCCCGCGTTGTCTGATTTTATGGGCAGCTGAAAGACCGTCAAAACCGGGCGATTGCCCGGGTATATGCCCTCACCGGCGCGCATTCCGCAAGAGCACCCGCTATCCGGTGCATGCGCCACTCGAAGCGATTGACGGGAATTCGCCGAGTAGTGTCACGTCGCAGCACGCACGCCCCCGTGCGCCCCACTGCCGGGGCAATGCGCCCCCGCTCATCTCCTACCTGAGGATGACGCCCGCGCCGTCCGTACCTCCCAAGGCTCCCCGCAGAACCACGACAGGGGCTGATCCGGCCGTGGCTGGGCACAGGAAGGATGGAGTGAACACCGCCACGTACGACAGGAGCCCCACCCGTGACCACCACCACCCAGACCGGCACCCGCGCCGACGATCGTGCCACCGCGGTGGCCGCCCGCGCGACGGATCTCACCAAGGTCTACGGCCAGGGCGAGACACGCGTGGTCGCGCTCGACAACGTCTCCACGGAGTTCCGCAAGGCCGAGTTCACCGCCATCATGGGCCCGTCCGGCTCCGGCAAGTCGACGCTCATGCACTGCATGGCGGGGCTCGACTCGATCTCCTCCGGGTCCGCTCGAATAGGTGACACCGAGCTGTCGTCGCTCAAGGACAAGCAGCTCACACGACTGCGCCGGGACAAGATCGGCTTCATCTTCCAGGCGTTCAACCTGCTGCCCACCCTGACCGCCGCCGAGAACATCACGCTGCCGATGGACATCGCGGGCCGCAAGCCGGACCAGGCGTGGCTGTCCAAGGTCATCGAGACCGTCGGCCTGTCCGGACGGCTGTCGCACCGACCCGCCCAGCTCTCCGGCGGCCAGCAGCAGCGCGTGGCGGTGGCCCGGGCGCTCGCCGCCCGGCCCGAGATCATCTTCGCCGACGAGCCGACCGGAAACCTCGACTCGCGCTCCGGCGCCGAGGTGCTGGGCTTCCTGCGCAACTCCGTACGGGAGTTGGGCCAGACCGTGGTGATGGTCACCCACGACCCGGTGGCCGCCTCGTACGCGGACCGCGTCGTCTTCCTCGCCGACGGCCGGATCGTCGACGAACTGCGCGACCCGACCGCCGACGACGTACTGGAGCGGATGCGGCGCCTTCCCGGGGGAAACCCCCGGACCCCCGGCTTCGACGCCAAGGGCCGTACCAGCTGAGCTCGCGCCCAGCCGCCGCCCGTCCACGCCGATCCGCACCCGTATCCCCCCAGGACTGAACCATGTTCCGAACCGCCCTGCGCAATGTGCTCACGCACAAGGCCAGGCTGCTGATGACCGTGCTCGCCGTACTGCTCGGCGTCGCCTTCGTCTCCGGCACCCTGGTCTTCACCGACACGCTCGGCAACGCCTACAAGAACCAGTCGGCCAAGTCGTACGACAACGTGGCCGTCGCCATCACCAGTTACGGCGGGTCCTCCGGCCCGCACGGCAAGAAGCAGGACGAGGGCATCAGCCAGCAGACCCTCGACCGTATCGACAAGCTGCCGGGCGTCGCCTCCGCGACCGGGCGGGTCTCCGGGTTCGCCGGAGTCGCCGACACCAAGGGCAAGCTGATCGGCAACGGCTGGACCAACTCCGGTGCCAACTTCGCACCCGGCAAGAACGGCAAGGACCCGCGCTACGCGTTCGTCTCCGGCCGCGGCCCGGCGCAGACCGGCGAGGTCGCGCTGGACAAGGACACCGCCGACAAGGGCGGCTTCCACGTCGGCGATCCGGCGCGGATCGCCACCAACGGGCCGGTCAAGACGTACACCGTCACCGGCATCTTCACCACCGACGACGGCTCGGTCAGCGCCGGTGGTTCGCTGGTGCTGTTCGACACCGCGAGCGCCCAGTCGCTCTACCTGACCTCCGGTCACTTCTCCGACGTGACGGTCACCGCCGACAAGGGCACCGCGCAGCAGAAGATCCTCGACGAGATCACCCCGCTGCTGCCCAAGGACGGCAGCGTCGACGCGCAGACCGGCAAGCAACTCGCCGACCGGCAGGCCAAGGACATCGAGCAGCAGTTCAACTCGCTGAACACCATGCTGTTGGTGTTCGCCGCCATCGCGCTGTTCGTCGGGATCTTCCTGATCGCCAACACCTTCACCATGCTGGTCGCGCAGCGCACCAAGGAGCTGGCACTGCTGCGCGCGCTGGGCGCGAGCCGCCGCCAGGTGACGCGCTCGGTGCTCACCGAGGCGCTGATCGTGGGCGCCACCGCCTCGCTGGCCGGGTTCGTGGGCGGCATCGGGATCGCGGTGGGACTGCGCTCCGCCATGGCCTCCTTCGGCGCCAAGGTGCCGTCCGGGCCGCTGGTGGTCGCGCCGACGACGGTGGTCGCGGCGTTCGCGGTGGGCGTGCTGATCACCATGTTCGCCGCCTGGCTGCCCGCCCGCCGGGCCGCGAAGATTCCGCCGGTCGCCGCGATGAGCAGTGCGGAGCTGCCGGCGCCCACCAAGTCCCTGGTGCTGCGCAACACCTTCGGCGGGCTGCTGGCCGCGGTCGGTGCCGCGCTGGTCGTGCTGGGCGGTTCGGCGGGTGGCGCCACCGGGCGCTGGGAGGTCGGCGGCGGGGCGTTCCTGCTGGTGATCGGAGTGATCGTGCTGACGCCGCTGCTGTCGCAGCCGGTCATCGCGGCGGTACGGCCGCTACTGGCGCGGGCGTTCGGGGTGTCCGGCAACCTGGCGGCGCGCAACGCGCGGCGTAATCCGCGACGTACCGCGGCCACCGCCTCCGCGCTGGCCATCGGGCTGACCCTGATCACCGGGCTGTCGGTGCTGGGTGTCTCCATCGGCCGGACGATCGACAAGGCGACGGTGGACAACCTGTCGGCGGACTACATGGTCCAGATGGCGAACGGCATGCCGCTGGACGACTCCGTCTCGGGCGAGATCTCCAAGGTGCCGGGGGTCACCGCGGCGACCGCGCTGCGGAACTCCTACTTCGACCTGGACGGCAAGTTCTCGTCGGTCACCGCGGCCGATCCGGCCGGGCTGGCCAAGACCGTCAAGATCACGATGGTGCACGGTTCGCAGTCCGCGCTGGCCGACGGCAAGGTCCTGGTCGCCGACAAGACCGCCAAGAGCCGGGGCTGGCGGGTCGGCGACACCGTCCAGGCCAGCTACCCGGACGGCACGAGGGCCGAGGTGACGGTGGGCGGAACGTTCGCCGACAACCTCGTGCTGTCGGACGTCGTCATGCCGGACCGGATGCTGACGCCGCACGTCGACAAGCCCGAGGTACGGCAGGTGCTGGTCTCCGTCTCCGGCGGCGCCACGCCCACCGCGGCACAGGCCATCACCGACGGGCTGGGGGACAACCCGGCGATCTCGGTGATGGACCGTCAGGGGATCCGGGACACGTTCGGCGGCATGATCAACAACATGCTCTACATCATGTACGGGCTGCTGGGCATGTCGTTGGTCATCGCGGTGCTGGGGGTCATCAACACGCTGGCCATGTCGGTCTTCGAGCGGCGCCGTGAGATCGGCATGCTGCGCGCGGTCGGCCTGGACCGCGGCCGGGTCAAGCGGATGATCCGGCTGGAGGCGGTCGTCATCGCCCTCTTCGGCGCGGTCACCGGCGTGGTCCTGGGCCTGTTCATCGCCTGGGCCACCGGAGACTCCATCAGCGCTGACCTCCAGGGCTACGTGATGGTCCTCCCCTGGGCCCGTATCGCCGTCTTCCTCGCCCTGGCCGCCCTGGTCGGCACCCTGGCCGCGGTGTGGCCCGCGAGGCGAGCGGCGAAGCTCGACGTCCTGGAGGCGATCAAGACGGAGTGATCCCACGCCCCTCGGGGCTCCGCCGCCCGCCCCCCCGGGGGTGGGCGGCGGGCTTCACCCCAGGCTCCGGGTTGGCGCGTGGCTTCGCTCCGAATCCTGCCGGTCTTCGAATTTCGCCCCCAAGTCCCCAGGTATACAAGGGGCTTGGGGGCGCGTCTTTTCCCCGCGGGTTCAAAGTCGGAGCCACGACGCACGTCGGAGACGAGGGAGCGGAGCCCCGGGGAAGGGCGGGTGAGGGGTACTCGTCAGTGGGGCTCCAGCCATGCGTGTCTGGTTCGGGGGAAGGACGCGTCACCCGACGTGGTGGTTTTCACCGCCACGACCTGGTTGACGCCGATGCGGTTGTGCTCGAAGGCCAGGGCGGAAGCCGCCATGTAGAGGCGCCAGACGCGGGCACGGCCGGGCGAGGTGAGGCGGACGGCCTCCGGCCAGTGGGTCTCCAGGTTGGCGACCCAGGCGCGCAGGGTGCGCCCGTAGTGCTCGCGGAGTGCCTCCACGTCCCGTACCTCGAAACCGGCCTCCTCCAGCAGCTCGACCGTGGAACCGAGCGGCGACAACTCCCCGTCGGGGAAGACGTAGCGGTCGATGAACTCGTCCACCCGGTAGGCGTCCTCCCGCTCCAGCGGGCGCCGCGCGATCTGGTGGTTGAGCAGGCGGCCACCGGGCCGCAGCAACCCGTACAGCGCCGAGGCGTACGCCCGGTACTGCGCGGACCCCACATGCTCCGCCATGCCGATGGACGAGATCGCGTCGTACGGCCCGTCGTCCACCGCCCGGTAGTCCTGCACCCGGATCTCCACCCGGTCGGTCAGCCCCGCGTCGGCCACCCGCTTGCGGGCGTACGCCGCCTGCTCGGTGGAGAGCGTGACGCCGACCGCCCGCACCCCGTAGCGCTGGGCGGCGTGCAGCACCATCGAACCCCAGCCGCAGCCGACGTCCAGCAGCCGCTGGCCCTCGGTCAGCGACAGCTTGCGGCAGATCAGGTCGAGCTTGGCCTCCTGCGCTTCCTCCAGGGTGCCGCCCGGCTGCTGCCAGTACGCGCACGAGTAGACCATCGAAGGCCCGAGCACCCGCTCGTAGAAGGTGTTGCCGACGTCGTAGTGGTGGTGGATCGCCTCGCGGTCCCGGCTGAGCGTGTGCCGCACCCCGCCGCGCCTGGGCGCCTCCTCGGCGGGCGGGGCGGGCGGCAGTCCGGGCCCCGCCAGGAGCAGCGCCTCACGGGCCATCCGGCGCAGCGCGGGATCGCGCAGGGACCGTACGGCGTCCAGCGGGCGCAGTCCGCCCTGCGGCTCGTCCCGCTCCCAGATCAGCCCGGAGAGACGTTCCAGCGTCTCGTACAGGTCGCCCTCGACCTCGATGTCCCCGGCCACCCAGGCCCGGGCGAGCCCCAACTCCCCCGGCTTCCACAGCAGTCGGCGCAGCGCGCGCCGGTGCCGCAGCACCAGCAGCGGCGCGTCCGGCGGCCCGGCCTCGGAACCGTCCCAGGCACGGATCCGCAGCGGAAGCGGGGCGCCCAGGGCGCCTTCGGCGAGTGCGAGGAGCCGTACGGCTGCGTCGGCCATGGTGCAAAACCTCCGTGATGGTGCGTCAACCGACGGACCTGACAAGGTCCTTGCATCACGAAAACAGATTTGCGACCCAATCGTAGTCCCGAATCGGGAACCGAGTACGGGAAAATTCCGTACCCGAAAGCGCCGAGGGCGTCCGCCCCACGGATGGCGGACGCCCTCGGCGTCGATCAGAGCTGTCGGGCAGCGCTGAAGGTCAGGAGGCCTTGGCCTTCTCACCTTCCGGCGCCTTGGCCTTGGCGGTGGCCGCCGCCGTCACCGGCGCCGCGGCCTCGTAGAACTCGTCGCGCGGGTTCTCCAGCGCGCCGAGCGCCACCACGTCGCGCTTGAGGAACATCGCCAGCGTCCAGTCGGCGAGCACCCGGAACTTGCGGTTGAAGGTCGGCACCGCCATGCCGTGGTAGCCGCGGTGGCAGTACCAGGCCAGACGGCCCTTGAGCTTGATCTTGCCGAACAGCAGGGCGACGCCCTTGTGCAGGCCGAGACCGGCGACCGCGCCCATGTTCTTGTGCTTGTACTCGTGCTGCGGGAAGCCGCGCATCCCGGACACCACGTTGTCGCCGAGCACCTTGGCCTGGCGCAGCGCGTGCTGCGCGTTCGGCGGGCACCAGGCACCCTCGCCGGAGGCGAGGTCCGGCACCTGGGCGTTGTCGCCGGCCGCCCACACGTAGTCCATGCCCTGGACCTGGAGGGTGGGAGCGGTGTCGACGTGGCCGCGCGGGCCGAGCGGCAGGCCGAAGTTGGCCAGCGCCGGGTTCGGCTTGACGCCCGCGGTCCACACGATGGTGGAGGCGTCGACCTCAAGCCCGTTGGCGAGCACCACGTGCTTGTCGACGCAGGACTTCATCGACGTCTCCAGGTAGACCTCGATGCCGCGCTCGCGCAGGTGCTCAAGGCCCCACTTGCCGAGCTCCGGGCCGACCTCGGGCAGGATCCGGTTGGCGGCCTCGACGAGGACGAACCGCATGTCCTCGCGCTTGACGTTCGTGTAGTACTTGCACGCGTCACGGGCCATGTCCTCGACCTCGCCGATGGTCTCCGCGCCCGCGAAGCCACCGCCGACGAAGACGAAGGTCAGCGCCTTGCGGCGGACCTCCTCGTCGGTCGTGGAGTCGGCCAGGTCCAGCTGCTCCAGCACGTGGTTGCGCAGGTCGACGGCTTCCTCGACGCCCTTCATGCCGATGCCGTTCTCGGCGAGGCCGGGGATCGGGAAGGTGCGGGAGACGGCGCCGAGCGCGACGACGAGGTAGTCGAAGGGCAGCTCGTAGGACTCGCCGACGAGCGGCTCGATGACGGCCACCTTGCGGTCCTGGTCGACCGAGGTGACCCGGCCGGTGAGGACCTCCGCCTTGGGCAGCACGCGTCGCAGCGGAACCACGACGTGGCGCGGGGAGATGCTGCCGGCGGCAGTCTCAGGGAGGAAGGGCTGGTACGTCATGTACGACCGGGGGTCGACGACCGTGACGGTCGCCTCGCCGAACCGCATCTTCTTCAGGATGCGGCGCGCCGCGTACAGGCCGACGTAACCGCCGCCTACTACGAGGATCCGTGGACGCTCCGTGGTGCTCATGAAGACGAGTATCCAGCACCCGCTTGGGGGGCCTTCGTGAGCCCCTTCACAAGGTTCTTGCGACCCTCTGCTACACTGCGCGGTTTCGTGATCGATGCCACAGCGGCCAACGGAACCGGACAGGGCCCGAAGACGTTGAGCCACCGCGCTGAGCAGCCACGATCCGCATCAGCGGGGTAGCGGCGGACGGATCGCCGCACCCCGTGGAACGCCGCCGAAACACTCCCCCGGCGCGCGGCGGGCGCGGAACCTCAACTCCACCCCAACAAAAGCCCCGTTCTTCATGTGAAGAAATTCACGAAGCTCTTTCCAAGGCCCGTGCGCGAGGGCGCCGCAGCCCGCTCAGCTGATGTTCGCCCTGCTCAGTCGACCGCTCAGGCCACACTCCACGCGATGCCGTCGAGGATGTCGTGCTCGCTCACCACGACCTCCCCGGCCCCCACCCGCTCCATGATCATCAGCAGTACGAGGGCGCCCGCGCCGATCACGTCGATCCGCCCGGGGTGCAGCACCGGGATCGCGGCGCGTTCGGCGTGCGTCGAGGACAGCAGCCGGTCGGTGATCTCGCGGACCTGATCGATGCCGATCCGCGAGTGGTGGATCGCCGACGAGTCGTACTCCCGCAGCCCCAGCGCGATCGCGGCCACCGTGGTGACCGAGCCGGCCAGGCCCACCAGGGTTCGGGCCCGCCCCAGCGGCACCGTCTCGGCGGCCAGGTCCAGCGCGGCGGCGATGTCCGCCCTCATCGCGGCGATCTGACCCGGCGTGGGCGGATCGCCGACCTGGCCGTCGCGGACCAGGTGCCGCTCGGTCATCCGGACGCAGCCGATGTCCACCGAGCGGGCCGCCGCGGCGTGCTCCGAGCCGACCACGAACTCGGTCGAGCCGCCCCCGATGTCCACCACCAGGTACGGCTTCTCGAAGTGGTCCCGGCCGGCCAGTTCCCTCGTCGCCCCGGTGAACGAGTACTCGGCCTCGTCGTCGCCGGAGATCACCTCGGGCTCCACGCCCAGGATCTCCACCACGCCCCGAACGAACTCCTCGCGGTTCCGCGCGTCCCGGGAGGCCGACGTGGCCACGAACCGCACCTTCTCCGCACCGAGTTCGCGGATCACCTCGGCGTACTCACGGCACGCGGCGAAGGTGCGCTCCAGGGCCTCGGGCGCCAGCCGGCCGGTGCGGTCGACGTCCTGGCCGAGCCGTACGATCCGCATCCGCCGGTCGAGGTCCTTGATGGCGCCGGTGTGCCGGTCGGCATCGGCGACCAGCAGCCGGATGGAGTTCGTACCGCAGTCGACCGCGGCGACCCGGGTCACTTCGCGTCCTCCTCGGCGCCGCCCTCGTCGGCACCGGCGCACACGCAGGGGCCCTTGCGCCACCACTGCGGCAGCATCGCGATCGCCTCGTCACCCAGCGGGTTCACCCCGGGACCGGCCGCCAGCGAGTGGCCGACCAGCACGTGCAGGCACTTGACCCGGTCCGGCATGCCGCCCGCGCTGGGGAAGTTCTCCAGCACCTCGATGGCGTCCCGGCGGGCGATGTAGTCCTCGTGCGCCGCCCGGTACCCGGCGGCCAGCTCCTCGTCCTCAGCGAGCCGCGCCGTCATCTCCTTCATCACGCCCTCCGCCTCCAGGGTGCCGATGGCGGAGGCGGCGCGCGGGCAGGTCAGGTAGTAGAGCGTGGGGAACGGCGTGCCGTCCTCCAGCCGGGGCGCCGTCTCCACGACGTCCGGCAGCCCGCACGGGCAGCGGTGCGCTACGGCCCGCAGTCCGCGCGGCACGCGGCCGAGCTGCTCGCCGATGGCGGCGATGTCGGCCTCGGTGGGCGGGGCGGGTTCGGTGCGGGGCGGCGGGTTCTTCACGGGCGGCTTTCTGGTTCGGCGGTGGCTCGGTGGTGGTACGGGTCCCGGGCGAGCCGGGCCCCGGTCAGTGGCTGGCGTCGGAGGAGTTCACTCCGTTCCAAAGATTGTCGTACCAGGCGCGGTTGGCCGCCGCCCCTGTGGCGGCGTCGCTCTGGTCGGCGTCCGTACCGCGCTGGCCGGACATGGTGTACCCGGTCTCCCCCGGCATCACGAAGTGCAGCTGCTCGCGGGCCTGCGCCTTGACGTACTCCGGATCGGACCAGCGGGCCTTCTCCTGTTGCAGCCGCTCCACCCGCTGGCGCGCCTGGCGCGCCTGCTCGCGCTGGTCGGCGATCTGCGAGCGCTGGGCCACGTACTGCCGCATCGGGTACGCGAGGGCGACGACCAGCGCGCAGACGGTCAGCGCCAGCAGCGCTGCGCGACCGGTGAGCCTGCTGCGCCGCGGTGTACGGCCGGTGGCCCGGTAGACGCGGGCCTGCGCCTGCGCGCCCAGGGCCTTGAGCCTGGTCGCGGTCGAGAAGCGGTCCGTTGGCACGTCGCTCACCCCTCAGCACGTACGTAGTTGTGTTCTGGGGCTTCGCCCCCAAACCCACCGGGCCACGCCCCAGGCCCGATTCCGGGGGCTCTCGCCTCCGGACACCCCTTGGGGTTGAGCCCTCAACCCCAAGGGCCCGGGGGGCACCGCCCCCCGGGCCCGTCACAGGACCTCAGGCGCGGAAGCGCGGGAAGGCGCTGCGGCCGGCGTACACCGCGGCGTCGTCGAGGATCTCCTCGATGCGCAGCAGCTGGTTGTACTTGGCGACGCGGTCCGAGCGGGCCGGGGCACCGGTCTTGATCTGGCCGCAGTTGGTGGCGACGGCCAGGTCGGCGATGGTGACGTCCTCGGTCTCGCCGGAGCGGTGCGACATCATGCACTTGTAGCCGCTGCGCTGGGCCAGCTCGACGGCGTCCAGGGTCTCGGTCAGCGAACCGATCTGGTTGACCTTGACCAGCAGGGCGTTGGCGGTGTCGCTGTCGATGCCGCGCTGCAGGCGCTCCGGGTTGGTGACGAACAGGTCGTCACCGACCAGCTGGACCTTGTCGCCGAGCTGGTCGGTGATGGTCTTCCAGCCCTCCCAGTCCTCCTCGCCCAGCGGGTCCTCGATGGAGACCAGCGGGTAGGCGGCGACCAGCTCGCCGTAGTAGGCGCTCATCTCGGCGGCGGTACGGGCCTTGCCCTCGAAGACGTACGCGCCGTCCTTGTAGAACTCGGTGGCGGCCACGTCAAGGGCGAGCGCGATGTCCTGGCCGGGCTGGAAGCCGGCCTTCTTGATGGCCTCGACGATCAGGTCGAGGGCGGCGCGGTTGGACTCCAGGTTCGGCGCGAAGCCGCCCTCGTCGCCGAGGCCGGTGGACAGACCGCGCTCCTTGAGGACCGACTTCAGCGCGTGGTACGTCTCCGCGCCCCAGCGCAGGGCCTCGGAGAAGGACTCGGCGCCGATCGGCGCGATCATGAACTCCTGGATGTCGACGTTGGAGTCCGCGTGGGCGCCGCCGTTGAGGATGTTCATCATCGGGACCGGCAGTACGTGGGCGTTCGGGCCGCCGATGTAGCGGAACAGCGGCAGGTCGGAGGCCTCGGAGGCGGCGTGCGCCACGGCCAGCGAGACGCCGAGGATGGCGTTGGCGCCGAGTGAGGACTTGTCCGGGGTGGCGTCCAGGTCGAGCATCGCCTGGTCGATCAGCCGCTGCTCGGTGGCGTCGTACCCCACCAGCTCCGGGCCGATCTGCTCGATGACGGCGAGAACGGCCTTCTCCACGCCCTTTCCGCCGTAACGGGCCTTGTCCCCGTCGCGCAGTTCGAGGGCCTCGAACGCACCGGTGGAGGCACCGGAGGGTACGGCCGCGCGGCCGGTGCTCCCGTCGTCGAGGCCGACCTCGACCTCGACGGTGGGGTTGCCTCGTGAGTCGAGGATTTCCCGGGCTACGACGACGTCGATGGACGGCACGAGCATCTCCTTTGGGATGTGTTGCTTGGTTGGTGCGCTGGTGCTCTGCGGGATGAGCCTAACCGGCTCGCCCGGTCCGGCCAGCCGACGGGACGGCGGTCGAACCCAAAATGCCCCGGCCGGACACGCTCGGGGGGAAGGCGTGTCCGGCCGGGGGGCTTTCATCGGTCGCCGCGCGGTTCGCGAACACGGGAGACCGTCAGGGCAGTTGTGCCGTTGTCGGGGTTCAGCCGAGCTTCAGGTGCTGACCGGGGAAGATCAGGTTGGCGTCCTTGACGACGTCGTTGTTCAGCTCGAACAGCTTCTGCCAGCCACCGGCGACACCGTGGGCGGCGGCGATACCGGAGAGGGTGTCACCGGACTTGACGGTGTAGCTGCCGGTGCCCTGCTCGACCGGGGCGGCCGGGCGGGCGTGCTTGCGGACCTTCTTCGGCGCCGGGGCCTCGGCGGGGGCCTCCTTGGCCGGGGCCTCCTTGGCGGTCTGGGTGCTGGCCGCGTTGTCCGCGCCGGCCGAGGCGGAGGCGGAGCCGCTCACGTTGATCTCCGGGGCCGGGCCACCGGAGGTCAGCGGGCCGGCGTAGGCGCACTGCCAGGCACCCGGGCCCTGCATCTTCAGCAGCACCTCGGCGACGGCGATCTGCTGGTCCTTGGTGGCGTAGTCGGCGCGCGAGGCGTACTTCAGACCACCGGCGGCGGCCCAGCTGGACTGCGAGAACTGCAGACCGCCGTAGTGCCCGTTGCCACCGGTGTCGTGGTTGGACCAGTTGCCGCTGGACTCGCACTGGGCGACACGGTCCCAGACGGCCACGGAGGCGGCGGAAGCCGAGGTGGCGGTCAGGAGCGGCGCGGCGACGGCCGCACCGGCGACACCGGTGATGGTGGCGATACGGACAGCCTTCGAGGCACGGCGGTGCTTACCCATGGAGATTTCCTCACCGACGCCTACGAGGTCAGCTGTCGGGTTCGGGCCGAGTGAGTGCCCGGTCGCGGCGCACGGCGCGCGACTTAACCCCTAGCCGGTCCGTCGAGTTGAGCGGACCGGCGGAGAACCTTGGGTCCCCCGCTCCTGCCTACGGCGCTTTCGCGTCGACTGTTCCCGTCGGTCGGCGGCAGGACTCGGCGTACCTGACCGACAGGGCTCGCGGTGGCGAGCGGTCACGACCTTAAACACACCCCCCGGGCGGCTGACAAACACCGCCCGGCACCGGCGGATTCCTGACGCATCACCAGCGGAACGTCAGATCCGCAGGTCGGAACGGGATAAGCGGACGGCTGACGGTCCGTCGCCCGAAGCGGCCCGGGAGAGGTATGTCACAGGTTTAACGAAGAGTGAGCTGTTGTCCGGGCAGGATCAGGTCCGGGTTGGAGCCCACCACGGACTTGTTGGCGTCGTAGAGCGACGGCCAGCCTCCGGGCACCGAGTGGTCTGTCGCGATTTGCGTCAGGTTGTCGCCCGGCTGAACGGTGTACGAGCCGCTCTCCTGCCCGTCCACCCCCGGACCCTGCTGGCGCGCGTCGACGCCGCCACGTGAGGCGCGGTCACCGCCACGGTCACCGGACGTAGTCGGCGCCGGGTCGGCGGGAGCGCTCGACGGCGCCCCGGAAAGCGTTCCGGAGGGCGTTCCGGAGGCCGTGGGGTCGGCGCTGGCCGAACCGGAAGCGGAGGGAGACGGCTTGGCGTGCCGCCCGCCGCCGCCACCGGCACCGGAGGGCGACGGCGTGCTGCTGGCCGAGGAGGAGGGGGCGGACGAAGCGGAAGAAGAGGGCGAGGGACTGGAGGACGGGTCGGACGATGGCGCACCCGACGCATCCACCGAACCAGATGAATCGGAAGACCCACTCGAACCGGTCGAAGTGGACGAGCTGGATGAACCAGAAGAACCCGTCACGCCCGAACCATCCCCGAGAACCGGCGAGTTGGACAAACCGGATTCACCGGACGCGCCGGAGTCGTTCCACGACCCGTCCGTCGACGGATCGAGGGTGCCCGGGTCCACCTCCGCCGAGGCGCCACCCCTGGCCAGGCCCGCGTCCACCGCGCAGCCGCCCCAGGTGTCGGCGCCCTGGGCGGACAGCACCTTCTCGGCGATGGCTATCTGCTGCTGCCGGCTGGCCAGGTCGGGCCGCTCGGCGTAGGCCGTGCCGCCGAACCGCTCCCAGGTGTCCTGGGTCATCTGGAGGCCGCCGTACGAGCCGTTGCCGTTGTCGGCGCTCCACATGCCGCCGCTCTCGCACTGCGCGACCTTGTCCCAGGTGCTGGCGGTGGCGGCGTGCGCACCCGTGGCGCCGAGCAGCGGCAGCGCGATCCCGGCGCCGGTGACCCCGGCGGTGACGACGAACGCGGGCGCTTGACGCGGCTTTCGGTGCTGACCGTTGCCCGACCTGAGCATGTGACGCCTTTCTCCGACGGCGGGGACGAGCGCAGAGCGTAGCCCGTAACGGCGTCGGTCACGGGCGGATGTAGTGGAGATCACGTGGAGGTCACGCCTGACCGACATCCCGTCAGGTGTCTGTATTCTCCATGCTCTTATTGCCCGTTGGCGACATCCCGGACAGCGGTGAAGGAGACCGGAAGGGTGCGCAGCCCGCGCATGATCAGTCCGCCGCGCCAGCGCAACTCCTCTGGATCCACGGCGAGTTGCAGGTCGGGGAGCCGGGTGAGCAGGGTGGCCAGCGCGGTCTGGCCCTCCAGCCGGGCGAGCGGGGCGCCCAGGCAGTAGTGGATGCCGTGTCCGAATCCCAGATGCGGGTTGTCGCGCCGGGCCAGGTCGAGGGTGTCGGGACCGGCGAAGCGTTCCGGGTCGCGGTCGGCGGCGGCCAGGACCACCAGCACCGGGTCGCCGGTGCCGATCGACCGGCCGCCGATGGTCAGCGGTTCGGTGGCGAACCGCCAGGTCGCCAACTCCACCGGCCCGTCGTAGCGCAGCAGTTCCTCGACCGCGGTGGCCAGCAGGTCCGTCTCACCGCGGCCCACCGAGTCCTGGAGCAGCCGCCGTTGCCCCGGGTCGCGCAGCAGCGCGTACGTGCCGTTGCCGATGAGGTTGACCGTGGTCTCGAAACCGGCGAACAGCAGGATGAACGCCATCGCCGCGGCCTCGTTCTCGGTGAGGTGCTCGCCGTGGTCGCTGGCCCTGATCAGGGCGGAGATCAGGTCGTCACCGAGCTGTGCGCGCTTGCGGTGGATGAGCTCCAGCAGGTACGCGCGCATCTTCTTCACCGAGCGGGCGACGCCGCCGCGCGGTCCGCCGCCGTGCCGGATCATCATGCCCGCCCAGTCGCGGAAGTCGTCCTGGTCCTCGGCCGGTACGCCGAGCAGGTCGCAGATGGCGTAGATGGGCAGCGGGAAGGCGAACTCATGGATCAGGTCCGCCTCGCCCCTGGCCGCGAAGGAGTCGATGAGCCGGTTGGTCAACTCCGTTACCCGCGGGGCGAATTCGGCCACCCGGCGCGGGGTGAACGCCTTGGAGACCAGGCGGCGCAGCCGGGTGTGGTCCGGCGGGTCGATGTTCAGCAGGTGCGTCATCAGGTCGGCACTGCGCTCACCGGGGATGCCGACCTTGCCCTTGGCGTGGGCGCGCTCGGAGTGGTGGACGGGGTTCTTGCTGAGCCGGGCGTCCGCGAGTGCCTGCCGGGCGTCGGGGTACCGGGTGACCAGCCAGGCCTCCACCCCGCTGGGCAGTGTGGTGCGGTGCACCGGCGCGTGCTCCCGCAGCCAGGCGTACGCCGGGTAGGGATCGGCGGCGAACTCCCAGGTGAACAGGGCGGGGGCGGATGCGTCAGTCACCCCCCGACGTTAACCCGGTGGCGTCAGCGGGCGGCGCGCAGCACGTCCCGGCTGAGCCGGTCGGCGAGCCGGGTGGTCTGCGGCAGCCGGTACCGCGGGGCGAGCGCCAGCACATGGCGGCAGGCGGTGTCCAGGTCGATGCCGTGCCCGGTGGAGACGTACACCGGCTTGACGCCGTCCCTGGTGCGCAGCGCGCGTCCGACGGTCTCACCGCCGTCGACCAGCGGGACGCCCGCACCGCGCCGCGGGCCGAGCGCGGCGGCGTCGTAGTCGCCGACGAACGTGGTCTTGGCGACCCCGGCCGCCGCGATCCCGGTGAGCACCCCCAGATGGCAGGCGAGCCCGAAGCGGCGCGGATGCGCCAGGCCCTGGCCGTCGCAGAGCAGAAGTTCCGGAACGCTCTCCAGCCGGGTCAACGCCTCGACGAGCACCGGCAGTTCACGGAACGCGAAGAGGCCCGGGACGTACGGGAAGGTGGCGTCACCGACCGCGGTGGCGCGCTCCACGACCTCCAGGGTCCGCGCGTCCAGCACCACCACGGCGGCGGCCACCCGGTTGGAGTCCTCGGCGTACGCCACGTCGAGCCCGGCCACCAGCCGCGGCTCCCGCGGCCCGGGTCCGACGCGGTCCACCAGGCCGCGCAGCCGGTCCTGGATCGCGATGGCATCGGCCTCGGTGCGCGGCCAGGAATGCGGTATGTCGATGCGCATACCGCCATGATCACCCACTCGAGAGGCGGCGCGGTACCGGGTTCAGGTCCGCGGGCCCGGGTAGCCGCGCAGCTCGTACGGCAAGCGCCGCCTGCCGTCCCGAGGCACCTCGTCCGGCTCCCGGCTGACCTCCTCGGGCTCGGAGACCTGGGAGTCCTGGTGCCCCGGTCCGTGGTTCGCCGGGGCCTCGCCCTCGGCGAACTCGGTGGGTGTCGTCCACGCCCGGGCCCGTGGTGGCGGCTGCTCCGGCGGGGGCTGCGGTGTGCGCTGCGGGCCCGGGCCGCGCCGCAGACGTCCGTAGAACAACCCGACGAGGGCCAGGGCGACCACAATGCCGATGCCGATCAGCAGCGGGCCGATTATGAAGCCCGCCGCGACGGTTTCCGCGCCGAATGTCCACATCATGTGGATTTATTACCCATACGCCGGGCGGATCACTCAGTTCGCTCGGCCGTTCGGATCGCGTCCCGGTACCGACGGGCGGCGGAGCGCAGCGCTGCCTCCGGATCCACCCCCTGCCGCTCGGCGAGGGCGGCCAGGGCGAGCAGCCGGTCCCCGAGGTCCTCCGAGTCGTGCGCGGGCGCGGGCGCGGCCACCCCGCCGGTGCGCGCCCGGCCCGCCAGCTTCGCGGCGAGCGCCAGCGCGGGCTGGTCCAGCGGGATGCCGTCGGTCACCGAGTCGCGGCGCTTCTCCGCGGCCTTGGTGCGCAACCAGTGCTCCTTGACCTCCTCCGGGGTCTCGGCGCTCTCCCCGCCGAAGACATGCGGGTGGCGGCGGATCAGCTTGTCCACGATCGTGCCCGCGACATCGTCGATCGAGAACGGCTCCTCGGAGTCCTCCTGCGCGATCCGGGCGTGGAAGACCACCTGGAGCAGCACGTCCCCCAGCTCCTCGCGGTACGCCGCCCGGTCACCGTCCTCGATCGCCTCGACGAGTTCGTACGCCTCCTCGATCAGGTACTTCACCAGGCCCTCGCCGGTCTGCCGGCCGCTCCACGGGCACTCCGCGCGGATCCGGTCCATCACCGCGACCAGGTCGAGCAGCCGCGCGCCCGGCAGGTCGTACGAGGCGGGCAGCAGCTCCAGCTCCGGCATCCGCACCCGGCCGGAACCAGCCAGCCGGGCGAGCTCGTCGGTGAGCGACGAGTCGCCGTCAGCAGACGGGATGACCACCACCGTACGGCCGCCGACCGCCAGGTCGACCAGCTCACGGCCGGTCGGCGCCGAGCGCTCCACCTCGACGCCCGCCTCCCGCAGATACGGCAGCTGCGGATGCGCGCTGTCCGGACACACCACCAGGTCCGCGTCCCGCAGGACCCGCCAGGCGGGCCAGGACAGCAGACCGGGGGCGACACGGTGACTGGTGGTGAGCAGGACCAGACGACCGGGACGGGCGTCAGCGGCGGCGTTGTCGTTCACACGTAGACGCTACCGCTGAGATGTCAGCGGTGGCCCGGCCTCCCCCGGGAAGGGGCTTTCCGGAGGAGGCCGCCGACCCCGGGCGAGGGGTGCCTGGCGGCGCCGGACCCGACCTCAGGCGGCAGGTGTGGGGGCGACGGCGTGCCGCAGCCACGGGGTGCTGGCCGTGCCGATGGTCAGGGTCTGGGAATTCCAGGTGCCGTAGCGTGGATTGACGTCCACCCGCATCTGCTGGGCGGTCTTGACCAGGGACTTCGTCACCGCCGCCTGCCCGTCGGGGGTGGCCAGGTCCACGCCGAGCTTCCGCGCCAGCGCCTGGGCCTCGGCCTGCACCCGGTAGAAGTCGTCGATGCCGTTCGGTGCGACGGCGTACTGCTGGAGCAACTGGTCGCGCAGCGCCGCCGCACCGCCCGCCTGCGCCTCGGCGGCCGACCGGGCCTGCTGCACCTCGGCCCGGGTGACGGTCACCTCGGCCTGCCGCGCGGCGGTGTCCAGCACCCGGTCGAAGACCAGGCCGCCCAGCGTCGTACGGTCCAGATCACTGGTCGACTCGATCAGCTGCGCGGTCTGCGCGGAACCGCCCTGCGCGTCGCGCACCGCCTTGACCTGCGACTGCAACGTGGACATCGAGATCGTCTGCCCCCCGACCACGGCCGCCGTCCCTGGATGCTCCGCGCCGCAGGAGGTGAGCAGCGGCGTCGCGGCGAGCACAGCGGCGGCGGTCAAGGAGAGCGTGGCGGTACGACGGCGGACCATGGTGCCTCCCGGCGGTTGATCGAGCGACAGTGCACGACCTGGCGCTGACCGAGGATAGGGACTGCCGGGGGGCGATATCCACTACGCGGCCACCATTCGGTGATGGCCGCGCCGCCGCGGACCGGAAACGCTAGGCGCCCACCACCGTGGTCAGGAACTCGGCCGTCCACTGCAGGAGTTCACGGCCCACCACCGGCTTGCCGCCGATCGTGCCGGTCGACGGGCGTGGCACCAGCACCTGCTTGACCGCGGGCTTGACGACGCTGCGCGGGTGCAGCCGCTTGAGCCGCAGCTCCTGGGACTCGCGCAACTCCACCGGGCCGAAGCGGATGTTGTTGCCCTGCAGGGTGATGTCGGTGACACCGGCCCGCCGGGCCAGCAGCCGCAGCCCGGCGACCAGCAGCAGGTTCTCCACCGGCTCCGGCAACTTGCCGTACCGGTCGGTGAGTTCCTCGCGCACCGCGGCGATGTCTTCCTCGGAGTTGACCGCGGCGATCGAACGGTACGCCTGGAGCCGCAGCCGCTCCCCCGGCGCGTAGTCATGCGGAACGTGCGCGTCCACCGGAAGTTCGATCTTGACCTCCAGCGGCGCCTCCTCCTGCGCCTCCCCGGACTCCAGGGCCGCCCGGTAGTCGGCGACCGCCTCGCCCACCATCCGTACGTACAGGTCGAAGCCGACGCCCGCGATGTGGCCGGACTGCTCACCGCCGAGCAGGTTGCCCGCACCGCGGATCTCCAGGTCCTTCATCGCCACGTACATGCCCGCGCCCATCTCGGTGTGCTGGGCGATGGTCGCCAGCCGCTCGTGCGCGGTCTCGGTCAGCGGCTTCTCCGGCGGGTACAGGAAGTACGCGTAGCCGCGCTCACGGCCCCGGCCGACCCGGCCGCGCAGCTGGTGCAGCTGCGACAGGCCGAAGTTGTCGCCGCGCTCCACGATCAGGGTGTTGGCGTTGGAGATGTCGATGCCGGACTCCACGATCGTGGTGGACACCAGCACGTCGAACTTCTTCTCCCAGAAGTCGACCACCACCTGCTCCAGCGTGTGCTCGCCCATCTGCCCGTGGGCGGTGGCGATGCGCGCCTCCGGGACCATCTCGCGCAGCCGCGCGGCGGCCCGGTCGATCGACTCCACACGGTTGTGGATGTAGAAGACCTGTCCCTCACGCAGCAGTTCACGGCGGACCGCCGCCGCGATCTGCTTCTCCTCGTACGGGCCGACGAAGGTCAGCACCGGGTGCCGCTCCTCCGGCGGGGTGGTGATGGTGGACATCTCCCGGATGCCGGTGACCGCCATCTCCAGGGTGCGCGGAATCGGCGTCGCGGACATGGTCAGCACGTCCACGTTGGCCCGCAGCTTCTTCAACTGCTCCTTGTGCTCGACACCGAAGCGCTGCTCCTCGTCCACGATGACCAGGCCCAGGTCCTTGAACCTGGTCTCGGAGGAGAACAGCCGGTGGGTGCCGATGACCACGTCCACCGAGCCCTCCTTCAGCCCCTCCAGCACCGCCTTCGCCTCGGTGTCCGTCTGGAACCGGGACAACGCCCGCACGTTGACCGGGAACTGGCCGTAGCGCTCGGAGAACGTGCCGAAGTGCTGCTGGACCAGCAAAGTCGTGGGAACCAGCACGGCCACCTGCTTGCCGTCCTGCACCGCCTTGAAGGCCGCTCTCACCGCGATCTCGGTCTTGCCGTAACCGACGTCGCCGCAGATCAGCCGGTCCATCGGGACCGACTTCTCCATGTCCTCCTTGACCTCGGCGATCGTGGTGAGCTGGTCGGGGGTCTCGGCGTACGGGAACGCGTCCTCCAGCTCGCGCTGCCAGGGGGTGTCCGCGCCGAAGGCGTGACCGGGGGCGGCCATCCGCGCCGAGTACAGCTTGATCAGGTCCGCGGCGATCTCCTTGACCGCCTTCTTCGCCCGCGCCTTGGTCTTCGTCCAGTCGGCGCCGCCGAGCCGGTGCAGCGTCGGGGCCTCGCCGCCGACGTACTTGGTGATCTGCTCCAACTGGTCGGTGGGCACGAAGAGACGGTCGCCCGGCTGGCCGCGCTTGGCCGGGGCGTACTCCACCAGCAGGTACTCACGGGTGGCGCCCTGCACGGTGCGCTGCACCATCTCCACGTAGCGGCCCACGCCGTGCTGCTCGTGCACGATGTAGTCCCCGGCCTGGAGGGTGAGCGGGTCGATGGTCTTGCGGCGCCGGGACGGCATCCGGCCCATGTCCTTGCTGGCGGACTTCTGACCGGACAGATCGGTCTCGGTCAGCACCGCCAGCTTCAGCCCCGGGTCCACGAAGCCGTGCTCGATGGATCCGCAGGCGACGTGCACGACGGACGGCTCGGGGGCGCCCGGCAGGTCCGCGTCCAGCCGGGCCGCGATGCCCTCGTTGCCCAGCACCTCGACGGTACGGGCGGCCGGGCCGTGGCCCTCGGTGACGTAGACGGCGCGCCAGCCGTCGGCCAGCCAGCCCTTGGTGTCGGCGAGCGCGCGGGCGCTGTCCCCGCGGTACGTCTCGGGGGCGTGCATGCCCAACTTCACGGTGTCGTCGTCCAGTTCGGCGTCGCTGGCGAACTGGCTGACCGACCACCACGCCATGCCGATCTCCCGGGCGTGGTCGCGGACGTCGGCGAGCGACCACAGCGAGGCGGCGCCCAGGTCGATCGGCGCCTGCCCGCCGCCCGCCGTCGCGGCCCAGGAGGCCTCCAGGAACTCCCGGCTGGTGGCCACCAGGTCCGCGGCCCGGGTACGCACCCGCTCCGGGTCGCAGGCGACGGTCAGGCTGCCCGCGGGCATCACGTCCAGCAGCAGCTCCATGTCGTCCACCAGCACCGGGGCGAGCGACTCCATGCCCTCCACCGCGATGCCCTCGGCGATCTTGCCGAGCAGTTCGGCGAGTCCCGGCTGCGACTCGGCCAGCTCCGCGGCCCTGCGCCGTACCTCGTCGGTCAGCAGCAGTTCACGGCACGGCGGGGCCCACAGGCCGTGCTCGGCGACTTCGAGGGAGCGCTGGTCGGCGACCTTGAAGTAACGGATCTCCTCGACGTCGTCGCCCCAGAACTCGATCCGCAGCGGATGTTCCTCGGTGGGCGGGAAGACGTCCAGGATGCCGCCGCGGACCGCGAACTCGCCGCGCTTCTCCACGAGTTCGACACGGGCGTACGCGGCGGCTGCCAGGCCGTCCACGACCTCGCCGAGGTCGGCGGTGTCGCCGCTGCGCAGGCTCACCGGCTTCAGGTCACCCAGGCCCTTGACCTGCGGTTGCAGTACGGAACGTACGGGGGCGACCACGACGCTGACCGGGCCGGTGGACGGATCGTCCTTGCTGGGGTGCGCGAGCCTGCGCAGCACCGCGAGGCGGCGGCCGACGGTGTCGGAGCGGGGGGAGAGCCGCTCGTGCGGGAGCGTCTCCCACGCGGGGTACTCCACGACCGCGTCCGGCGGCAGCAGCGAGCGCAGCGCGGCGGCCAGGTCCTCGGCCTCCCGGCCGGTGGCGGTCACGGCGAGTACGGGGCGGCCGGAGCAAGCCGCCAGGGCGGCGATCACGAACGGTCGGGCGCCGGGCGGGCCCACCAGGTCCAGGTGTGGACGGTTGCCGTCAGCTGCGGCGGATGATCCGGCTGGAGTCCGTGGTGATCGCCATGTTCGGCGCGGTGATCGGCCTCGGCCTGGGCATGGGCTGGGGCACGGCGGCCCAGAAGCTGCTGGCCCTGCGGGGCCTGGGGA
>NZ_JARJBC010000028.1:0-113072 GCF_029269905.1 Streptomyces silvisoli | reverse complement strand
CCGCGGCCTGGGTGTGACCGATGTTGGACTTCAACGAACCCAGCCACAACGGCTGCCCCTCGGCACGATCCTGGCCGTACGTGGCCAGCAACGCCTGAGCCTCAATCGGGTCACCCAGCCGAGTCCCCGTGCCATGAGCCTCCACCACATCGACCGCAGCAGGAGAAAGCCCAGCCGCCGCCAACGCCTGACGAATCACACGCTGCTGCGACGGACCATTCGGCGCCGTCAACCCGTTCGAAGCACCATCCTGGTTGACCGCGCTAGACCGCAACACAGCCAACACCTCGTGGCCATGACGGCGAGCGTCAGACAAACGCTCCATCACCACCACACCGACACCCTCAGACCACCCAGTGCCATCAGCAGCGTCGGCGAACGACTTACAACGGCCATCAGCAGACAGCCCACTTTGCGCCGTGAACTCGAGAAACATGTCGGGTGTGGCCATAACTGTGACACCGCCGGCCAGGGCCAGCGTGCACTCGCCCGACCGCAACGCCTGCGCAGCCAGGTGCATCGCCACCAACGACGAAGAACACGCCGTGTCCACACTCACCGCAGGCCCCTCAAGGCCCAACGTGTAAGCCACACGGCCAGAGATCACGCTACCCGCGCCGCCAGTGAGCAAATGCCCCTGTAGTTGCTCACGAGAGACCAGATCCGCGTATCCGGACTGGTAAGCGCCAGCAAAGACTCCGGTCGGGCTGCCCGCCAACGAAGCAGGATCAATCCCTGCCTGCTCTAACGCTTCCCACGACACCTCCAGCAACAACCGCTGCTGAGGATCAGTAGCCAACGCCTCCCGCGGCGAGATCCGGAAAAACGCCGCGTCGAACTCGTCGACACCGTCGATAAATCCGCCCTCACCTGTCGCCAAGGTCCCGGACCCGGGTCCGTCGGTACCCAGTAGCGCATCCAGATCCCAGCCACGATCAGTGGGGAACGGGATTATGCCATCGGCCTCGGCGGTCACCAGCCGCCACAGATCGTCCGGACCCGACACCCCACCGGGAAACCGACACGCCATCCCCACCAGAACGATCGGATCACCGTTGGCTGAGGCCAACGCCGACACCACAGCCGCCCCAGTGGGTTGCGGCTCACCGAACTCGCCCGCCAAATAGCCCGCCAAACGCGTAACGGTCGGGTAGTCGAAGACCGCGCTGGGAGCCAGATCGAAACCCGTCTTGCCTTGCAGCAGGTTGCGCAGCTCGATTCCGGTCAGGGAGTCGAAGCCCAGTTCCTTGAAGGGCTGGTCACTATCGATCTGTGTGCTCGAAGCGTGTCCCAGCACGGCCGCGGCGGAATCCCTCACCAGATCAAGCAGGACCTGTTCGCGTTCCGCACCGGCCAGGCCAGCCAACCGCTGCCGCAGACCACCGGATATTGCTGTGTCCTGGCTCGAGGCCTCCGGCGCCTGGACGACCTCCGGCAGGTCGGACAGCAAAGTGCTCGGGATAAGGGACTCTTCACGGTGCTGAATACGCCACGATGCCAAAGCTGGCATCACCGAGGCGGCCACACCACTATCAACCCCCAACTCCCCCGCCAAGGCCTGCACATCCTGCTGCTCCACCGACGCCCAGAACCGCTGATCAGCCCGATCCCCAGCAGTAGACGAGACAGTCGGCACCACCTCAGGCCAGAAACGCTGCCGCTGGAACGCATACGTCGGCAGCGGAACTCGCGTAGCGCCACGCCCGGCGAACATCCCAGCCCAGTCCACCGCCACACCCTGCGCATACAACCGCCCCACCGCCGACAACAACGTCTCGGCGTCAGGGTGCTGGTGCCGCAACACCGGCGTGACGAGGGTGCCCGGTGCGCAGCTGTGCTGCGCCAGGCCAGACAGCACCCCGTCCGGGCCCAGTTCCACCAGCGCGGTCACACCCTGATCGGCCAGCCACCGCACCCCATCAGCGAACCGCACCGCATCCCGCACCTGCCGAACCCAATACCCCACCGAACACAACTGCTCAGCCGTAGCAACCCGCCCGGTCACATTCGACACCACCGGAATCCGCGGCGACCGGAAACACACCGTCCCCAGCACACCCGCAAACTCCTCCAACATCGGATCCATCAACCCCGAATGAAACGCATGCGACACCCGCAACCACGTCACCTTGCGACCACGGGTAACCACCAGCTCTACAAGGTCCACCTCGCCCTGCGGCCCCGAAACCACCACGGAATCAGCGGTGTTAACCGCCGCGATCGACACACCCTCCGGCAACAGATCCTTCACTTCGGCTTCGGGCAGCGGGATCGCGGCCATCGCCCCACCCGAAGGCAGCGCCTGCATCAACCGCGCCCGCGCCGCCACCACCCGACACGCATCCCCCAGCGACCACACACCCGCCACATACGCCGCCGTCACCTCACCAATCGAATGCCCCAGCAGATAATCCGGACTCACCCCACAGGCACGCAACACCTCAAACAGCGCCGCCTCCACCACGAACAACGCCGGCTGCGCCCACCCCGTCCGATCCAAAACATCCGCATCAACCCCCCACATCACCTCACGCAAAGGGCGATCCAGCAAAGGATCCAACTCCGCCGCAATCGCGTCCACCGCCAACGCAAACACCGGCGACCGGTCATACAACTCACGAGCCATCCCCACCCGCTGAGCACCCTGACCGGTAAACAACACACCCACCCGAACACCGGCCCGCGCACTACCACACACCACACCCGGACGCGTCTCACCAGCAGCAGCCGCCCGCAGCCCGGCCATCAACTCATCACGATCACTGCCCACCACCACCACACGGTGATCGAACACCGCACGCGAACTGACCAGCGACCACCCCACATCCACCGCACGCAACGACGAATCCGACCCCACAAACTCCAACAACCGGGCCGCCTGCGCACGCACCGCCTCAACCGACTTCCCCGACAACACCCACGGCACCACACCACCCACACCGAAAACACCAGCGCCGACGGGTTGATACGCCGCAGACCCAACCTGGCCATCGCACTTCGGAGGAGAGGTGACTACTACGTGGCAGTTGGAGCCGCCGATGCCGAACGAGGAGACTCCCGCGAGTAGTTGCTCGTCCTGCTCCGGCCAGGACATCGCCTCGCGAGGGACCCGTAGACCCCATTCGCGGAAACGGATTTCTGGATTGGGGTATTGGAAGTTCAGGCTCGCGGGAACACTGCGGTGACGGATCATCATCACCGTCTTCAGCAGGCCAACGATTCCCGCTGCGCCTTCCAGGTGGCCCAGATTCGTCTTCACCGACCCCACAAGGAGGGGACGACTCTCTTCTCTGTTCCTTCCCAGAACGGCGCCCAGCGCCGCGGCCTCGATCGGGTCACCGACCTTCGTTCCGGTTCCGTGCAGTTCGACGTACTGCACTCGGCGCGGGTCCACCCCGGCGCGGTCATATGCGGCGCGCAGCACTGCCTCCTGCGCTGACGCACTGGGGACGGACAACCCCCGGGTCGAGCCGCCATTGTTCACAGCGGTGGCTCGAATGACGGCGTAGATGTCGTCTCCGTCGGCGATCGCGCGAGACAGCGATTTCAGGACGACGAAGCCACCACCTTCGCCCCGGACGTATCCATTCGCTCGCGCATCGAAGGTGTAGCAGTTACCGTCCGCGGAAAGGGTGCCGAGCTTCGCCGCCATCTCCGCGGATTCTTCGATGAGGTTGAGGTGCACACCGCCCGCGAGGGCGGTCGTCGACCTTCCGCTCAGCACAGCTTCGCAGGCCATGTGCACGGCGACGAGAGAAGAGGACTGCCCTGTGTCGACCGCCATGCTTTCGCCGTGCAATCCCAGGAAATGCGAGATCCTGTTGGCGATCAGGGCGCGCTGGGTCCCGGCCTGGGTGTATTGATCGATGTCCCTGGCATCAGCGGACAGGCGCAGTTTGGCGTAGTCGTCCGCCATGACGCCGACGTAGACCGCGACTTGATCGCCTCGCAGCGTGCTCGGGACGATAGCCGCGTCCTCCAGAGCTTCCCAGCTCAACTCCAACGCCAACCGCTGCTGCGGATCCATCTCGACCGCTTCGCGTGGCGAAATCCCGAAGAAACCAGGATCGAAAAGGTCGACTTGGTTCAGGAAACCGCCGCGACGGACGGCATCACGCCACCGGGAATCGCGGAGACCTGGGCCGGGCCACCGGTCTCCTGGAACATCGGTGATCGCGGACGCGCCCGAGTGCAGCAAGGTCCAGAGGGCGTTCGGGTCGTGCGCCATGGGTAGTCGGCACGACAGTCCCACCACTGCCACACGTTCGTCGAACGGCTCGGAATCAATGGGCCACTCAGAGCGCACAGGACACATCGAGTACCTCCGGTCGAGGGTTTTCTCCTGACGAGCCGCAAAACCACGCTCGGGACGAACCATCTTCACCGCGCCAAGTCCGTCCAACTCACCTCGCAGGCGAAGACGATCGGACACGCCGGATCGTGCGGGCGTGACGACGCCGCAAATCGACAGGACAGAGCAAAGCTAGCGCGGTGATCAGCGACAACAACTCCTCAACCTGGTAGTCCGGTCATACCTGTGAACGCCTGGCGAACCGGCTCCCTCCCTACACGAGACTGATCCGCAATCGCACGACCACCAGCACTAGTGGTTCCCCGACCGAGAATGGTCTGAAATCATCAACCGGTGCTACGCCGTCCAGAACGGCGCCGCCACCGACGGTGTCCGCTCCCCCGACCAGGTTTCCCGAGCGCCCCACCATTCGCGTCGTTGGTGTGCCACAAGTGCGCTGGCGTTCGGTGGTCGCGGTGGGCGCCATGAGCGCTCCTGTGACTGCCTTCAACTCTCCTGCGTCGAACAGCGCGGCGCGGAAGGTGAGAAGTCCGCCCTCAGGATTTGGAGCTGGCAAATCATGCGTGACCTTACTGACCGCGATCTGGTGGTGGAGACATCGTCCGGCTCGGTGCAGGGGTTCCTGGATCGAGGGGTCCCGAACTGGCGCGGCGTGCCGTACGGCCGAGTTGAGCAGCGTTTTAGGCCGCCTGTGCCGGTCACCCCGGTCGAGCAGGTTGACGCGCGCCGCTGGGGGCCGGTCTGCTGGCAGCTTCCGATTATGACCGGTAAGACGCTTTCAGCGGTCTTCCCGGACGTCGCCGAGAGCGAGGACTGCCTCAACCTCAACCTCTGGTCGCCCGATCCGAGCCCGGACGCGCGTCGGCCGGTCCTGGTCTGGCTGCATTTCGGCAGCCGGGCGTACGGCAGCGGCAGCACGCCGACGATCGACGTCTGGCATTTCGCCGCTCGCCACGGCGCGGTGATCGTGACGCCGAACTACCGTCTGGGGCCCTGGGGTTGGCTCTATCTCGGTGCGCTGGATCCGGATTTCAAGGACAGCGCCAATCTGACCATTCTCGACCAGGTCATGCTGCTGCGCTGGATACGGGAAAACGTGGCGGGGTTCGGCGGTGACCCGGACAACGTCACTGTGTTCGGCATGTCCTCCGGCGCCTCCGACCTGGGCGCCCTGCTGGGCGCACCGGCGGCCAAGGGGCTGTTCCACAAGGCGGCCCTCTACAGTGGCGCCCAGGCTCCGATGGCCGAGGAAGACGCCGTGCAGTTCGCCGAGGAGTTTCTCGCGGCCGCGGGACCACTGGCCGCCACGCCGGCCGACCTGGTCCAGCTGCCCAACGTGGGCCTGCGGACCATCCACCGGCGACTGCTCCGGCAGAGCACCGCCCGCGCCAACGGCCCGGTCATCGTCCGATATGGACCTTTCGTCGACGGGGACGTCCTTCCTCAAGCGCCGCTCGACTCGCTCGAGGCAGGGCTCATGGCCGACGTTCCGTTGCTGGTGTCGAACGTCGCGGAAGAGGCCGGGGTGTGGGACTGCTGGAACGCGGTCGACCACGCCTATTCGCACGTGCTGCCCGACGCCGATCAATCGGTGGACCATGACGAGAAGATCAGGGTCTTGTCCGAGATTCGCTGGGTGGGACCAGCCAGGGAGTTGTTGGCCGCCCAGCACAAGGGCGGCGGGCACGGGTGGGCGCAGAAGTTCGACTACGCGCCTTCCACCAATTGGCAGACTGCGCTGGCCTACCCCGCCGTGGCGAAGAGGCCGGTTCATGGGGCCGACGTGGCCTCGCTGTTCCTCGACCCGGAGGGAGACGTCGGCACGGATGACGACCGGGCCGTCGGCGCGCTGGAGCAGGCGGCACTGCTCGCACTGGCCAGAGACGGGCACGTGCCCTGGGCGCAGTGGTCACCGGAGCAGCAGACACCGCACCGGATCGCCGCACCATCGAACTGAGCGCAGCGACAGCCCCGTGGCGTGGGAATCGCGTTCGCGCCACGGGGCTGGCTTCGGCCGAGTGGGTCACCCCTGCGAGCGGCCTGCCCGCTGGTCAGGGGTTCTCGTAGATACCGTCGATTCGACCGCGCGCCAGGACGTCAGTGGCGGCGGCGAGCACGGCGCGCGGCTTGGCCGAGTCCAGGTCCGTGCTGCCCGGCACCACGGTGATCGGCTTCGCGAGCGCGAACAGCTGGAACACGTACCGGTGCGGGCCGTGTCCCTTGATGGGCGCCGGTCCCAGGTAGCCGCGGCCTCTACCGGATCGCAGTGATCGCACACCTGCCACGGGGTTTTTCGCATCGAGCGCCCCCCGGCCGAGACTGGTCACCGAGGGTTCGACCAGGAAGACCCCGTGGATGAACGGTTTCGGCGTGGGCGCGTCGGGGTCTTCGATGACCAGCAGCAACTGTGCCGTACCTTCCGGCACTGTGGCCCAGCTCAGGGCGGGGGACAGATCTTCGCCGCCGATTCGCTTGCCAGCGTGCACGACCGGAATCGTCGCCTCGTGTGCGAAGTCGGGGCTGGTCAGGGTCAGTTCGTCTCCACCGGCCAGGTTCGGTGCGTTCCAGGCGAGGTCGGCATTCCCCGCCCGCCGGTTCTTCAATAACTTTCCGAGCACTGCCATTGCTTCTCCTCGTCGGTTCGCGCCGAACACCATACCGACCACCACGACGTGTGCCGAGTCGACCGGAACGTCGAGCGGACGAACGGGCGGCAGCGCCGTCAACCGCGTTGCCGCCCGATCTGTCCCCTCTCAGGCGATCCTCGCTGTCCACGCCGGAGACGGTGCGCCGGCTCAGCCGGGGATCACCACACCCAACTCCTTGGCCTGCCGCCGCTGGAACTCGCCGAACTCCCCGTGCAACTGCCAGCGCAGCGCGCTGCCGCGCAGCGTGCCGGGCTGCCTGGTGCCCCATGCGGCTTCGAACTCCGGCGGCAGGAGGCGGCTCGACGGCACGGAGAACCACATCCGCAGCAGATGGCGCCCCGCCTCGGACTCGTCGCTGTCGAACGCTGTCCGGCCGTGCAGCACCAGATGGCTGTTGATCAACTGCAGGTCACCTGGCTGGAACTGCATGGGAGTCACCAGATCCGGTCGGGCGGCGATCTCCTCGACCGCGGCGATGGCCTGCCGCTGCCGGTCGGTCAGCCTCGGCGCGGCCGGATTGTCCTGGCTGCGCAGGATCCGGCGGATGTAGAACCGGCACGTGGTGCGTCCCTCATGGCGGCCGAAGACGGGACACATGAAGAAGTCCGGGTGGTTCTCGTCCGGGGAGGCGACATCGGCGAACGGCAACGGCTCGTACAGGGCGGTCAGCAGATCGGGGTACACCCAGGACAACTCCCGGCGCACCGCCTCGGCGCTGACCACTAGGCTGGTGCCCCCGTGTGAGGCGGCGCGCCGGCACAGCAGTCCGACGATGTCGGTCGAATCGATATGGAATCCGATGTGCTGGTTCGAGGTGTGCACCCGCAGCCGTCCGGCCCGGCCCTCATCGCGGATGTCGACGATGCTCGCGTCGGCGTTGTTCTGGATCAGTGGCACGCCGACGTGCATGCCGAGGCCCCAGTAGAGTCGGCGGACCTCCTCCTCGGTCTTGCCGTTGACGGGTATGCCGCGGATCAGCGCGAATCCCGGCTCGTCCTCCAGTGACCGTACGATGCGCCGTAGTTTCGGCCCCACCTTGGGCAGGGGAAAGTCGGCCGGGCTGGCCGCGAAATCGGTTTTCCCGCTATCGACCAACGCGGCCAGTGCGCCGTCGATTTCGGCCGCCTCCGACACCGTCAACTCGTACAGCCACGGTTCCTGCCCCGATTCGTCGGACATTTCCCGTTCGTCGCTCAGCAGAATCGACATGACCCTCGTCCTTTCCCGGGACAGTCAACAAACGCAGTTGTCGTCGAGCACGATCGTGGGTTCATCGACGTTCAGTAGATGCCTTCGATCACCCGCTCGCCGCCGAACTTCTCGACCGGCCGGGGGTCGGCCACCGAATCGCCGAACTGGCCTTCCGGGCCCGGCACTCGGACGGCCGAGTCCCGTTCGAGGTTGTTGGGCAGGAACATGCCCTTGCTGATGTGGTTCATCACGACCTGTCCACGTCGGCCGTATTCCACGGTCTCCCGCTTCTCTGGATCGACCACGTGGAACGTCACCACCGGGGTGTACGGGTCGTAGACGATGTGGTCGCCGTCGCCGGTTCCGGCGCGTTCCGACGCCCCCTCCAAAATCATGGCGCTGTTGTACCGGCTCACCATCCGCACGTTGGGGAAGTGCAGGTGCGACAGTTCGAACCGCTCGTCCGCGGTCATGTGCGCGCCGCCCCAGAACACCACGGCGACCTTGGCGTTGATGAGTTCGACGAGCCGGGGGCGCCCCGAACATGCCCGCAGCAGCGGCGGTGTGATCACCAGGAGGCCGACGTGCTGGCTGCTGAGCACGTGCTCGATCTGGTCCAGCACGTGCTCGACGTAGGCCTTGACCTGGTCGTGTTCGCCCCGGCTGATCAGTTTCTTGACCCAGCGCGGGTCGACGTCGATGGTGAACTTGATGGTGTTCTGCCGCTTCACCACGTCGTCGTACTGACCGCCGATCTTGTGCGGCCCGGTCGGCGCGGCGATCAGGATGTTGCCGGGCTCCCGCCCGGCGAACACCGGCCCGGCGAGCATCCTGTTGATCGAGCTCTCGAACCAGTCGGGCATCAGGATGACCCGCTTGGGCGCACCGGTGGTGCCGCCGGTCTCGAACACCTTCGGTGCCGGCGGGTTGGGGCCGTAGCCCTGCGGGACCAGGTCCTCCACGGGGATGCCCCGCAACTCGTCGACAATGTTGGGAAAGAGCCTCAGGTCGTCGTAGGTGCGCACATCGTGCACCGGATCGAAGTCGAGCGATTTGGCCCGTTCGAGCCAGAACCGCGAACCGGTGTCGGCGCCGAAATGCCATTCGAGGGCGGTCCTGAGGTATTCCTCGGGGTCGGCCGGGCGGACCGCCGGGTCCAGAACCGCCCACCGCTTGTCGGCCATGACGCCGGTCATGAAGAACCTCCCTTGTTTCGGGTGTTGCTCACCGATTCCGATGTCTCTCCCTGGTCCACCGGCCACGCGAAACCCGTGATCAGATTGAGCGCGTTGGCCAGTTCCAGTACTTGTTTCGCCCTGGCGAGAGCGGGAGGCCCCACCATCTTCCCCTGCGCCGTGATGATGATCGATCTGCTTTCCATGGCGGCGAGATCCACGGCCGCACAGATCTCCAGGGCGTCGTCGATCTCGTCCATCGTCGGGGTGTAGACGTCGTGGATGATGGGGATCTGCGCGGGGTGAATCGCCATCCGGCCGAGAAATCCAAGCCGGCGACCGTGTTTGCTGGTCACGAGCAACCCGCGCAGATCGCGGGGCTCGGCGTAGACGCTCTGACACGGGTTGGGCAGGCCGGCGGCGCGTGCGGCGGTGATCACCCGGGCCCGGCTGGCGTCCATGGTCGGGCCTTCCGCGGTGGTGTTGAGGTCGGCCCGCAGGTCGGACTCGCCGAGGCCGAGCATGGTCACCGCGGGAGACGCGGTGGCCAGGGCGAAAGCGCGCTCCAGCGCGCCGGCCGACTCGATGAGCACATGGATCTTCGCGGGATGACGGAGCTCCCGCAGGATGTCGGCGACGCGCCGGACCTCGTCGGGTGAGCCCACCTTGGCCATGCGTATCCCGGCGAGCCCGGTACCGGCCACCGCGCGCACGTCGTCCTCGCACAGCCCCGACGACATCGAGTTCACCCGCACGTAGGTGGGTTTCGAGGCGGGCGAGGTGATCGCCTCGGCGACGATCTCCCGGGCTTCGAGCTTCTGCGCGGCCGGTACGGCGTCCTCCAGGTCGAGGATCACCGCGTCGGCTTCGGTGGCGTAGGCGCGGGCGATCCGGTCCGGGTGATGGCCGGGCACGTACAGACAGCTGCGGAAAACCTGGTGCCTGCGCTGATCGTCGCTCATGCCCCGGCCTCTCCTGTCGAGGAGTGGGCCGTCTCGGCTCGCGCGAGGGTGCCGCACACGTCCTCGGTGTGTGATCCGACCGGGGGCCCGGCCCAGTCGATACGTCCCGGTGTGGCCGACAGCCGGAACGGGACGCCCGGCATCCGTACCGTGCCCAGTTCGGCGTCGGGCACGTCCACTGTGAGGCCGCGTGCCCGGAACTGCGGATCGGTCAGCACGTCGTCGACCTCGTAGATGGGAGCGACCGCCGCTTCGGCCGTCTCGAAAGCGGCGACGACCTCGTCGCGGCCCCGGGCGGCGATCCACGGCCGGATCGCGTCGTCGATCACTTCGCGATGCGCGGCCCGCCCGACGCCGGTGGCGAACCATGGCTCGGCGCACAGGTCGGGTCGGCCGACCAGCCGGACGACGCGTTCGGCGACCGAGCGCGCCGGTGCCGACAAAGCGACCCAGCGCTGGTCCGCGCAGCGGTAGACGTTTCGCGGTGCGCTGTTGTTCGACCGGTTGCCGACCCGGTCGGGCTTGATGCCAAGGTGTTCGTAGACGGTGAGTTGGGCGCCCAGCGCGCCGATGAGGGTCTCGGTGATCGCGACATCCGCGATCTGGCCGGTACCGATCAGGTCGCGGGCGCGCAATGCGATCAGCACCGCGAGGGCGGTGTGCAGTCCGGCCACGGCGTCGCCGAGCGGGAACGCCGGGAGCGCGGGCGGGCCGTCAGGTTCTCCCGACATCGCCGCCAGCCCGCTCATCGCTTCCGCGAGGGTGCCGAAGCCGGGACGGCCCGCATACGGCCCGTCCTGCCCGAACGCGGTCACCCTGGCCAGCACGAGTCGCGGGTTGGCCTCGGTGAGCACCTGCGGACCAAGCCCCCAGCGTTCCAGCGTGCCCGGCCGGAAGTTCTCGATGACCGCGTCGGCCTTGATGGCGAGACCGACGAAACGGTCCGCGTCCCGGGCCTCACGCAGGTCGAGCACAACGCTTTTCTTGTTGCGGCTCAGCATCTTCCACAGAAGCGGAACATCGTTGTACGCGTGGCCGTACCGGCGCACCGGATCGCCCGCGGGCTGTTCCACCTTGATGATCTCGGCACCGAAGTCACCGAGCAGTCTCGCCGCGAAAGGCCCCGCGAACAGTGTGGAGGCATCGATCACAGTGAGACCGGCCAAGGGTAAGGGAGTATTTGGCACCGTGGACCTTCCCTGTTCGGTTTTGCCGCGCGAACCCTCGCGGAGTCCCGGTCATTCGTGCGGCGAAACGGAGTTTTCGCTCTGGCCGGTCCCCAGTGGCCTCCTGGGCGCGGTTCCCTGTGCACCGGCCGAATCGCGCAGCGGCACCGGCGGCCAGCTGACGAGCAGGAGCAGGCCGATGAGGCTCACTCCGGAAGCAGTCACGAACACCAGCCCCATCGAGTCGGCGAACGCCAGCTGGAACGGACGCGCCACGACCGCGGGCAGCGACTGGATCACCGCGCTGTCGTGCACCACCACACTCGTCGCGACAGCGGTGTCGTTCGCCTGCAGCCCTGTCGCGAGTTCACGTGCGGCCGGATCGCTCGCCGAGGCGATGGTCTGTGCCACGGCGGCCCGGAAGGCTGGCTGACCGGCAGCGGCTTTCACCTCCCCAGCGATCGCCGTTGGCGCGTAAGCGAAGAACAGCGAGAGGAAGAAGGCCAATCCGATGGTGCCGCCGAGTTGCCGGAAGAAGGTCACCGCCGCGGTCGAAACCCCCATGTCGGCGGGCGGCAGGATGTTCTGCATCGCCAGGGTGAGCGGCTGGTTGAACATGCCGACACCCAGCCCGAGGGCCAACAACAGCAGCATGAGCAGCCAGAAGTCGGAGACATCGGTGAGGAAATAGAGTCCCAGCAGACTCGCCACGGTCAGCACCCCGCCGGCGATGGCCTGCGCCCGGTACCGCCCGGTGCGTGCGATGAGCTGGCCGGAGCAGAGGGTGCCGACAATCGCGCCCAGCATCGTCGGCAGCAGGCGGAAACCGGCCGCCATCGGATCGACCCCTTGGGACACCTGGAAGTACTGGGGAATGATGCTGATCACGCCCACCATCACCGAGCCGACGACGAACGAGACGACCGACCCCTTGGCGAACGATCGGTTCGCGAAGATGCGCAGCGGGGTGAACGCCCTCTCGCCGGCCAGCTTCTCGGCCCACACGTACGCCGACATGCTGGCCGCGAACACGGCGAAACACACGAGCGACCGGGTCGATCCCCATCCCCAGGACCGGCCCAGTTCGGCGACGATCAGCAGTGGTGTGATGCCCACGGTGAGCAGCAGACCGCCGAGCCAGTCCACCCGGCCCCCGGTCCGCTGCGTGGGATCGAAGTTCAGCACACGCACGACAACGGCCAGCGTCACCAGGCTGAGCGGCACGTTCAGCAGGAAGACCCAGCGCCAGCCGGCGATGCCGAGGATGCTCTGGGTGTCGGCCAGTACGCCGCCGATCAGCGGGCCCACCAAGTTCGCACCGGTGAACACTGCCAGGAAGTACCCCTGGTATCTGGCGCGCTGCCGGGGCGCGACGATGTCGCCGAGGATGGTGAACGCCAGGGACATCAGGCCGCCGGCACCGATGCCCTGGACGGCGCGCAGCACGGCGAGTTCGTAGAGAGAGGACGCGAACGTGCAGCCCAGCGAGCCGAGCGCGAACACCGAGATGGCGACCACGTAGCACGGTTTGCGGCCGTAGAGGTCGGACAGCTTGCCGTACAGCGGCGTGACGATCGTCGAGGTCGCCAGGTAGGCGGTCGTCACCCACGCCAATAACGAATAGTTGTGGAAGTAGTCGGCGATGGTCCGGATGGACGTCGCCACGATCGTCTGGTCCAGCGCGCTGAGCGAGACGCCCATCAGAAGTCCGCAGAGGACCAAGAGGATCTGCCGGTGGGTGAACCCCGCGTGATCCGGCAGTTGCCCGTGACCAGGCGTCAGGCTCGCCATGCGGACACCCCTCCTTACGAGTTCGCCACCGGATCACGGCGAACTTACGTAGGCTCGCCGAGGCAGGTCAAGGTCGTGCGCGGGGGGCTCCGGACCACCGCCGGTGGCGGGCCGTTGCCGATCGCAACCCGGTTTTCGACTGCGTTTTCCGCGCGGTTGAACACTGGGCGCCGGTCGGTCGCCCGGCGCATGGCCTCGACCACGTTACTCGCCACCGCGTCGGCATGACCGGACGCACGGCCCACTCAGACAGCTGGCTCGCTCCCGGCGCGGCAAATACATTGCTCGCATGACGGTTTCCGACCGGGGAGGCGACTTTGCATCTGCCGGACACTGCGCGCTGGGCACTCACCCACGGGCTGATCAGGCTCGTGATGCGCAGGGAGGCCGCCCGGGACAATCCAGCCACGCGCCGCGTCACCGATCCGCGGGTGCGGGCGAACCCGTACCCGCACTACGAGACGCTGCGCACGGACGAGCCGTTCGTGGGCGGGCTGGCCAGCAAAGTGACGGTGCGCCATGACGTGGCCACCGAGGTGCTGCGGGTCGCGACGATGGGCGCCGCGACGTTCGGCGGTGCGCCCGGCCTGATCCGGCGGATCCTGGCCGCCTCCGGCACCGGTGCGGCGCGCGGCGTGTTCGAGCCGCCCTCCATGGTCGCCGTGGACCCGCCCTACCACAGCCGCTACCGCAAGCTGGTCACCCGCGCGTTCACCGCGAAGGCCGTGACGGCACTGCGAGAGCGGACCGAGCAGGTGGCTGTGGAACTGCTCGACAAGCTCACCGAGTTGGACGTGCAGCAGCCCGTCGACCTGGTCCGGCACTATGCCTCGCAACTGCCGACGGTCGTGATCTGCGAAATCCTGGGCGCTCCGACCGACATGCGCGACCAGTTCCTGATCTGGAGCGACGCGGCGGCGAGCCACCTCGACCCCGGCATGTCGCGGCAGCAGTTCCTGGCCGCGCAGAAGGACATCGACGCCCTGCTGGACTGGCTGCGCGGGCACTTCGCCGAGCTGCGCCGCAACCCCGGCCAGGACATCCTTTCCGACCTGGTCAACTCGACGGACACCGACGGCCAGAAGCTGACCGAGGTCGAGTTGCTGGCCACCGCGATGCTGGTGCTGGCGGCCGGGTTGGAGACCACGGTGAACCTGATCGGCAACGGCATCGCTCTGCTTGAGCAGTATCCGGACCAGCGCGCGCTGCTGGCCGAGCGTCCCGAGCTGTGGCCGAACGCGGTGGACGAGATGCTCCGGGTGGAGTCCCCGGTGCAGCGGATCTCGCGGCGGGCGTTGCAGGACACCGAGATCGCGGGGGTCGCGCTGCGCGAGGGCGAGATCGTGGTGGTGATGCTCGGCGCGGCCAACCGTGACCCCCTGGTGTTCACCGAGCCGGCCAGGTTCGACGTCACCCGCGCGAACGCCGGCAAGCATCTGGCGTTCTCCAGCGGCATCCACTACTGCCTGGGTGCCGCGTTGGCCAAGATGGAGGGCGAAGTGGGGCTGCGTGCGCTCTACCAGCGCTTCCCGGATCTGACCCTGCTCGACGAGGGCGACCGCAAGCCGACCCGGAACCTGCGCGGCTTCGACCGGCTGACCGCTTCGCTGACCCCGGCACCGGTGCGCTGATCCAGATCTCGGACAGGGAGATCGGGCCGGGAAGAAGCCCGGCCCGATCGATGTCTCCACGGTCCACGGGCACGGTCATTGCGTGATCACGAATGCTCGGGCTTCGGGTATGACGTGACGCCATGTTCCTTTGACTGCCTGGCAAACAGCGCGGAACCGGGCTCGGATAGTCAAGTGGGTGTTCGAATCCGTTGATCACCGAGCGAGTCCGTGCCTGCCTCTGCATCATCTCTCGCGACCGCGCTGCCGAGGTACGGATAACTGCTGCTTTTGGTAGGCCAGTTGGGGAGCAGTCGGCGCAGGTCCCTACGAAGCTCCTGGAGTCGCTTCGCGACAAAACTACGGTCAGCGCCACCCATCGCCCGGGGCATCCGGGGCGCTCACCCCGAACAACTCAACTTTAGGGAACGCACGATGACGAACCTGAGCCAGGACGCGGAGCTGACCGGGCGGGTCGCGGCGGCGGTGGCGAATCCGGTGGCGCACGACCAGTTCGACCCCCACGCCGCGCTGGCCGAGGTGCTGGCCGGGATCGGGATGAGCCCGGCGGACACTGGCGGGCAGATCGAGTTCGCCGGGGCCGACCCGGTGGTGCCCAGCACTCTGCGCCTGGGCGGGGCCGCGGCGATCGCGCTGGCTGCGAAGTCGGTGGCGGTGGCCAAGCTGTGGCGGCTGCGCGGCGGCGACGGCCAGGACATCGCGGTCGACCTGCGGGTCACCCCGCACCGGCTGTGCCCGTTCTACGACCAGCGTTGGGAGACGATCAACGGCCGCCTGCTCGGCTCCCCCGCGAACGCCGGCAGCAGGGCGTTCGCGTTCGGTTTCTACCGCACCGCCGACGACCGCTGGGTGATGCCGCTCAACCCGTACCCCAAGATCAAGATCGCCGCGCAGAAGCTGCTCGGCGTACCGGACGACGCGGACGCGGTACGTGCCGCCGTGGCCCAATGGACCGGTCGGGAACTGGAAGAAGCCGCCGCCGAGGCGGGCTGCGTGCTGCCGATGCTGCGCGCCACCGGCGAGCTGTTCGCCGAGCCGCACTACCGCGACCACCTGGCACATCTGCCGCTGGTCGCCGTGGAACGCATAGGCGAGTCCGAACCCGAGCCACTGCCGCCCGGGGCGCCCACCCCGCTGGCCGGGGTGCGTGCGCTGGGCATGGGGCACGTGATCGCCGGCGCCGGGGCGGGCCGGGCACTCGCGCTGCACGGCGCGGACGTGCTCAACGTGTGGCGCCCGCAGGAGCTGGAACACCCGGTCACCTACGCCACGGCGAACGTCGGGGTGCGTTCCACGGTGCTGGACCCGCGCGCCATGGACGACGCGACGGCACTGCGCGAGCTGCTGGCCGGAGCGGACGTCTTCTACGCCAACCGCAGGCCCGGCTACCTGGAGCGCATAGGACTGTCCGCCGAGCAGGCAGCCGAGCTGCGGCCGGGGATCGTGCACGTCAGCGCCTCGCTGAACGGTCCGGCCGGGCCGTGGGCCGGACGGGTCGGGTTCGACCAGACGGCGGGCAGCCTGACCGGGATGATGCACCTGGAGGGCGGGCTGGGCTCGAACGGCTCAGCCGGATCGAAGCCCGCGCTGCCGCCGATCCTGGTGGTCAACGACTACATCGTCTCCTGGCTGATGGCTGCGGGAGCGGTGGAGGCACTGTGCCGGCGCGCGGTGCACGGCGGCAGCTACCGGGTGCACGTGTCGCTGACCCGAGCCGCGCTGTGGATCCTCGGGCTGGGTGTGTTCGACCGGGAGTACGCGCACACCACCGCCGGGCGCGGCCCCGAGCACGCCTACCACGACCCGGAGCTGTTCACCGCCGACACCCCGCTCGGCCACTACCAGGGCGTCACCGAGCAGATCCGGATGTCCGCCACCCCGGGCCACTACCGCACCGTCCTGGTTCCCCGGGGCTCATGCCGCCCGGAGTGGCTCGACTGACCCGGGTCCCGGGGGTCCGGTCCGGTCGTCGGGCGGGACATCCGCCGGATGCGTCCGATACGGAAACCCGAATCACTTCCCGCTCGACGCGAAACGAAAAATGCCCTCAGATTGCGGCCAGTTATGGCGTGTGCCATCAGATAGCTCGTGACTTGATTCGATCGCTGAGAGCGGGAGGCACGGTGCCGAACCCGTGGCCCGCAAATAGAACTCCGCGTTCTCAGCCTGCTGTTCGGCTTTCGACGGCGTAGGCGGGCTGGCCGCGGGTGAAGTTGGGATTGCCGGCCGCGGAGTGGTCACGTTGGAGCGGTGGGCTCGGCGGCCGTCGGCACCGCAGGTCGAAACTATCAGGTCGGAGGATGCCAACCACCGCCTGCGGCGGTGTAATCTCCCGACGTGCGGGACAAGGGGCGCCGCCCAAAGGAGATTCGCCGTGCCGAGTTCATCTGCGCACTTCGAGAAATGGGTGAAAATTTTTCATCCGGCCTCGGCTGCTTCAGTACGACTCGTATGTCTACCCCACGCTGGCGGCTCGGCGAGCTTCTTTTTTCCCATGGCCAAGGCGTTCGGTCCCGCCGTCGAGGTCATGGCGGTCCAGTACCCGGGCCGTCAGGCTCGGCGTCACGAGCCCGGCATCGACAACGTCCCCGAGTACGCGGATCAGATCTTCGCGGTGCTGCGACACCTGGACGACCGGCCTCTGGCGCTCTTCGGGCACAGTATGGGCGCGATACTCGCCTACGAAGTGGCGATCCGCATGCGTCAAGCCGGACTACCCTCGCCCGCGCGACTCTTCGCATCCGGTCGGCGCGCCCCGTCCTGTTACCGGGACGAGCAGGTGCACAAGGGCTCGGACGAGCAGATGGTGGCAGAACTCCAGGGGCTGGGCGGGCCCAACCAGGCCATGCTCACCGACCCGGAGTTGCTCGCCATGGTCCTGCCTGCCGTTCGCAGCGACTACCGCGCGATCGAGCGGTATGAGCACGATCCTGAAGCCCGGCTCGACCGCCCCATAACCGTGCTCGTCGGTGAAAGTGACCCCCGGGTGACGCTCGACGAGGCACGGGCCTGGGCGAAGCACACCACAGCGCCGACCGAGCTGGAGGTGTTCCGGGGCGGCCACTTCTTCCTCGTCGACCGGAGTACGGACGTCATCGAACTCGTGGCCCGCAGCCTGAGCGTGCAGGATGCCGAGCCGATCCGCTGAAGCTGCTGAGCTACCGGGGAGATGTATGACGGACGCGCAGACCAGCGCGCTGTTGGCCGCGCTGGCCAAGGGAGTGCGCACTGTGGAGTTGGGCCAGCCGCTGTTCACCGGAATGCCCTGCTCACCCAACCATCCGGGGTTTCGGATGACCCTCGCCCGCCGGCATGGTGACACCCGACGGCCTGACGGTGGTTCGGCCAGCAACGAGGTGATCATCACCGGTGGGCACGTGGGCACCCACATCGACGCACTGGCGCACGTCAGCCAGGACGGAAAGCTGCACGGAGGTGTGGACGCGGAGACAGCCCAGCGCGGAGGTGCGTTCACCGAGCACGGTGCCGAGCGGATTCCACCGCTGGTCGCCAGGGCGGTGCTGCTGGACGTGGCCGGCACACGAGGAGTGGACGTGCTGGAGCCCGGTTACGGGGTGACCCGGCAGGACCTCGTGAACGCGTCCGAGCGCACCGGCGTACTGCCGGGCCCCGGCGACGTGGTCCTGGTACGGACGGGGTGGGCCATCAACTTCCCCCACCCGGAGACCTATCTGGGCCAGGCGACCGGCGTTCCCGGGATCTGCGAGGACGCCGCCGACTGGCTGGCCGCGTACGGCATCGTCGCCACCGGGGCCGACACCACCGCCTACGAACGCATCCCGCCGGGCGAGGGCCACCGAACACTGCCGGTGCACCGCCTGCTCCTGGTCGAGCACGGCATCTACATCATGGAACACCTCAACCTGGAGCAGGCCGCGGCGCAGGGTCTGACCGAATTCCCCATCGTGGTGGCCCCGTTGCGGATCACCGGTGGCACGGGTTCCCCGATCCGGCCGATCGCGGTGGTGGGCGCGTGAATCCGACCCCGGCCGAACAACTGGGCGCGCTGGCCGAGCGCGTCGCGAGGGACGGACTGCCGGCGAGACTGCGCGCGGACGTCGCCGGTCGGGTACTTGATCTGCTCGGCAACTGCCTTGCCGCGCTGTCCGAGCGACCGGCCGAGGTGGTCGCCGCGACGGTGGGTGAATGGGGCGGCGCGCCGGACGCCACCGCGATCGGCTCGGCCACCCGGCTGCCCGCCCCCTCGGCGGCGTTGGTCAACGGAACGCTCGCGCACTCCCTGGACTTCGACGACACACACATGCCGTCGGTACTGCATCCATCGGCCGCGGTTGTCCCGGCGGCACTCGCCGTCGCGGAGTCGACCGACGCGTCCGGACCGTCCTTTCTGGACGCGGTGGCCGTCGGTGTCGAGGTGACCTGCCGACTGGGCATGGCCGGCTACGACGAGCAGCACGCGAACTCGGTGTACTTCGACCGTGGCCAGCACGCCACCGCGATCTGTGGCACGGTCGGCGCCGCAGTGGCTGCCGGCATGCTCCGCGGGTTGACCGCCGCGCAACTGACCTCTGCCGTCGGCATCGCGTGCAGCATGGGGTCAGGGGTCATCGAAGCCAACCGGACCGGCGGCACGGTCAAACGGGTCCACTGCGGCTGGGCGGCACATGCCGGTGTTGTGGCCGCATCTCTCGCCCGGAACGGGCTGACCGGACCACCCACCGTGCTGGAGGGACGTTTCGGCCTGCTGCGCGCGTTCTGCGGCGACCAGTTCGACATCGACGCTGTCACCCGGGATCTCGGTGAGCGATGGGAGAGCGACCGGATCTTCGTGAAACCCTACCCCTGCAACCACTTCACCCATGCCGGTGTGGACGCCGCACTACGGTTCCGGCGGACCGGACTCGATCCGTCGGCCATCACTGAGATCACCCTCGGCGTGCCCGAACCGGTGTTGCGCACCATCGCCGAGCCGATCGAGGACAAACGTCGGCCACTGTCCGGCTACCACGGCGCGTTCAGCGGTCCGTACACGGTGGCCGCCGCTCTGCTCGGCGGGGGCGGTCTCGGAGTGTCCCACGAGGACTTCACCGATCGCGCGGTGGCCGATCCGGCTCGGCTGGCCCTGGCCGCGCGGGTGTACCCGCTGGCCGACCCGGAGTGCACCCGAATCTTTCCGCACCAGTTTCCGGCCGTGCTCACCGTGCGGCTGGCCAACGGAGACGTACTCGAGGAACGGGTCAGGCACAACCGGGGCGGCCCGGAGAACCCTTTGACGCCCGAGGAACTGACCACCAAGTTCCGGATGAACGCGGGACGTGCGGTGGACGACGCGGCAGTCGGCGAACTGTCCGGCCTGGTACGGCGGTTGGACTCGGACAGCGAACCGGCGGTGATCACCGCCTTGTTGCGCTCGTTGGCCTGACTTACCTGCTGTGCACCGGCTCTGCGTCGGATCAACTCCCGTCGGTGATCGCCGTCCGGTGAAACGTCTGCGCGCTTTCGGGATGTCTACGGTTGGCGGAGAGGTTCAAGTCGGTGTCGTTGTGCCCCAGTGGCCTCGCAGCGGCCTCCGAGCCGACGACGTGGGTAGCGGAATCCTCCGGCCGGCCCTCCAACCTGCGAGCCAGGTCCTGCCAGAACACCGCATAAGCCCGAGCCAACTTGGCCACCGGGACGGACCAGCGTTCCGGGATCGCGTAGACGACGTCGGTTCTGCTGTTCAGCGCCTCCCGATTGGCCCGCATCCAGCGGATCAGGAACCGGCCGCGGTCACTGAGCCGGATCGAGGGATCCGCCATCAGGCTGACCAGGATGGTCTCGGTGATCTTCTCAAGGTCGCGCGGCACCGCCAGCGGTGCCGCGGCGGTCGTCGACTGGTTCGCCCGCCCGGCCTCGTCCTTGCCGCCGGCCCGAGCCCGTATCGGCACCGCTTCCTGCCCCTGGGCCAGCCTGCGCCGAACGTCCAGCACGGTGTTCGGCGAGACACCGGCTTGCCTCGCTATTTCCCGAGCCGACGCGGTCGGTCGTTCGGCGAGCAGTCGGCTGACCCGCATGCGCCCCTCGGTGGCGTTCACCGGTCTGATCCGGCCATCCTGCCCGATCCTGTTGCGTGACTGGAGTCCAGGCTCGACGGCGTCGTGGCGCCGCGCCCTGATGGTGGCCTCGGACAGGCCGGTGATCCAGGCGATCATTCGGTTCGACCACTGCGGGTGGGTTCGCAGAATCCGTTCGGCGGCAGCGGACCGCTCAGCGCGCGACAGTGGCAGGCCGTGCGCCGTGTTGAGCCGGACGGCGATGACAAAAGCGTCCTCGTCCGAACCTTCGTACAGTATCGCCGAAATGTACTTCCGCCCCTGCGACAACGAGGCCCTGACCCGGTGGATTCCGTCGATGACCCGGCCGGAGGGCTCGTGGACGACGATCGGTGGCAACTCGTCACCGACCCCGGCAAGTATCTGCACGTGTTCGGCATTTACCGGGTCGTCTCGTAAGGTGAAATCAAGGTTGAGCGAACTGACTCGGACCTGACTCACGGTAGTTGTGGTCAGTTGGTCCGACAGCCAGGCGGTCGGCTCGGAGTCCGGGAGGTCGAACGAGTCGTGGCTTGGCCACCAGGTGGCCTCATTCTCGGACATAGGGCTCCTGGTCATGTCTGAGGGCCGGCGGTTCGCGGTGACCGCCTGCCGGCTCTGACGGGATCGCCCCCTGCCCATCGCCTCGAGCGGGGTCGGACAGTGCGCCGACGTCCGAGGCCGAACCGCAGTTCATACACGATCCTTTTGACGTGGATGGTGCCGGTGCCCGAAAGCATATTTGCGCAGTGCCGACTGGCCAACGCCACAGAAGGGTCCGCCGCTCGAAACAGCCAAGACTGGTGGTGACTACCGGCTTCCAGGCGTCGCACGCGCCGTAGAGTGGTTCTGTGTTCCCCAACCTGCCAGGACGGCCAAATCCGGAGTGGGACTCGTCGGGCGTGACGGGAGCGGCTCCCGATGGGCCGTCAGATCGGCTGTTCTTTTAGGTACTTGATCCAACTTCGGCACTCAAAGTCATGCGCCAGCGCCGCGTGGCGGGTGGCGATGCCCTCGGCGTGCGACCTAGGGGTTCCAATTCACAGCACTGACACGAAGGCCAGCACCCGTAAGTCCGAGAGTAGTATGGGATGGTGCCGTATACGTATGCCGTAGCCTCGCACTCGCGCGCGAACCCCGACGCCGTCTACGCGGCGCTCACCTGCGCAGCCACGTGGCCGTTGTGGTCACCGATCGACGCGGCGGCGATCGCGGATGGCGGCGACCCCGAGGGTCAGCAGAAGGTCGGCGACACCAGGATTTTTCGCACCGGCCGCGTCATCTCCCGGGAGACAATCGTCGAGTTGATCACTCACCGGCGGTTTGTCTACGAGAACCTGAGCGGTCCCTTCCGGTCCTATCGAGGTACCGTCGAACTCACACCGGCAACACAAGGTGGCACCGACATCACGTGGTCCGGAAGCTTTGAGCCAAAGCTTCGGTTCTCCGGCCGGTTCTGGCGTTGGTACCTAACCCGCTTCATGCAGCGCATGGCTGACGGTCTCGCCGCGTACGCAAGCGATACCCGTTCCCGTACCGGATCCAAGTGAGGGCTTGGATCACAGACGGAGTCGTGTGGGGCTCCAATACCTGATCCGGTCAAGTTCGGTCATCTCGGGGCAGGTTCTGGTGAGTTCCCGCAGGAGGGCGGTGTCCTTGTCGCGCAGGTTCTCGGGGCGGGTGAGCAGGAGGCGGGAGAAGCGCTGCGGGGTGGTGACCGGCCGCTCGCCCTCGGCACGGCCTTGGGTGATGTAGCGGTAGAGCAGGTTGAGGCCGCCGGTGTATCCCATCTCCCGGATCTCCCGGAAGAGTTGCTTGACGGGGACGGCCGGGTTCGCGGCGCGTCGGGGGCGCAGGTGGTCGCGGTAGGGGTTGACGAGCGTGGGCTTGTAGGGGGTGCGCGGCGGTCGCCGGTGGGCTCCCGCATGCGGGCGTCGGCACCCCGCACACCGGACACGGCACCGGGACATCCCGAGTCCGGGCTGTCACCCGGACTACCTCACCGTCGTCCGCCACATCCTCGACGACCAGCGCCGATAGCCCGGAAATCACCACATTCACAAGGGAGTTGGCCTCATCCACATCTCATGATCGCAGTCGCGGACGCAGCGTCACCACCGACTACGGAACAGAGCCGAACGATTTACTGTCCCATGCCGTGAGGGCCTGTGACGTTCCTTTTACCGTGGCCTCAACGGGACACGCGCGGTGAGTCCTGGTGAGGCTCGCTTACTTGCTCTGCAACTTGCCCAGCGGGTTGGGGACTTCCTCCAGTGCGGTGGCCGCCGCCTGCCAGCCGGTGTCCTCGGGGTAGAGGGCGCTGCGCAGGAAGGCCGAGGTGAGCTGCTGGATCAGAGCGACACGGGCAGGACTCTCGTCTGTCGTTTCGGCGACCTCGTACCCCGGGATGCCTCCGAGCGAGTGCTCTGCCCCGAACAGCGTGAGCAGACTCTTTCTTCCCGGGCTGTAGGTGTAGGAGTCGGTGAACCAGTCCGGTCCGCGAGTGGACAGCGCGGACTGGTCGTGGTCCCCGGCGACGATGAGGGCCGGCGGGGTCATGTTGTCGAAGGATGGCTTCAGGAAGGGGAGGTTCTCGGCGGCGAACGGGGTCAAGTCGTCGCCCAGGCCGGTGATGGCGAGCAGCACCCCCGCCTTGACCCGGGGGTCGGACATGTCCTCGCCGGGAGCGCCGTCGGAGTCGAGGACGCGCGCGCCCAGTAGCGTGCTGGCCGTCTGGGCTCCCCAGGAGTGGCCCGCCACAGCGATGCGGCCGCGGTCGAGACGCCCGCTGAGGCCCGGCAAGGAGCCTTCCAGAGCGTCGAGTCCATCCAGCACGCGCTTGAGGTCCTCGATACGGAACCGCCAGATGCGCGGCGTACGAGGGTCCTCGGCAGGGAGGCCGAGCGTCCTGGAGTCGAGGTGAGTGGGCTGCAGGACGACGAAGCCGTGAGCGGCCCAGAAGTCCGCCAGCGGGGCGTAGCCGTTCATCGACCAGCCGTAGCCGTGCGAGAAGACGATGACGGGCAGATCGCCGCCGGTCATGGGAGCGGACACGCGGACCTGGAGGTTCTCACCGCGGCCCGGGGCGGACAGGACGACCGGCTTCGCGGACACCACAATGGTGGGCGCACCCGCGACCTTCTGCGCGGTCGCGATGTTGGAATCGGACATGGAAGTGCCTTCCGTTCAGTGTCTTCGCACTCATGGGTCGGTGGGTCCGGCGGCCGGTGGCGCCGCGGGCCGGGGCGAGCGTGGAGGGAGGCGCGCTTCTCGCGGCCACTCCGACGCCGGGGGTCGGCGATCGCGTGTGCTCTTCCGTCCAGGTGAAGCGTGACGGCGATAGACGGCCTGCTAGGCGGGCCCCTGGTCTGCCATCATGGGCGAAACGGAACCTTGCTCCGCCAACGATACGGAGCGGCGTTCCACTTTGCAAGGCCGGGTAGGGAAGGAGGTGCCGCGATGAACGACAGCGGCCAGTGCACGGGAAGCGCAGCCGGATCCAAGCGCAAGGACGCCCGGCGCAACCAAAAGACCCTGCTGGACGCGGCCGCCGCGGTCCTCGTCACCTCGGGCGTGGACGCGCCGGTACGCGACATCGCGGCCAAGGCCGGTGTCGGGATGGGCACGATCCCGACAGCGCCGGATTGGAAACGTTGCACGCCTACTTCCTCGACCGCCTCCTACCGGTGTGCACCCAACTCCTCGACGCTGCCGCCGCCTCCGGTGAGAGCCGATCCGACGAACGACCGTTCCAACTTAGGGGACCCGCGAGTTGAGGGGGTGTCGGTGCAGGGGACGGCCGCGAACCTCGGAGCTGCGGGAGAGTGCGGGTGACAGCCGGTCAGTGGTGGTCGGTGTCGAACTCCTGCTGTGCGGCCCGGACGTGGTCGATGTGCTCCTCGGCCCACTCCTTCACCGCCGTCACCACCGGCAAGAGGCTCGCACCGAGGGGGGTCAGAGCGTAGTCGACGCGCACCGGCACACTGGCCGTCACGGTGCGGGAGACCAGACCCGAGCGCTCCAGCGACCGCAGAGTCTGGGTGAGCATCTTCTGGCTCACGCCCGCGATCAGCCGCCGCAGTTCGCTGTGGCGCTGAGGCCGCTCGGCCAGCGCCGCGAGGATCAAGGAGCATGCGGCCGCCCTCCGTGCTCTGGGCGCGGTCGAGGTGCTGCCCGAGATAGCGGCCGCGGACGGCCTCTACTACCTGATCAGCGAATCCGTCGGCGGCCCGGCGCTGAACGCCGCAGTATCGAAGGTGGAGCCCGGCGGCACCATCGTCTTGCTGGGCACCACCAGCGGCGAGCCCGGCACAGTCTCGATCTACGACTTCATCGGACACGAAGGCGCCCGCCTGCAGTCCTTCCTCTCATACGCCAGCGGCGCCTTCGGCACGGATCTCGAGCGCCTCGTCGCCCTGCTCCGGGATGGCCGGCTCCATCCCGCGATCGGCTACATCGACGGCTGGAACGCCCTGCCCGACGCCCTCGCCGCGTTCACCGGACGCGCGTTCACGGGCAAGGCTGTGCTGACCATTCCATGACTTCCGTGACCACTGCGAGCTTGAAGTAGGTGGCCATAGCGCACAGTTGACTGGGGACGGCCATCACGGACCGCCCAACAGACAGTCAGTCCAGTCACAGGCCGCGAGGGGCCGCGGATCATACTGTTGCCCCGGCGGCTGACCGTGGGACAAAGTCCGCGGCCATGCCCGCTACAGCTCGCGCTCGTCCAATGGAACTCGGCCGCCTACAGAGGTGGTTGTGTCGCCTGGCGCCGCGCGGCGCTTCGACGGTGTCACCCCAGGCATCGAGGTCGGAGGCATCGCTCAGCTCGTCAGAGCGTGCCTTCGTCCGGCGGGAGGCCTTTCCCGCGGGTGAGCGTCCCTTTCACAGCGTGGTGAAGCTCCGGGGTCCCACGCGGATACTTCAGGCCGCCTACCGAACCGGCAGCGTCTCGATCACCTCCGTCACACGGAACAGCCTCAGCACAACAGGCGAGACGGGACCGAAAACGCCGAACACGACCCCGGCTCCCCAGCACCGGCAACGAGCTGCGAGCAGGGCATTCAACCCGGCACAGTCACAGAACGTCACCCGGCTGAAGTCCACATCTACGCGGTCAGCGCCATCTGACACCGCCACATCGAGTGCGGCGCTCAACTGCGGCGAGGAGTCGAGATCGACCTCCCCGATCGCTGCCACCGTCGTCCGGCCACATGCCGTCACGCTGGACAACCGAAATCTTTCACTTGAGCCAGTCCACAGTTCACTGCCCATAGGTGAAGCCTGCCGCGCAGAAAACTGCCCAAACCCCGGTCCCTGAGGCCCCCTTGCGTGCCTGCTCAGGCTAGGTGTAACGCAGCAGTTCCTGGCAGTTCGAGACAGCTGCGGCAACACGCTGGCGGGCCGGACGGCGTAGCGGCTTGGGCACCGCTGTTGCAGCAGTAGCGTTCGCGCTCGCGGGGCTTCTCAGGTTATTCACACCGTGTGCCGTGGGCAGATCCCAGCTCGTCAGTGACCTTGGCCATGGTGCGCCGGGGCATCGGAGATTGAGGATTCGACCGTGCCAGCGACGCCATCTCCTACCACCGCCAGGTCAACAGATCAGCCTCCGGCCGGGGGTCCGGCTTACCCCGGCAGGTCTTCGAGGGACAGGTTGGTACAGCCCGGTATATCGGGGCACGCGAACACTGGAGTCCCGTTACGGAACGGGGGTTGTGGCGTTGTGTCGCCGTACCTGAGCCGTGGCGGGCCGAGGCCAACGGAAGCTCACGTTGATTGGAGGCGATCATGAACTGGCGCGACAAGGCCGCCTGTCGCGACGAGGACCCTGAGCTGTTCTTCCCCATTGGAACGGCTGGCCCGGCTTTGCTGCAGATCAAGGGGGCCAAAACCGTTTGCGAGCGGTGCCCGGTCGCAGACGTCTGCCTTGAGTGGGCGCTGGAGCACGGTGAGGAGTCGGGCGTGTGGGGTGGTCTGTCCGAGGACGAGCGCCGCGTGTTGCGGCGGCGTTCGGCGCGCAAGCGCACTCGCGTCAAGTCGTGAGTGCGGCGATTGCGTCAGCGGCCTTCACCCGCGACGACAAGTCGACGGCTTTCGGAGGCGGTTGGAGACGGTGGGTTGCTGCCGGGTTGAGTGGGTCGGCCGCAGCCCCATTACTGTAGGACACTTCGGCACGGCCGACTGCTCCAGGGCCCTCCAGCACGCGTTGTGCCGGGTACGAACGGCAGCGTCCAGCCGCGCATGCGACGTGTGGGCTGGCGCCGGACGCGCCGACCTCGATACACCGTCACGTCAACGGTAGAAACATTGATCGACATGTCGTTTCTCCATTCTGGCCCGACCGCGCCGCAGCCGGGCGCACGCACCGAGCGGTTCTTGATCGCTGCCCTCCAGGGTTGAGCGGCGGCCGAAGCGGGGAGTGACCGATTCGGTAGGGGCATGTGGCCTCTGGAAACGGCGATTGGCGGCCTCGTGAGCGATCGGCAGACCGGCACGGTGAAGTGGTTCAACGACGAGAAGGGGTTCGGCTTCATCACTCCGCAAGGCGGAGGCGATGACCTCTTCGTGCACTTCAAGGCCATCGAGTCGGACGGCTTCAAGTCCCTGAAGGAGGGCCAGACCGTGAGCTTTGTCGCGGAGAGGGGTCAAAAAGGCATGCAGGCGGCACAAGTTCGGCCTGAGTGATCCACGGCCTTCCCGAAGCGCGTCGGCGGGGTGGGCCGAAAACGGCGCACCCCGCCAGGGCCCGGAGCGGCTGGCCGGTGAACGCGCCGACCGCGTTGCAGGCGCCCCGCAGCGGCTCGGGCGTACGGGGCGGCCGCATCGGCCGCCCCGTCGGCTGTGATCCATCCGGCCATGGCCATCACCGACTCGTCTTCCGAAGCGATGAGCCAGGCCGCTTGCGGGTCTGACTCTTCTCCGTGGCCGCGATGGCCCCGCCTGAATACGTGATCCTCAGCAGCGGGCCAGGAAATAGACACAGCAACGGCGACGCCGCAGGTTATCCGACCATCACATTCATCCACAGCCAGTCACCCGCACGGTGGAGAGCCAACTGGCCAGCGTCCCCATGATGAAATCGTCCAGACGCCTGGATATTCTCGGCGTTCGCGGCGCCTACGGCCTCGCCGAGCGTGGCGGGCGTTCAGCCGCCCAGTAGCTCTGACAGGTCATAGCTAACAGGTTCCTCCAACTGGTCATATGTGCAGCCCTCCGGCGAGCGGTCGGGCCGCCAGCGGCGGAACTGGGCGGTATGGCGAAACCGCGAGCCCTCCATGTGGTCGTAGGCCACCTCACAGACGCGTTCCGGGCGCAGCGGCACCCAGCTGAGGTCCTTGCCGCCGCTCCAGCGGCTGGGGCCACCGGGCATCCGGGTCGTGGCGTGCGCCTCCTCGTCGGCCCAGTCGGCCCACGGATGGCCTGACACGTCGTCCAGCCGCAGCGGCGCCAACTCCTCGACCAGGGCCTTCCGCCGCGCCATCGGGAACGAGGCGCAGACCCCCACATGGTGCAGTCGGCCGCCGCTGTCGTAGAGGCCGAGCAGGAGAGAGCCGATCACGGGACCGCTCTTGTGGAACCGGTACCCGGCGACGACGCAGTCCGCGGTCCGCTCATGTTTAACTTTGAACATAACCCGCTCCCCCGGCCGATACGCCTGATCGAGCGGTTTGGCGACCACCCCGTCCAGACCGGCGCCCTCGAACTGGCCGTACCATTCGCGGGCCAGCGCCTCGTCGGTGGTGGCCGGTGCGGTGTACACCGGCGCGGCGGCGTCCTTGAGAGCCGCCACCAGCGCCCGCCGCCTGGCCTCCTGCGGTGTGTCAAGCAGCGCGTCGTCCCCCAGCGCCAGCAGGTCGAAGGCGACGAACGAGGCGGGCGTGCGCTCGGCCAGCGTACGGACCCGGGAAGCGGCCGGATGGATACGCTCCAGCAGTTCCTCGAAGTGCAGCCGCCCCTCGTGGGCGATGACGATCTCCCCGTCCACCACGCACCGCGGCGGCAGCTCGGCACGTACCGCGGCCACCACCTCGGGGAAGTAGCGGGTGAGCGGCTTGCCGGTGCGGCTGCCGATGTCCACCTCGTCGCCGTCCCGGAAGACGATGGCCCGGAAGCCGTCCCACTTGGCCTCGTACTGCATGCCCGGCGGAATGTCGGCCACCGACTTGGCGAGCATCGGGGCGACGGGCGGCATCACGGGCAGGCGCATACTCCGATGTTGCGGCCGGGTGGGCCACGGCGCGCGGCGACGGCGAGGAGAACCTAGCGTGGAGCCATGGCAGGAGCCGTCGAGCTGGACGTGGCCGGGCGCACGGTACGGCTGTCGAACCCCGACAAGCTGTACTACCCGCAGCGCGGCTTCACCAAGCTGGACGTGGCCCGCTACTACCTGGCGGTCGCCGACGGCGTGCTGCGCGGTCTGCGCGACCGGCCCACGACGTTGCAGCGCTTCCCGGACGGCGTCGAGGGCGAGTTCTTCTACCAGAAGCGGGCCCCCAAGAACCTGCCCGAGTGGCTGCCGACAGCCAGGATCGCCTTCCCCAGCGGCCGGTTCGCCGACGAGGTGTGTCCCACTGAACCGGCCGCCGTGTTGTGGGCGGCCAACCTCGGCTGTCTGACGTTCCACCCCTGGCCGGTACGGCGTTCCGATACCGAGCACCCCGACGAGCTGCGGATCGACCTCGACCCGCAGCCCGGTACCGGCTACCGCGACGCGGTACGCGCCGCGTACGCGCTGCGCGAGCTGCTGGCGGAGCACGGGCTGCGCGGCTGGCCGAAGACCTCCGGCGGTCGTGGTGTGCACGTCTATGTGCCGCTGCTGCCGCGCTGGACGTTCACCGAGGCCCGCCAGGCGGTGATCGCGCTGGCCCGGGTGCTGGAACGGCGGATGCCCGATCGGGTCACTTCGGCTTGGTGGAAGGAGTCGCGCGGGGAGAAGGTGTTCGTGGACTACAACCAGATGGCCAGGGACCGCACCATCGCCTCGCCCTACTCGCTGCGCGCCCAGCCGCGCGCCACGGTGTCCACACCGCTGCGCTGGGAGGAGTTGTCCGAGGCGGAGCCGGAGGACTTCGACCTGGCCACCGTTCCGGTGCGGTTCGCCGAACTCGGCGACGTACACGCGGACATGGCCGATCACGCCTTCGGTCTGGAACCCCTGCTGGAACTGGCCGAACGGCAGGCCCGTGACGAGGGCCTGGGCGACATGCCGTATCCGCCTGACCATCCGAAGGTCGAGGGCGAGCCGACCCGCGTACAGCCCAGTCGGGCGCGCAAACGCTGATCGACGAGGACCGCAGCGGCCAATCCCGTTGATCAACCGGACCGTTGGCCAATCAGAAACCACACCGCGCGCTGTCCCGCAATTCCTGCGCGGCCAAACGCGGCGAGTCCGTCGGCCATGTAGGCATATCCCAGCTAATCGGCACGAATTCACGGGTATTCATCTGGATATCCCGTATCCGATGAGCACTTGGGGAAGTCGTGGCCAGATGTGCGTGCCGCCCGCGGGCGGCCTGGGTGTCCTTGATCCTCACCGGTGTGCTGAGCACCGGAACCGGGGTGATCAACGCTTCCGCCGATGGCGCGGTGCGTTTCACCGAACGCTTCCAGGTCGCGCCTGGCGTCGAGTACCGGGCTTTCACGGTGCCCGCCGGGCGCGGCATAGCCTACGGCCATGTGCTGATCGCCGATCTCAACGACCGCCGGGTACGGGTGGGCCTGCTGCGGCCCGGGGCGGTGGCGGCGCGGGACACCGTGTCGCGGATGGCCAACGCCCAGGGCGCGGTGGCCGGTGTGAACGGGGACTTCTTCGACATAAAGGGGGCGACCGCGACCGGCGCCGCCGTCGGACCGGCGATCTCCGAGGGCGAGGTGCTCAAGGCCGCGGCGCCGCGCAGTCAGCGCATGGGGCCACGGTTGCCCCGGGGCGCCTCGGTGGAGGACGTGATCGGCATCGGCACCGACGGCGTGGCGCGCCTGGACCGGGTGTCGGTGACGGGTTCGGTCAACACCGCACACGGCGCGCTCGCACTGCGCGGCTTCAACCAGTACGCGATTCCCGAGGGCGGCATCTCCGCCTTCACCGACCAGTGGGGCAAGGCCTCCCGCTACCGCGCGGTCTGCGGCCCGCGCGCCATGGGGTGCGGTGCGCAGACGTACGAGGTGACGGTGCGCGGCGGCCGGGTCGACTCCGTTGCCGCACAGCCCGGTTCGGGGTCGATCCCGCGTGACACCGTGGTGCTGGTCGGCCGGGATGGTGGCGCTCAGGCGCTGAAGCAGCTGCGCGTCGGCGACCAGGTCGACGTACAACACCAGCAGGCCGGAATCCCCGCCGCCACACCGCCGTTGACCATGGCAGCCGAGACCGTCTCCCAGGAGGGCACCGCTCCGGCCGGTCTGGCACAGGTCCTGCGGCAACTGGCCGAGCGTGAACAGCAGGGCCTGTCTCACCAGTTGGCCAGGGTTCAGCCCCGGCCGCTGCGGTTCGCCATAGGGGCGGTACCGATCCTGCGCGACGGCCGCCCGCTGAACGACCTGGACGACCGGCAGAGCGCGGTGCGGGCGGGCGCGGGCTACGGCGCCGGTGGCCACCGGCTGTATCTGCTGGCGCTGGATGGCAATCCGCAGGGCCACCACGGCATGACGCTGACCCAGTTCGCCCACGCGATGCGGGCCATCGGCGCGGACAACGCGGTGGACCTGGACGGCGGCGGCTCGGCCACCCTGGTCGCCCGCGGCCCCGGAAGCGACCGGGCGACCGTGCGCAACCATCCGTGCGACGGCACAGAGCGGCTCGTCCCCGAGGGCATCGGGCTGTTCTCCCAGCCGTAACCGGCCTGATCCGGCGGCTGGTTACCGCTCGGCCGCATCCAAAGGGGTCTTCAGCAGGCCGTCCACCCCTTCGCGCATGACAACTGTGGCTGGTCGGCAGGGCGTGCGTGTGCCACGCAGGATCGCCGCTCGGCCGCTCGTGGGACCGCGGGCGGGGGCTGCCGCGACTCGCCGACCCACAGGTGGTCCCGTCGCCGAGCCCCTTCCAACGCGCCGGTCGGCCGGTTGCGTTGGAGCAGCGAGCCAGCGGATGCGGGGTGGCCCGGGGAACGAAGAAGTCCAACGGGCGAGCGCGAAGCCGGTGTCGGCCGAGCCGCTCATGTAACGCTCGCCGTATTTCTCGTCGTTGGGGCGGGGTCAGCGAGGCGCGGTCGTTGAGTATGGCCGCGTCCGCGCCGATGGTGTTCCGGTAGGTGTCGGTGATCGCCGCCAGTGCCCCGGAGCGGGCGAGGTCCGGCGTGCCGCGAGCGGCCGCCGACAGCCCGGCGTGGTGCATCTTCCGGTTGGCGAGCACGACGGCGTTGGTGGCCGGGTGGCGGGCCAGCTCGTGGCGGGCCACAGCGGTCAACCGGTTCGCGTTGGCCTGTGGTGCGCCAGGAGAGGGCCAGGCGGCCGTGGAGCGGGGGAGTACGGCCACGCCCAGGCCCCTCGCGGCCCCTTCAGTCCTGCGGCCCGCGCCCTGATCAGCCACGCCAGAGCCACCCTGAGGGCTCCGGGCGGCGGGGAGTGAGGCAGCCGCGCGCCCACACGAGGCGCGCTGTCCGGGTGCCTTCGCTGTGAGCTTGACCACGTCCCGCGTACCGGTCGTTACCACGCTGGTGATGCCGACGAACTGGTCCCGCGTGCGGCGCCCCGCGGGGCGGCTCCCGACACGCTGGCACGGCGCCGCGGGAGCCGTTGTGCCGCTGACCGGCTGCTGTCTCGACGTCCTTCCGAAAGATCCTGCGGCCCCGGACCAGACCGGACGGCCGGTGAGGGTGAGCTTGGTCACGCGGGTCGGCGGGTACGCGCACCAGTCGTGCCGGTTACGGTCGCAGTGGCAGCCGCAGCCGCGCGCCACTGCTCGACGTGTCGAGTCCGAGGAAGGCTGATATGGAGACCGTGCTGCGACCGGTGATCGTCGCAGGAAGCACCATCGTCATCACGCTGGCCGTGAGCTGGACCGCTGACCGGACGCTGCGCAGAATCGGCGCCCGGCGCCCGGACAGCCCGCTGTGGCATCTGCTGCGCCGGTGCCGTTGGCCGTTGCGGATAGCGCTGTGTGTCGGCCTGCTGCTGGCCAGTTACGGTGCGGCGCACATCGGGCACGGGCATGAGACCGGCATCAACCGGGTGCTGGCGCTGGTGCTGATCGGCGCGCTCGCCTGGCTGGCCATGCGGGTCGCCACTGCCGTGGTCGAGTCCAGCTATGCCCGCTACGCCGCCACCTCGCAGGATCCCGCGCGGGTCCGACGGGTACGCACCCAGGTGACGGTGATCCAGCGGGTGGTCACCGCTGCCGTGGCCGTGGTCGCGGCGGCCGTGATGTTGATGCAGATCCCGGCCATGCAGGCGGTCGGCACCTCCGTACTGGCGTCAGCCGGTGTGATCGCCGCGGTCGCCGGTATCGCCGCGCAGTCCACGCTGGGCAATCTCTTCGCCGGACTGCAGATCGCCTTCGGTGACATGGTGCGCCTGGGCGACACGGTGGTCGTGGAGGGCGAGTGGGGCACGGTCGAGGAGATCACGCTGACGTACCTGGTGGTCAACACCTGGGACGAACGGCGGATCACCATGCCGGTGTCCTACTTCACCAGCCATCCGTTCCAGAACTGGTCGCGCGGCAGCGCGCAGATGACCGGCACCGTCTTCCTCCACCTCGATCACGCCACGCCCATCGACCTGCTGCGCGACCAACTCCACAACGTGCTCAAGGAGTCGGAGGCCTGGGACGGACGGGCGTGGAGCCTGGTGGTCACCGACACCACGCCCTCCACGATCCAGGTGCGGGCGCTGGCCACCGCCAAGGACTCCGCCGACATCTGGACGCTGCGCTGCACGATCCGGGAACGGCTGATCGACTGGCTGCGGCGCGAGCATCCGTACTCCCTGCCCCGGATCAACACCGCTCCCGCACCCGGCCTCGCCGCGGCTCCCGACCGCGGCGCAGCCCCTGGCCCCACGCCCGACGACGTCGGTCCAGGACCGGGCGCGCCCTGACCGGCCGCGGGGGCTCGGCCCTCACCCCGCCGTCCGTCCGACCGGTGAGGGCCGCGGACCGCGCCGCCGGAGCCGCCGCGGCAGCGGCACGGGCGGGAGTCTTCAGCGCGGCGAGACGCTGATCCGCGCCCGCACCTGCGTCGCCCAACTCCGCGCGGCGCAGCAAGCGTTCACACCCGGCGCTCGGCAGCAGGCACCCGACGTGAATGTGCGCATCCGTTCCGTAGCGGCCTGAAATCCGCACGCCTGGGTAGCCGCAGGCCAGAGGGGGCCGTAGGGACCGCCGGGATGGACGGAGGCCGCCATGGCGCGCAGCGGCGAGCCGGAAGCGTACGACGCCGGGCCCCTTGTGCCCGACGGCACGGGTCTGGCGGGGCTCAGGGCAGCCGCGGCCGGCTGCCGGGGCTGCCCCCTGTACCGGGATGCGACCCAGACCGTCTTCGGCTCCGGGGACGCCTCGGCCCGGGTGGTGCTGGTGGGCGAGCAGCCCGGGGACCAAGAGGACCGCCAGGGCAAGCCGTTCGTCGGGCCGGCCGGCCGCGTGCTGATGCGGGCCCTTGACGAGGCGGGCATCGATCCGGCGCTGACGTGCATCACGAACGCGGTCAAGCACTTCAAGTTCGAGTGGGACGCGCGCGGCAAGCGGCGGATCCACAAGGCCCCGAGCCTGCACGAGGTCGCCGCGTGCAAACCCTGGCTGACCGCCGAACTGCGACTGATCGACCCCGAAGTCGTCATCGCCCTCGGCGCGACGGCCGGAAAGGCCCTACTGGGCGGCTCGTTCCGGGTGACCAGGGAACGCGGCACCCTACTGACGCTCCCGCTGGAGGGGGACAGCGGCCCGCCTCTCGTCGCGACCATCCACCCCTCCGCGGTGCTGCGCGCAGACGACCGGGAGACGGCGTACCAGGGCCTGTTGGCGGACCTGCGGGTGGCGGCCAAGGCACTGCGCTGAACGGGGAGTTCCGCTCTCACCTCGCGTTCGGCTCAGGGGCACCCCGGCCAGCGGCGCCCTTCGGGTGGTCCAGGGCGCGGCCCATCACGGTGTGGCTGGACGGTGCGGGCCGAGCGATGCGCAGGGGCGGCGCGCCGACCGCGCTGCTGTCGATCGCCACGCACCTCGCGCCGGGCGTCTGGATCGGCCACACCGCGGGCGGCGGGCCACTGGGGGCCTCGACGGTCTACCTCTACCTGGCACTGACGCTCGGATCCAGAACCTCGTCCCCCGCCGCCGGGCGGCATCCATCGCCTGACCACCCCCGGACGAACGCACGCCGCGCCGACGATCCGCCTGTCATGCCATCCATAAATCGTTTGTTATCTTCTGCGTGAAATTCGACATTCGCGACTTTTGGGGCGTCAGTCTTCGCTACGCATACGGGGATGCTGTGACGATTTCGCAGGACAGTGACCGGCAGACGACCGATCGTACGGCTACGAACACCCGCTTGCCGGTCCCGGCCATCGCGCCGGGTCCTCGCTCGCCGAGCGGCGAGCCCAGCACGCGGACCGCCAGCAGACGCGGAGCACGGCACTCCGACAAGTACGACTACGAACGCTTCAGCCAACTCGCCGGCCCCCTCACCGAACCCGAACCCGGCACCGACGGCACGTACCAGGTGCGCTACCGCAGCCTGATCGCCGCCGAAGGGCACCGGATCCGCAGCGCCCTGCTGCTGGGCGCGGCGCCAGTGGTCTCGTTGCTGCTGCTGGTCTGGCTGATGCTGCCGGAGCACTGGGTGCACCGGCACTACGTGCCCGCATGGGAGTCCGCGGCGGATGCGGTGATGCTGGTCTCCATCGGGCTGATCGAGAGCTTCCGCGTGATCAACGTGGTCTCCAACGCACACGCCACGCTGGTCGCCCGCGACCCGATCCCCGTCCGGCCCGAGCCGGGCACCCGGGTGGCCTTCCTCACCAGCTTCGTACCCGGCAAGGAACCGCTGGAGATGGTGCGCGCCACCTTGCAGGGAGCGGTGCGGCTGCGCCATGACGGTCCGCTCGACATCTGGCTGCTGGACGAGGGAAACGCCCCCGAAGTACGGCAGATGTGCGAGGAGTTGGGAGTGCGGCACTTCTCCCGCAAGGGCGTGGAGAAGTGGAACCGGCCCAGCGGGCCGTTCCGGGCCAAGACCAAGCACGGCAACTACAACTCCTGGCTGAGCGAGCACGGCCGCGACTACGAGTTCATGGCGTGCGTGGACACCGACCACGTTCCACTGCCGGAGTTCCTGGAGCGGATGCTGGGCTACTTCCGGGACCCCGACGTGGCGTTCGTCGTCGGCCCGCAGGTGTACGGCAACTGCGACACGGCGGTGACCAAGGCGTCGGAGAGCCAGCAGTTCCTGTTCCACGCGCTTATCCAGCGCGCGGGAAACGCCTACCGCGCACCGATGTTCGTGGGCACCAACAACTGCGTACGCATCAGCGCGCTACGGCAGATCGGCGGGCTGTACGACTCCATCACCGAGGACATGGCCACCGGTCTGGAGATCCACCGCAGGCGCAATCCGCGCACCGGCAACCGCTGGTGCTCGGTCTACACCCCGGACGTCCTCGCGGTGGGTGAGGGGCCGTCGTCCTGGACCGACTTCTTCAACCAGCAACTGCGCTGGAGCCGGGGCACCTACGAGACGCTGCTGCGGCAGTTCTGGAAGACGCACTGCACCCTCTCCCCCGGCCGACTGCTCAACTACTCGCTGCTGGTGACCTTCTATCCGATGTCGGCGCTCAACTGGCTGCTCGGCGGCGTCTCCTGCGTGCTGTTCCTGGTGCTGGGCGCCTCCGGGGTGCACATCGAGTCGCAGATCTGGATGATGCTCTACAGCGACGCCGCGGCCCTGCAGATCGGGCTGTACCTGTGGAACCGTCGGCACAACGTCAGCCCGCACGAGCCGGAGGGCTCCTCCGGCGCGGCCGGCATGGTGATGTCCGCGCTGTCGGCGCCGCTGTACGCCAGATCGCTGGTCGGCGCACTGCTGCGGCGCAAGGCGGGTTTCGTGGTCACCGCCAAGGGCGACTCGGCCAGCCCCGACCGGCTCGCCACCTTCTCCACCCATCTCGGCTGGGCGGGGGTCTTCGGCGGCTCGCTGATCGCCTCGTTCTTCCTCGGCCACACCCATGTGGCGATGCGCACCTGGGCCGTGCTCGCCCTGCTGACCGCCCTCGCACCGGTGCTGGTGTGGCGGACCACGGTCGCCAGGAAGCGGTCGGAGGCGCCGCGCCGGAAGGCACCCCGCCCCGTCGCACAGCACACCAGCTAGACCCCAACGCACCAGTCAAAGGACAGATCCTGTGAGGTACCGCCCCAGCCCGCAGACCCGCAAGACCGCGATCGGTGTGGCGGCGTTCGTCGTCCTCGCCGCGATGAACGGCCCGGCCGCTCTGGGCTTCGCCGAGCACTCCTACCACCAGTACAAGATCAACCAGCCCGGCTACAAGGCGATGTACGGCCACTGGGACCTGGTCGATGTGCCCAAGCAGTACCGGATCAACTCGATCCACGCCGCACTGCTGCACACCGGCAAGGTGCTGCTGATCGCCGGATCGGGCAACAACGAGAAGAACTTCAGAGCCGGCACGTTCCAGAGCGTGCTGTGGGACCCGGTGAACAACACCTTCAAGGAGATCCCGACTCCGAAGGACATGTTCTGCGGCGGCCACGCCCAACTCCCCGACGGGCAACTCCTGGTGGCGGGCGGCACCGCCCGCTACGAGAAGCTCCAGGGCGACGTCAAGCGGGCCGGCGGCGCGATGGTGATCAAGAACGAGAGCCCGGACCGCCCGATGACGTTCCCCAAGGGCACGGTCTTCCGCGGCTCGACCGGCAAGGAGTACGCCTCCCAACTTCCCATCACCGTACCGGCCGCCACGAAGACGGTGACCGGTTTCGGCCCGAAGAAGAAGGTCACCGTCACCGCCAGCGAGGCGCGGGTCTACGTCGAGTCGGTGCGCGATGGTGAGGCGGGTATCTCCAACACCGCCGACCAGTACCGGATCGTCGGCCTCAAGGGCGACGACGCGCGCAACCACTACGGCCTGGCGACCAAACTCGGCCTGGACAAGAAGGACTTCCAGGGACTGCGGGAGTCCTACCTCTTCGACCCGGAGTCCGAGCGCTACGTCCAGGTCACGTCCATGTCAGAGGCCCGCTGGTACCCGACGCTGGTCACACTGGCGGACAACAGGGTGATGGCGGTCTCCGGCCTGGACGACATGGGCCAGATCATCCCCGGCAAGAACGAGATCTTCGACCCTGCGACGCGCAGGTGGTCGCCGGGGCCGACGCGCTACTTCCCCACCTATCCGGCGCTGTTCCTCACCAAGGGCGGCAAGCTGTTCTACTCCGGTTCCAACGCCGGTTACGGTCCGGCCGACCAGGGCCGCACCCCCGGCGTGTGGGATCCGCGCGCCAACACCTTCACCCCGGTGCCGGGTCTGCACGACCCCGACCAGACCGAGACCTCCGCGTCCGTACTGCTGCCGCCGGCGCAGCGGCAGTCGGTGATGATCCTCGGCGGCGGCGGGGTGGGCGAGTCGCACCGGTCGACCGGGCGCACCGCTGTCGTGGACCTCGGTCAGGAACGTCCGCGCTACGAGGACGGCCCCGACCTGCCGCAGGGCACCCGCTACCTCAACGCGGTGCTCACCCCGGACGACTCCGTGTTCACCTCGGGTGGATCGCTGGACTACCGGGGCAAGGAGGCCAGCGACGTGCTCAGGGCGCAGTTCTACGACCCGGCCCAGGGCACGTTCCGTCCGGCCGCCGCGCCGACCGTCGGGCGGGACTACCACTCCGAGGCGCTGCTGCTGCCGGACGGGCGGATCGCCGTCTTCGGCTCCAACCCGCTGTTCGCGGACAAGGCCAACACCGAGGACGCCCCCTTCGAGCAGCGCATCGAGGTCTACAGCCCGCCGTACCTCTACGGCCGGACCAGGCCGGAGTTGGGCTCCGGCCCGGTGGAAGTGGAGCGCGGACAGTCGGTGACCTTCCGCAGCGGGTCGGCCGGCGGGGTGCGCGCGGCGCGGCTGATGCGGCCGAGCGCGGTCACCCACGTCACCGATGTGGAACAGCGCTCGATCGCCCTGGACCTGGTGCGGCACGACCGTTCGGTGACCGTCACCGTGCCGCGGGATCCGTCGCTGGTGCCGTCCGGTTGGTACATGCTGTTCCTCACCGACCGGCGCGGGACTCCTTCGCAGGCCCGCTGGGTTCACGTTCGGTGACCGACGGCCAGTTGCCTGACCTGCGGGCCAGTTGGAGGGCGTAGTCCGGCCACCACTGACCCGCGGGCGGGCCGCCCCGGCAGGCGCCGTCGGACTCGCCGGGGCGCTTGACCCACAGATAGGCGTCGACCTGGCGGTCGCCGGTCGCCGTGGTCGGAGGGCGGCCCAGCGCCCGGTCCGGCGGGTTGCACCAGGACTGCGCGCCTTCCTGCTCCGCCGCCTGCTGGGCGCGGACCAGCGGACCGCCGCCGTTGCGGCTGGTGTCGATGACGAAGTGGGTACCGCCCAGCAGTGCGGACAGCCGATGCCCGTACTCCTCACTGGCCTGCGTGGTCTGGAAGTTGGAGACGTTGAGGGCGAACCCGTTGGCCTCCTTGATGTCGGCCTTGCGCAACGCGTCCACCAGTTGCCGCGGATCGCGGATCCAGCCCGCGTTTCCGGCGTCCAGGTACACGGCCGTGTTGGGCAGCGACTTGAGCGTCCGCACGCCGTACGCCAGCAGGTCGAGCCGTTCGCGATCGCCCTGGTTGGCGGGGCAGGTGACCAGTTGGGCCACCGCGTCGGGCTCCAGTACCACCCAGGCCCTGCGGTTCTCGATCCCGTCGGCCAGCCGGTCGATCCACGCGCGGTAGGCGGCACCGTCCGCGGCCCCACCGGCGGAGTACTGTCCGCAGTCGCGGTGGGGGATGTTGTAGGCGACCAACACCGGTACGCGGCGGGACAGTTGGGCCTCCATGGTGACCCGCCGGACGCGTTCGGTCGGATCGCCCTCGCCGAGCCAGGTCGCCGTCGGCTGGTCGGCGATCCGCCGCAGCAGGTCCGCGTCGTCCTCCCGGCCCCGCTCCTGCCACACCGCGGCCTGCTCGTCGGCGCGATTGCGCGGATCCACCCAGAAGGGCGAACCGGCGGTGGCCCCGGAATCGTCGAGCGGTACGGTCAGCGGTCCGCCGGCGGCGATGGACCAGGGCATGAGCAGCCCCTGGACCCCGAGCAGTGCGGCGGCGATACAGGCGGACGTCGTATAGCGAGCCGACAGACGCACCAGTCACTCACCCTCTTCGTTCCTCAATGGCGGCAGCCTGATACCACCGATATCCCTCCTAGACTCACATATGGCGATCAGTCGGACATTATTCGGCACATCGGGCGAGTCGCATCCTCAGCGGCTGCTCAGCGTCCACGCGTCGGGGGTGAACGCGCCCGGGTCCTGGTCGCCGTTGAACAGCAGCCCGCGGCCGTCGTGAATCCGCACACCGGAGACGTTCACCCCCCGGCCGGTGTAGGCCGGATCCGTGGTGTAGCGCCAGCGCAGCAGCACCGCGCCTTGGTGCGCCGGGAGTTGGGCGGATGCCCGCCACCAGGAACGGGTGCCGCCGGACAGTGCCAGTTGCGTTCCGGGCGGTGCGCCCGGGCCGGTGACGGTGACCGGGACCGGCTGCCAGGTGGCGCCGCCGTCGGTGCTGGACTCCAGGTGGACGAAGTCGCTGCCGGGTTCGGTGTCCACGAAGGTGTCGTAGCGGATGGCCAGCGGACCGCCGCGCGGGGTGACGGAGACGGTGAGCGTCGCGGTGCCGGCGTCGCCGATGCCGGAGTACCAGGACGGTACGCCGTGCGGTGCGCGTATCGCCATCGCGTCGGCCAGGCCGTCGGCGGCGGCGCGGCGGGCCGGGTTGGTGGAGCCCCAGTCACGGGTGGGGTGCACGCGGTTGCTGAACTGCAGCGCGATGGAGCGGGATTCGGGGTCGATGACGATGGTCGTGCCGGTGAAGCCGGTGTGCCCCGCGGTGGCGGGGCTGTCCAACCGGCCCATGTACCAGCGCTGTTCGAGTTCGAAGCCCAGACCGTGCCCGTCGCCGGGGAACCGGCTGTTGAAGTCGGTCAGCATCTGTCGCACCCAGTACTGGCTCAGGATCCGATGCCCGCGGTACGTACCGCCGTTGAGGACGGTCTGGGCGAGCACCGCCACGTCTGCGACGGTGGAGAACACACCGGCGTGTCCGGCGACACCCCCCAGCGCCCACGCGTTCTCGTCGTGCACCTGCCCCCACACCAGCCCGCGTTGCGGCTCGCCAGGGCCGTCCTCGTACTCCTCGGCGGCGATCCGCGTCCGGAGCGGGGCGGGCGGGTTGTACATGGTGTCGCGCATGCCCAGCGGCCCGGTGATGCCGTCTCGCACCAGGGTGTCCAGCGGTTCGCCGGTGATGTGTTGCAGCACCTGTTGCAGGGTGAGCATGTTCAGGTCGGAGTACAGGTACGTGCTGCCCGGCGGGTTCTGCGGGGTGGTGTCCAGGATGGCCCTGACCCGGGAGGGCATGTCGGGGTACTGCCACAGCGGCGGGCTGGGGTCCGATGGCAGGCCGGAGGTGTGGGTGAGCAGTTCCTCGATGGTGATCGAGCCCTTGCCGTGGCTGGCGAACTCCGGCAGGTAGCTGGCGACGGTGGCGCTCAGCTGGAGCCGCCCGGCCTGGAGTTGCTGCACCGCCACGATGGAGGTGAACAGCTTCGAAAGGGACGCCAGGTCGAAGATGGTGTCGGTGCGCATGGGGATCTGCCGGGCCGCGGGGAGCGGATCGCCCTGGCGGTCCGCGTAGCGCAGCGCGTAGCCGCTGGCGTGGTCGGCCACCACGACTCCGTCGTGGGCCAGCAGCGTGACCTGGCCGGAGAACATCGGGTGGCCGGTGGCCGGGTCGGGCCTGGTCCAGGCGTCCTCTTCGGCGAGTGCGGTGCGGATCGGGGCCGGGTCGAGCCCGGCCTGCTCGGGGGTACCGCCGCGCAGTACGGTCCACGGTGGCGCGAAGTCCCGGTGCGGCTGGTCGAAGCGGCCGTTGGCGGGGGGCCGGGCCGGATGAGTCGCTACGGCGCCGGCGGGCGCGGTAGCGGCGACCAGCCCCACGGTGGCGGCCAGTGCCACGGCCGCGAGGGCGGCTCGGCGGGCGAACATCGCGGTTCTCCCCTCGTTCGGTGTGCGCGCGGGCTAGCGGTACAGCAGGAACGGTTCGCGGCGCTCGCGGAACACTTCGAGTTCGGTGTGCCAGGCGCCGACCACCTCGTCGGCCGGGGCGCCCGCGTCGACCATGGTGCGCAGCCTGCTGGAGCCGGTCAGGTCGTCGATCCAGTGGTCGGGCCGCCAGCCGAAGACCGAGCGGTACAGCCGGCGGGCGGTCACGATCATGGCCGCCGCGGTGGTGATGGGGTCCACCCCGCGGCGGTCGGTGAGATGCACCTGGACACCGCCACAGGTGGTGCCCGCGAACTTGTCGAAGGTGGGAACCGTGTAGTTCTCCCGGAACCGCACGCCCGGCAGGCCCATCGCGTTCAGCGTCTCCGCCCAGTGCCAGTCGATGCCGGGCGCGCCGATCATCTCGAACGGCCGGGTGGTGCCTCGGCCTTCGGAGAGCAGGGTGCCCTCGAACAGGCAGGTTCCGGGGTAGAGCAGCGCGGTGTCGCCGGTGGGCATGTTGGGGCTGGGCGGCACCCAGGGCAGACCGGTGTCTGTGAACAGCATGTCGCGCCGGTAGCCGCGCACCGGTACGACGTCCAGACTGCTCAGCCGTCGGCCGCCGGTGTCACCGGGCACGAAGATCGCGTCGAACATCCTGGCCAGTTCACCAGCGGTCATGCCCGGCTGCTGCACGACGGGTTTGAGTCCGACACCGGTCGCGAATCGCGGGTCGAGCTGCGGGCCGTATGCCTGGCCGCCGTTGGGGTTGGGGCGGTCCAGCACGACGAACGCGGCGCCGGTGCGCACCGCCGCCACCATCGCCACGTACATCGTCCAGGTGTAGGTGTAGAAACGGGCGCCGACGCCGGCGATGTCGAACACCACGGTGTCCACGCCCGCCTTGCGGTACATCGCGGCCAGTTGCTCCGCGCTCGCGCCGTAGGCGTCGTAGACCGGGATGCCGGTGCGCGGATCGGTGTAGTCGCCCTCGGAGCCACCGGCCTGGGAGGTGCCGCGGAAGCCGTGTTCCGGGCCGAACGCGGCGACCGGTCGGGCGTTCGCGGCGGTCATGGCGTCCACGATGTGGGTGAGGTCGCGCAGTACACCGGTGGGGTTGGTGAGCACGCCCGTCCGGCGTCCGGCGAGCGCCCGCCAGCCCTGTGCCGCCAGTACGTCCGCACCGGTCAGTACCGGCTCCCGGCCGTGCGCCGGGGCAGCGGCGCCGACGGTGCCGACACCGAGCGCGGTCGCGGCGACGAACCCGCGTCTGCTCATCGGTGACATGCCTGGGAACGTACGCATGTGACGGGTCCCGGTCAATGAGCGCGCGGCCGGGATCCGCCTGCCGGCGCAGGATATTGACACCGCGTCAGCGACGCGGTGCAATGCCGCGCACGGTCCGTCACTTCGTCGCCGGGAGGCGCTGATGCGTGCTGGTGCGGTCACGACCGTTCTGCTGACGGCCGCCGCGGTCACCGTCGGCACCGCCGCCGCGCCACTCGCCACCGCCACGGACCACCAGGTCAACATGCTGATGACGCGGATGACGCTACCGGAGAAGGTCAGCCAGCTGTTCGTCTCCGAGGTGTACGGCGCCACCGCCACCACCACCGACCCCGTGGACGTAGCGGCCAACCACCGGCTGTACGGCGCCGACGTGGGCAACGGCGCGCAACTGCTGTCCAGGTACCACCTCGGCGGCGTCATCTACTTCTCCTGGAGCGACAACCTCAACGACCCCCGGCAGATCACCGCGCTGTCCGCCGGACTACAGCACGCCGCGACCGCCGCCCCCGGCGGCGTCCCGCTGCAGATCAGCACCGACCAGGAGGGCGGCACCGTCAACCGGATCGGCGCACCGCTCGCCGTGTCGCCGGGCAACATGGCCATAGGCGCCACCTTCGACCCGGCCGCCGCCTACCGCGCCGCCTCGGTCAGCGGCGCGCAACTGCGGGCGCTGGGCATCAACACGGACGACGCGCCCGTGGTGGACGTCAACACCAACCCGCTCAACAGCGCTGACGGACCAAGGGCGTTCGGCGACCGCACCGGGTGGACCGCCCGCTTCGCGGCCGCCGCGGTACGCGGCTACGCGGCGAGCGGCGTGGGCGCGCAGGCCAAGCACTTCCCGGGACTCGGCGACACCACGGTCAACACCGACAACGGTGTGGCGGTCACCCATGAGACCCGGGCCCAGATCATGGCCAGGGACGTACCGCCGTTCCGGGCGGCCATCGCGGCGGGCGTGCCGTCCATCATGGCGGCGCACATCGTGGCGCCCTCCCTCGACCCGTCCGGACTGCCCGCCAGCCTCTCCCGGCCCATCGTCACCGGCCTGCTGCGCGGCACGCTGCACTACGACGGAGTGGTGATCACCGATGCGCTCAGCGCCGCCGCGCTGGCCGGGATCGCCCCGGACCAGGTGGTGCTGGACGCCATCAGCGCGGGCGACGACGAACTGCTGATGCCACCCGACCTGCCGGGCGCGGTGCACGCGGTGCTGAACGCCGTGCGCACCGGCATGATCAGCACCGCGCGCATCGACCAGTCGGTGCACCGCATCCTGCGGATGAAGGCCCAACTGGGCCTGCTCCAGCACCGCTACCCGGCCGCGCCCCGCAACCCGTTCGACGCCCCGGGTGTGATGGCCGGGATCGCCCGCCGTTCCATCACCCTGCTGCGCGACACCCGCCGCGTGCTGCCGCTGACAGCGCACTCCGGGACGCGGGTCCTGGTCACCGGATGGGGGACCGCCACGACGCTGAACCTGGCGAACGCCCTGGCCGCCCAGGGGCTGGCCACCGACCGTCTGTGGACCGGCTCACCGGACCAGCACGCCATCGACACCGCTGTGGCCGCGGCCAGGGCCCATGACGTCACCGTGGTGACCAGCTACAACGCCTGGAGCGATTCCGCCCAGCAGAGCCTGGTGCGGCAACTCCTGGCCACCGGGCGGCCGATCGTGGTCGCCTCGGTCGGCGGCCCGTACGACATCGCCTACTTCCCCACCGCCACAACATATCTGGCCGCCTACGACTACCAGCCGGTCTCCGTCACCGCGTTGGCGAACACCCTGCTCGGCACCGCGCCGACCGGTAAGCTGCCGGTTTCGGTGCGTCAGGTGACGGGCGGCGGAACGCTGTTCGCCTTCGGCTCGGGGATCGGATACCAGCGGTGAGACGACTCGTTCGCGTACTGCCCCTGCTGGGCGTCATCGCCGCACTCGCGCTGTCCGCCGTGCCCGCCCAGGCCCAGGTCGGTGGAGCGGCCCGGGTGGTTGCCGAGCGGCGGATCGCCGCCCGGCAACTCGATCTGACCGTCTCCTCCCCCGCGCTCGGCCGCACCGCCAAGGTCCGGCTGCTCACCCCCGACGGCTGGACGCCCCGGCCGCACCGCAGCTGGCCCACGCTGTGGCTGCTGCACGGATGCTGCGACGACTACACCGGCTGGACCGCGAAGACCGATGTGGCCAGCATCCCGGCGCTGCGCCGGGTACTGGTGGTGATGCCGGAGGCGGGCACGACCGGCTTCTACAGCGACTGGTGGAACCAAGGAACCGGCGGCACGCCGCGCTGGGAGACCTTCCACCTCACCGAGCTGCGGCAGCTGCTGGAGCGCTCCTACGGCGCCGGACCCGACCGGGCGGTCGCCGGGCTGTCGATGGGCGGCTTCGGCGCGCTGTCCTACGCGGCCCGGCACCCGGGCATGTTCCGCGCCGCCGCCTCCTACAGCGGGGTCGCCGATCCGCTCTATCCGCACGGCGGCCCGGCCAACGTGCTGGCCATCGTGCGCGGCCAGGGCGCCGACCCGTACGCGCTGTGGGGCGATCCGGTGGCCGACCGGCAGATCTGGGCCGAGCACGATCCGTACGCGCTGGCCGGGGTGCTGCGACGGCTGCCGGTCTTCCTGTCCTGCGGGGACGGCACCGCGGGGCCGTTCGATCCGCCGGGCGTGACCAGCCCGTACGAGACCCTCTTCCTGGCCGAGGGCCGCCATGTGGCCGACCGGCTGCACGCGCTCGGCGACCACCGCCTGGTCACCGACTTCTACGGCCACGGCACGCACAGTTGGCCCTACTGGCAACGTGAACTGCACCGCTCACTACCGCTGTTGCTCGGCGCGATGGGCGTGCGGAGCTGAGGTCAGTCCTCGGCGGTGCCCGTTGAGCGGGCGATCAGCAGCGCCACGTCGTCGTGGTCCTCGGGGTGGCGCAGCACCCGTAGCAGCACGTCGCAGGTGGTCTCCAACGGCCGGGGCGGCCCGGAGAGAACGTCGAGCAGGGCTCCGAGCCGGGTGTCGATGGAGGTGTCCCGGGTCTCCACCAACCCGTCCGTGTACAGCACCAGTTGGTCCCCGGGGGCCAGGTCCAGCACGGTGGTCTCGAAGGGCACACCGCCTACCCCGAGCGGGGCGCCGGTGGGCAGGTCCAGCAGTTGCGGGGGCTGGCCGGGGCGCATCAACACCGGCGGCAGATGGCCCGCGTTGGAGATCCTGCACTGCGCCCGCTGCGGGTCGTGGACGACGTAGACGCAGGTGGTGGAGCGGCCCAGGCCGTCGGCTATGTGGTCGAGGTGGCCGAAGAGGTCGGCGGGGTCGAGGCCCAGTCCGGCGAGGGCGCGGGTGGCGGTGCGCATCTGGCCCATGGTGGCCGCGGCGTTGATGCCGCTGCCCATGACGTCGCCGACGACGAGTGCGGTGCGGTCGCCGCTGAGCGGTATGACGTCGAACCAGTCGCCGCCGACCTCGCTGGTGCCCGCGGCGGGCTGGTAGCGGTAGGCCACGTCGAGTCCGGGGCGGCGCGGCGGGGGCGGCGGCAGCAGGTCCCGTTGCAGGGTCAGGGCGGCCCGGCGTTGCGTCTGGTACCAGCGGGCGTTGTCGATGCACACCGCGGCGCGGGCGGCCAACTCGCAGGCGAGCACGGCGTCGTCCTCGGTGAACGGCACCGGGTTGCGGGCGCGTTTGAGGTCCAGCGCGCCGACGACCGCGCCCCGGGCGATCAGCGGCACCGCGAGGTAGGAGTGCAGTCCGCAGCGGGCCAGCAGTTCGGCGGCGGTCCGATCCCGGGCGATGCGGGGCAGGTCCTCCGGCCGCACCCGGGGCACGAGGACCGGACGACCGGTGCGCACGCACTCGGTGACCAAGCGGTCCGGGTCGTACGCGGCGACCTCGCCGGTGGGGTCCGCGGCCCGGGTGGCCTCGGTGTGGTAGGCCGCCGCCACGGCGAGGGCGCGGAAGACCAGGCGGTCGCGCTCGAAGCCCGAGTTGCCGCGCCGGTCGTCGGTGATCGAGTCCAGCACGTCGACCGCGGCCACGTCGGCCAGCTCGGGGACGCAGACGTCGGCCAGCTCGCGGGCGGTCTGGTCGAGGTCGAGCGTGGTGCCGATGCGTACGGTGGCGTCGGCGATGAGGGTGAGCCGTTCGCGTGCCTGGGCGGCCGCGATGGCCGCGCGGTGCCGTTCGGTGATGTCCACCACCGAGGTGGCCAGGCCCAGCACCCTTCCGGCCGGGTCCTCCAGCCGGTAGTACGACACCGACCAGGCGTGTTCGTCCGGGTCGGAGGGGGTGCGGCCGGTGGCGAACTGGTCGAGCAGCGGCACGCCGCTCTCCAGCACCGCGAGCATCGAGGACTCGATCGTGTCGACGTCGAGGAAGGGCAGCGCCTCGCGGACGTGGCGGCCGATGTGCTGGTCGGCGGGGATGCCGTTGATCCGCTCCAGGGCGGGGTTGACGGTCACGTACCGCAGGTCGGTGTCGAGTATGCCGAGGCCGATCGGCGACTGACTGACCAGCCGCATGGACAGCGACAGCTCGGTCTCCAACCGGCGCAGGGTCGCCTGGTCGGTGGCGATCCCCAGGGCGTAGAAGCCGTGGTGGGCGTCCTGCAGCCGCATGTTGCGGAACTCGACCAGGCGGGTGCTGCCGTCCTTGTGCCGGATGGGGAACACCCCGGCCCAGTTCTGGCCGACCGCCATGACCTCGGCGAACAGCTTGAGGATCTGCTCCCGGTTCCGCTCGTCCACCAGCAGCTGAGCCGCGTACCGGCCCAGCGCCTCCTCTGCGCTGTAGCCGAACAGTTCCTCGGCCTGGGGGCTCCACAGGGTGATCCGCCCGGTGGCGTCCAGCACCACCGCGGCGACGCTCAGCACGTCGAGCAGCCCGCCCGGTGGGGCGGCGGCGTCCGCGCTCTCGGGGCCGCCCAGGCCAGCCGGGAACGCGTCTGTCGCACTCATTCCCGGTCACCCCTTTCGCCCGTCGAGGACGGCCATGGCCCGGCGCGCGCCCCGGTGCGCTGCGTCAGACTTCGCTCCATCCTCTCTCCGCTTCGCCCCGAGCCGCAGCCCCTGGACTGCGGTGATCTCGTGAGCATGGGCACCCACTGCCACATTGCGCCCACAAGCATCCCGCATGCCGGAAATTCAATTCCGTTGACCGGCTCGCAACCGAGAGGCGGTCTGGCGGGAGTCAGTAGCGTCCACCAGAATCACTCCTGTCGCGCCAGCGGGCGTGGCGCAGGGCGCGTCCGAGAGGGGATCGAACTGATGGTTAACCAGGTAACGGACCAGGACAGTCGCCGGGATTCCGGGTCACCGGAGCGGATCCTGCGGGTGGGGCTGGGATTCTGGGACGCCAAGGCGCTGTTGAGCGCGGTGGAGTTGGACGTCTTCGGCGCGCTCGCCGAAGGACCGCTGGACTACGAGGAGTTACGCGCCCGCACAGGTGTACATCCGCGTGGCGCACGGGACTTCTTCGACACCCTGGTGGCGCTCGGCCTCCTGGACCGGGAGGGGACCGGCCGGTACGCCAACACCCCGGACACGGCACGCTACTTGGTGCGCTCGGCGCCGGGCTATGTCGGCGGGATGCTGGAATTGGCCGCTGGGCAGCTGTACTCGTCCTGGGCGCGGCTGACCGAGGCGCTGCGCACCGGGGAGCCGCAGTGCGAGGAGGCCAAGCAGAGCGACTTCTTCGACGGCGCCTACGCCGACGACCACCAGAGCAAGACCTTCTCACGCGCCATGACCGGGCTGTCGTCCGGCCCCATAGCGAGGATCGCCGAGCGCTTCCCCTGGTCGAGGTACCGTACGGTGGCCGACATCGGCTGTTCCGAGGGCGCGCTGCTCACCGGGGTGCTACGGCGGCACGCCCAGCTGTCCGGCACCGGGTTCGACCTTCCGCCGATGCGGCGGCACTTCGAGGAGTACGTGACCGCGGCTGGCCTCACCGACCGGCTGTCGTTCAGGGCTGGTGACTTCTTCACCGATCCGCTGCCCACCGCCGATGTGCTGGTGTTCGGGCACATCCTGCACGACTGGGACCTGCCCACCAAGCGGATGCTGCTGGAGAAGGCGTACGCGGCGCTACCCGAAGCGGGCGCGGTCGTCGTCTTCGAGTCGCTGATCGACGACGAGCGCCGGGAGAACGACTTCGGGCTGCTGATGAGCCTGAACATGCTGGTGGAGACCAGGGGCGGATTCGACTACACCGGCGCCGAGTGCCGGGGGTGGCTGGCGGAGGCCGGATTCCGTGAGAGCCGGGTGGAGCACCTCGCCGGCCCGGACTCGATGGTGATCGGCATCAAGTGACCTGCGGCTGAGGGCGGTACGGCATGCGCCTGCCGTACCGCCCTCAGCGATCGGGCAGCCCCAGCAGGTCGGGCAGGTCGGCGATGGAGTCCAGCACATGATCAGGGGTCCCGGAGGCGTTCTGGTGGGTGCGCGGCAGGTACTTGCCGGTCTTGACCAACACCCCTGTGATGCCGTGGCGTTGGGCCGCCAGCACATCGGACTCGATGTCGTCGCCGACCACAAGGGCCTGCCGCGGTGCGACGCCCAGATGTGCCAGCGCGGTGCCGAAGAACGCCTCGGCGGGCTTCCCGACGATCTCCGCCTCGACCCCGGCCGCCTGTTCCAGGCCCAGCAGGAAGGCGCCGGTGTCCAGGCTGAGCCCCTCGGCGGTGCGCCAGTACAGGTTGCGGTGCATCGCCACCAGCCGGGCGCCGTGCTGCAGGTGGCCGAACGCCCGGTTCAGCGCCCGGTAGTCGAACTCGGGGCCCGCACCGCCGACCACCACCACGTCAGGGGGCGTCTCATCGGTGTCCGGGACCAGGGTCCCGCCACAGGCCGCCAAGCCGCCACACCCGCCGCCGAAGGCCCAGGGACTCGGGCCCCGGGCCGGTAGCCCTCAGGCCCGGAATCCGAGCACCGTCTCCACGGTGTCCGCCTCCTCGGGCGGCTTGTCCTCGCGGTAGCGCAGTACGCGGGCGAACCGCAGGGTCACCCCTTCCGGGTAGCGGGTGGAGCGCTGCACGCCGTCGAAGGCGATCTCCACCACCAGTTCGGGCCGCACCACCACACCCCAGGGTTCGGTGCGCACCGCCAACTCCCGCAGCCGGTCCGTCTGCCAGTCGAGCATGACGTCGGTCATCCCCTTGAAGGTCTTGCCCAGCATGGCGAAGCCGCCGTCCGGCCGCCGGGCGCCCAGGTGCAGGTTGGACAGCTTTCCGGTGCGCCGCCCATGTCCCCACTCGGCGGCCAGCACCACCAGGTCGAGGGTGTGTACGGGTTTGACCTTCAGCCAGGAGGCACCGCGCCGACCCGCGCTGTACGGCGCGTCCAACGCCTTGACCAGTACGCCCTCGTGGCCGCGGGCCAGTGTCGCCGCGGTGAAGTCCTTTGCCGCTTCCCGCGTTTCCGGGTCACCGGGGTCGTCGGCGACCAGGCGACGGACCCGCAGCGGCTCCGGAACCACCCGGGCCAGTTCGGCATGGCGCTGGGTGGTGGGCAACGCCAGCAGATCGCGGCCGTCCACGGACAGCAGGTCGAAGAAGACCGGCGACAGCGGCAGCGCGGCCTGCGCGCCCGCGACATCCAGTCGGGAACCGACCCGCCCCGCGGTCTCCTGGAACGGCTTGGGCCGCCCGTCCGCGCCCAACGCGATCACCTCCCCGTCCAACACCAGCCGATCGGCGGGGAGTTGTCGGGCGGCGCTCACCACTTCGGGCAGCCGTGAGGTGATCTCATCGAGGGTGCGGGTGTAGATCCGTACGGTCTCGCCCGCGCGGTGCACCTGGACGCGGATGCCGTCCAGCTTCTCCTCGATCGCGCAGGGGCCCAGCCTGTCCAGTGCCTCCTCCACGCTCTTGGCGGTGTGCGCCAGCATCGGCAACACTGGGCGGCCGACCTCCAGTTGGAAGTCGGCCAGTGCGCCGGGGCCGCGGGCCAGCAGCGCCTCGGCGACCGCGCCCAGCGTTCCGCCCAGCATCACCGCCCGGCGCACCTCCGGTGCCGGCACATCGGCCGCCGCGGCGAGGCCTTCGACGGCCAGGGCATCGAGGGCGCCCTGGCGCAGCTCACCGCCGATCAGGGCGAGCAGGAAGCGCTGTTCCTCTTCGGTGGCCGCGGACATCAGCTCCCGTACCTGCCGTCGCCGCTCGCCCTGTGCGCCCTTGCCGGTGATGGCCGCGATCCGGCCGAGCGCGGCATCGACCTCGGCCACGTCCAACCGGGGCTCTGCCGCCGCCGGTACCCGCTCGGCCAGCGTGCTCCAGCCCACCCCGATACGGCGCTGCGGCAGCCGCCCGGCCAGATAAGTGATCACGATCGGGGCCTGTGCGGGCTCCGTCATACGGAACAGCCGGGCCAGCAGTTCCACCTTGCGGGAGCGCGCGGCGGCCTGAGCCACCTCCTGCGAGGTCCGGGCGACATCAGACAGCAGCATGGATCCATGGTCACTCGGACCGCGCCGAAGCGCAGTTCCGGGTCAGGGCCGCGGTCCGATGACCTCCTCCCCCTCGGTCACGGTGATGGCCATCGCCGGGCAGGAGTCGGCGGCGTCCAGCGCGCGCTCGTCCGGCGGCCCGTCGGGCCGCAGCGGGTGAGCGTGGTCGTCGTCCAGCTCGAACAGTTCGGGCGCTATGCCCGCGCACATCCCGGAGGCCATGCACTGGTGCTTGTCTATCTCGATGTGCCAGGTCATCGCATATCACCATCCCACCGGCATGCTCCGTGGTCCCCGGACCAGCATCTGCGTCTTCCACTCGATGTCGCCCACCAGACGCAGTCCCGGGAAGCGGGTGATCAGGGCCCGTAGCGCCTCCTGCAGCTCCAGGCGGGCCAGGGGTGCGCCCAGACAGTGGTGCACTCCGTGCCCGAACCCGAGGTGCTGGTTGCTCTGGCGGGCGACGTCCAACTTGCCCGGCTCGCTGAACCGCAGCGCGTCACGGTTGGCCGCGCCCACGGCCACCAGCACCGGCTCTCCCGCTCGCACCAGGGTGCCGCCGATCTCGATGTCCTCCGTCGCGTAGCGGGGGAAGCCCGCGCCGCTGCCCAGCGGTACGAACCGCATCAGTTCCTCGACGGCGGTGGGGATCAGGTCGATGTCGGCCCGCAGCCGGGCGAGTTCGTCGGGGTGATCCAGCAGAGTGCAGACGAAGTTGGGGATCTGCGTGGCCGTTGTCTCATGACCGGCGACCAGCAGTCCCACGCACAGATCGACCAGTTCCAGCTCGGAGAGCCGGTCGTCCACGTCCCGCGCCTCGATCAGCGCGGTCATCAGGTCGTCCTGCGGTTCAGCGCGATGGCGTTCCACCAACTGCCGCATGTAGGCGCGCAGTTCCTCGCGTTGGACCTCGAACTCCTCGGCCGTCAGCGAACTGGTGGACAGCGCGGCGTCGCTCCACACCCGGAACTGCGGCCGGTCCTCGGTGGGCACCCCGAGCATACGGCAGATGACGGCGACCGGTATCGGCAGCGCGTAGTCCTCCACCAGGTCCGCAGGCGGTCCCGCCGCCTCCAGCCCGTCCAGTAACCCCTCGGCCAACTCCTTTACGGCGGGCCTCAGTTTCTCCACCTGGTGGACGGTGAACGCCTTGGCCACCAGGGTGCGCAGCCGGGTGTGGTCCGGCGGATCCATGCTGAGGATGCCGGAATGCTGCCGGGCCTCGCCCTGCCGGGGCGGGTCGTGGTGGACGGCCTCGGCTCGGCTGAACCGCCGGTCGCCCAGCACCAGCCGGGCGTCCGCGTACCGCGTGACCAGCCAGGCGGGTTCGCCGTAGGCCATGCGTACGCGCAGCAGGCCGTCGCTCGCGCGGGCCTTCTCGTAGGTCTCGGAGAGCCCGAGGCCGATCGATTCGTTGAAGGGGTACGTCAGGGGCTCGATGTCGGCTGTGGTCACCTTGGACCTCCAAGTGTAAGCACGTGCTTACATAGAGCGTAGATCCGCCGATGGCGGCAGTCAACGGCCCGGACGGGCCGCTATCCTGACGGACTTCCGGGGAGGGATGCACAGATGGTCGAGATCCAGCCGAAGCGGCCGCGCGACGCCCAGGCCACCCGCCAGGCGCTGCTGGACGCGGCGGCGGCGCTCTTCGCCGAGCGGGGCTTCGAGCGCGCCACCGTACGGGACATCGCGGCCCGCGCGGGCGTCAACCAGGCGCTGCTGTTCCGCTACTTCGGCTCGAAGAAGGCCCTGTTCGGCGAGGTACTGGAACGCAACGGCCGCGAGCAGCTGAAGGCCACGGCGCCGGAGAGCCTGCTGGAGGCCGCGCTGCGCGGAATGCTGCTGGCCGATGACGGGCGGCTGGGCGACCGCTCGCTGGAGGCGTTCCTGCGGTCCACCGGCGGCAGCGACGAAGTGGCCGCCACCGGAAGGCTGTTGGGGGACGAGTACGCCCGGGTGCTGGCCGGCCTCAGCGACCGGGAGGACAGCGACCTGCGGGCCGATCTGGTGCTGTCCTGGCTGCTCGGCATCGGGCTGATGCGGGTGGTGGTCGGCAAGGAACCGCTGGCCAGCGCCGACCCGGACGAGATCTGCGAACTGGTACTGGGCGCGGCCCGCACCCTGCTGGAGGGGCTGGCCGCGCCCGTACCGCCACCCGCGCCGTGACCGTCCCGGGCGGGCCGGGCTGCCCCGCGCCAGGCGGTCAGTGCTGCGCGGAGGTGGCGAGGGAGAAGTCGGCGAACTCGGCGCTCTCGGTCTTCTTCGGCCCCCAACTGGTGTCATGACCGCCGAAGAACGTGGAGAAGAACACACCGCCGAACGTGATGCCGGAGATACCCGAGGCGGCACCCGTTGCGCCGAGCACCCGCCGCCCGTCGTACCAGACGGTGATGTCGCCGGTGGAACGGTTCACCAGCTGCTCCACGGTGTGCCAGGAGCCGTCGGCCGCCCACTTCCACGCGCCGAGACCGAGGTCGACGCCGTATCCGGTCGGCCCGGAGTTGGTCGGGGTGTAGAGGTAGACCTCGCCCTCGTTGGGCGCGGACTTGGCGCGGAACATGTACCGCGTGGACCAGCCGTCGCCGTGGTTGCCACCGGACTCCTGGCCGATCTTCCCGCCGTACAGCCCCGGCAGCTTTCCGCCCTTGCCGAAGTCGAAGCCGGAGGGGAACCTCACCGCGTACTTCAGGTCCAGGGTGCTGGACTTCGCCAGATCGGACCGGCCGAGCTTGCTCAACTGGGTGTAGAACTGGCCGCCGCCCGGATTGGCGCAGTCCGAGCAGGAGTTGGCGGACGATCCGGCGCCGTACGTCACCCTTAGCGCCGAGCCGTCACCGGGGGCGGAGGCGTCGGAGACCTCCTTGAGGTCGGACCGGCCCCATGAGCCCTGGGAGGCGTAACCCCAGGAACGCTGCCACGCAGAGGAGTTGTAGCCGGTGAACTGACCGGTCCAGGGTCCGGACGCGGCCCGGGCGGGTGCGGCGGTCATCGATCCCGCTGTGACCGTGGCGGCGAGCGTCGCGATCGCCGTCGCGACGAGAGCCGTCCGGCGCTTCCTGGGATCCTGCCGACGGGAGTTACGGGACATCTCGCTCCTTGGGAGGTGGGTGCGGCGATGTGCCTGCCATGCCGACCGTTCAGATAGCCGAACGGTTGTCATGTATGCGTAACGGGCAGAGGAGAAGTTAGCCCGCCCGTGAGGCGATGTCCAGGGAAGCGGCGGATCCGGATACCACCAAGCTGACCACCGATCAGGTTCGTGAACGCCGTCCTCATCGTGGACGGTCCCCGGCGGGGCACCGCACCCATGGCAGTCTTGACCACCCGCGAACAACGACGGAGGAGACCGTTCCGTGTCGGAACACTTGATGGGCGAGGCCGATGCGTCAACCGTGGCCGCGCAGGAGCACCGGTTGCGCCGCGATCTCGGGTTCTGGGGTCTGACCTCGATCGGCTTCTCCAACATCGTCGGCTCCGGCTGGCTGTTCGCCGCCATGTACGCGGCGCAGACGGCCGGTCCGGCCTCGCTGCTGTCCTGGCTGGCCGCGGGTGCGCTGTGCGCCCTGGTGGCACTGGTGATGGTCGAGCTCGGCGCGTCACGGCCCGAGGGCGGCGGCACCGTGCGCTGGCCGCTGTACGCCAGCGGACGGCTGGTGGGCACGCTGATCGGCTGGTCGGCGCTGCTGTCGGTGGGCGGCACCGCGGCGGAGATCAGCGCGATCATGCAGTACGCGGCGCACTACCTGCCGGGCATCTACCACGGGCACCGGTTGACTCTGCCGGGTTTGGGGCTGGCGATCGCACTGAGTGTGGTGCTCACCGCGCTGAACTGGTTCGCGGTACGGATGTTCGCGCGGCTGAACAACCTCGTGTCGATATTCAAGATCCTCGTCCCGATCGTCACCATGGCCGCGCTGTTCGCCTCCGGTTGGCATTCCGGTCGGCTCACCGGTCATGGCGGCTTCGCGCCCTATGGGTACGCGGCCTGCCTGAGCGCGCTGGCCAGCGGCGGCATCGTGTACTCGGTCAACGGTTTCCAGGCGCCCCTGGACTTCTCCGGCGAGGCGCGCAACCCCCGGCGCAGTGTTCCCGCTTCTGTGCTCACCGGGATCGGCCTGGCCCTGCTGATGTACCTCGGGCTCCAGTTGGCGTTCCTGTTCTCCGTACCGGACAACCTCCTCGGTCACGGCTGGCGCGGTGTGGACTTCGAATCGCCCTTCGGCCAGTTGGCCTTGATCCTCAATCTCCAGTGGCTGTCCAGCCTGCTGTACGCCGACGCTGTGCTGTCGCCCGGCGGTTCGGCCTACGTCGGTGTGGCGATCGACGCGCGGCACACCTACGCGCTGGCCAAGAACGGGCTGCTGCCGCGTTTCTTCATGCAGGTCAACCCGCGCCATGGTGTTCCGCACCGGGCACTGGCACTGAACCTTGCCGTGATCATGGTGTTCCTGCTGCCGTTCGGCGGATGGCAGAACATCGTCGCCGTGATGGGCGACATGTACCTGCTGGTCTACGCGGCCTCCGCGGTGGCCGTCGCCGCGTTCCGAACCCAGACGACCAGCCAGACACCGCACTGGGTGCCCGGCGTGCGCTGGATCGCGCCGGTGAGCTTCGTGGTGTCCAGCGAGTTCGTCTACTGGTCGGGCTGGCACGATCTGCGGCTGGCGCTGCCGCTCGTGCTCGCCGGGCTGCTGGTGTTCCTGGCCATGTGGCGGGGCGGCTACGGAGCGGCGCTGCGGGACGAACTGCGCGTCGGGGCCTGGCTGGTGGTGTATCTGTCGGTGCTGACGCTGCTGTCCTGGCTCGGTACCTTCAAGGGCTCGGGACGGCTTCCCGCACCTTACGACTCCTTCACCGTCGCGGCGGTGTCGCTGGCGATCTTCTACTGGGCTGTCCGTTCCGGCGCCCGGCATCTGTCGCGGCCAACCGCGCCGGGGGCCTCGGCCCCGCCTTCGGCCTAGCCGGGCGCGGCAGCGCCAGGTCCACCGCACCGCCGCCGAGGCGGACGCCTCAGCCCGCGCCCGGGGGCGGCGCGGGCGGCCAGGTGCCGGGGTCGAGCAGCCCCAGTACGTACGCCCTGGCCACCAGGGCCGTGCGGTTGGAGGCGTCGAGCAGGGTGCACAGCCGCTTCAGGTGGTAGTTCACCCCGTCCGCGCTCAGCCCCACCACCCGGGCGACCGCCGCCGTGGTGTTGCCCGCCGCGACCAGCGCCAGGATCCGGGACTCCTGCGCGCTGACCACCACGGCCGCCCCGGCGCCATAAGGGCGCGCCGGAACCGCCTCCGGCTCCGCGTCGGGATGCAGGGTGACCAGGAGCGGCGGCGACTCGCCCTCCGGGTCGCTGACCGGCTCCACGACGAGCTGGCCGTCATGGCTCGTACCGCCCGCCGTCCACCGCACCCGCACCGGGTAGCGGGAACGGCGCCCGTGGCGAAGCGCCTCGTCGAGCTTGCGCAGTTGGCCGGAGCTGGTGGGGGTGAACAGATCCATGAGCTGACGGCTGGTCAACTGGCCGGGATGCAGCCCCCAGACGGCCGCGAAGGCGGGATTGGCGCCCGCGATCACGCCGTCGGTGTGGCTGATCGCTATGGGCACCGGGGACCGGTCGAGAAGGCTGATGAACCGGTTGCGCCAGAGGGCGGCCCGCTGCTCCGGCGTGTCCGCCATCGTGCGCTCCTCTCCGTCCCTGACCTCGGTTCCCCGCGAGCCGTCCGCCCCAGGCGTCTCTCCCCTGGTAGCACACATCGCCGTCCGCTGCCCATACGGACACGCCGCACCGACTACAAGATTGTGTAGTTCTTTGATCAGAATCGCCGCCGAACTCGGCGATCGTGGTCGGTAACGGCCCCGACACCACCGGGAGAGGCACCGGCCATGATCGACACCAGCACCGTCAAGATCCAGGCCCTCCGGGCGTACCCGGACCTGGAGTTGCCCACCGTCGACCTGTCGACAGCGGAACCCACCAGCACACCGCTGCAGCGCGCCATCGCCATCGCCCGTCGGCACGGCCCGTTCTTCGCCCAGCGCTTCCACGAGCGTGAAACGACGTTCGTCACCTCGCTGGAACTGGTCGAGGAGATCTCCGACGAGACGCGGTTCCGCAAGGGGATCGGCGTCGCCCTGGAGAACGTCCGCGGGATCACCGCCGACGGCCTGTTCACCGCGTACCACGACGAGCCCAACTGGGCCAAGGCGCACGACATCCTGCTGCCCGCCTTCGCACTCGGCTCCATGCGCACATACCACTCCACCATGCTCAAGGTGGCACGGCGGCTGGTCGACTCCTGGGACCGGCACCTGGCACAGGGCCGGCCGGTGCACGTCGCGGATGACATGACCCGGATGACGCTGGACACCATCGGGCTGTCGGGGTTCGGCTACGACTTCGAGTCCTTCCGCCGCAGCGATCCGCATCCGTTCGTCCAGGCGCTGGTGCGCGCGCTCGCCTACAGCCAGGAGAGCCTTGCGCGGGTGCCGGGAGTCGACTACACGGAGCACGACGAGGCGTTCCAGGCCGATGCCGCCTTCCTGGCCGAGGTGGTGGACGACGTGATCGACAAGCGCAAGGCCGACGGCGACACCTCCACGGACGACCTGCTCGGCCTGATGCTGGGCTCGCCGCATCCGGTCAGCGGGGAACTGCTGGACGAGGCCAACATCCGCAACCAGGTGATCACGTTCCTGATCGCCGGACACGAGACCACCTCCGGCACCCTGTCCTTCGCGCTCTACTACCTGATGAAGAACCCGCAGGTGCTGCGACTGGCCCAGGCCGAGGTGGACGCGCTGTGGGGCGACACCGCCGACCCCGAGCCGTCCTTCGAGGACGTCGGCAAGCTGCGCTACGTACGCCAGGTGCTCAACGAGACGCTGCGACTGTGGCCCACGGCAGCCGCCTTCCAGCGCGAGGCTCTCGCGGACACCGTGATCGGCGGGCGGTATCCGATCAAGGCCGGGCAGTGCATGGTGGTGCTCACGCCCATGCTGCACCGCGACCCGGCGTGGGGCGACAACGTCGAGGAGTTCGACCCCGAGCGCTTCGCACCGGAGACCGAGGCGGCCCGTTCCCCGAACGCGTTCAAACCGTTCGGCACCGGCGAACGCGCCTGCATCGGGCGGCAGTTCGCGCTGCACGAGGCCACCATGCTGCTCGGGCTGCTGATCCACCGCTACCGCTTCCTCGACCACACCGGATACCAGCTGCGCATCAAGGAGACCCTCACCCTCAAGCCCGAGGGCTTCACCCTGACCCTGGCGCCGCGCACCGCACAGGACCGCCAGCGCGGTGCCGCCTCCCGCACGGCCGCCCAGCACACCACCGCGGCCACGGCGGACGCGGGGCTGCCCTCCCGGGTCAAGCCCGGTACCGCCGTCACCGTGCTGCACGGTTCGAACTTCGGCACCTGCCGCGAGTACGCAGCCCAACTCGCCGACGTCGCGGGCGACCTGGGGTGCGATGTGACCGTGGCGGCGCTCAACGACCGCACCGCGGCACTGCCCGCCGAGGCCCCGGTGGTGATCGTCGCCGCCTCCTACAACGGCCAGCCCACGGATGACGCGAGCGCGTTCGTCACATGGCTGGCGGACGCGGAACCGGGCACCGCCGACGGTGTGCCCTTCGCGGTGCTGGGGGTCGGCGACCGCAACTGGGCGGCCACCTACCAGCGGGTCCCCACCCTGATCGACGCCCGCCTCGCGGAGCTGGGCGGCACCAGGCTGCTGCCGCGCGCCGAGGCAGACGCTTCGGGCGACCTGGCCGGATCCGTGGAGCGCTTCACCTCGGCACTGCGCGGCACACTGCTGGAACGTTACGGCGCCCCGGACGCGGCGCCGGACGCGCCCGACGGCCCCGGCCACACGTACGAGGTGACCGAGGTGGTCGGCGCGCCGCTGGACGCGCTCGCCGAGCGGCACGGAATGGTCCCGATGACGGTGGTGGGAACCGGCGACCTCGCGGATCTGCGACACCCCCTGGGCCGGTCGAAGCGCTTCGTGCGCGTCGCGCTGCCGGAGGGCGTCGCCTATCGGACGGCCGACCACCTGACCGTGCTCCCGGTCAACGATCCGCAGCTGGTCGAGCGGGCGATCCGGCTGATCGGCGCCGACCCCGCCACGCTGCTGAACATCCGCGCGCACCGCCCGAACCGCGGCACGCTCCCCCTCGACCGCCCGGTGCCGGTTCTCGAACTCCTCGGCCGCTACGTGGAGTTGCAGGACTCCCCTACCGCCCGGCAGCTGGCCCTGCTGGCCGACCTCAATCCGTGCCCGCCCGAACAGGCCGCACTGCGGGGACTGGCCGCCGAGGGCACGCAGGCCACCCTGCTCGACGTGATCGAGGACCACCCGGCCCTGCACGGCCGCCTGAGCTGGCCGGTACTGCTGGAACTGCTGCCCCCGATGCGTCCGCGCCACTACTCGGTGTCCTCCTCCCCCGCGGCCGACGCACACCATGTGGACCTGATGGTGTCGCTGCTCAGCGCTCCGGCCAGGTCCGGGCGCGGCACGTTCCAGGGCGTGGGCTCCGGGTATCTGCACCGGGTGCGGCCCGGGGACACGGTGTACGCACGGATCCAGCCGTGCCGCGACTCCTTCCGTATCGAGCCGGGTCAGGACACTCCCGTCATCATGGTCAGCGCCGGTACCGGTCTGGCGCCGTTCCGCGGCGCGATCGCCGACCGGCTCGCCCTGGTACGCCAAGGAGCCTCGCTGGCACCGGCGTTGTGCTACTTCGGCTGCGACCACCCGGACGTCGACTACCTGCACCGCGCGGAACTGGAGGGCGCCCAGGCGGAGGGCGCGGTCTCGATGCGGCCGGCGTTCTTCAAGTCCCCGGAGAACGGCCTCCCGTTCGTGCAGGACCGCATCGCCGCCGAGTCCGACGAGGTGTGGCGGCTGCTCACCTCCGGCGCCAGGGTGTACGTCTGCGGCGACGGCGCCCGGATGGCCCCCGGAGTGCGCACCGCCTTCCAGCGCCTGTACGCGCACCACAAGGGCGCGGACGCGGCGAGGGCGGAGCTCTGGTGGCGGGAGCTGGTGGACCAGGGCCGCTACGTGGAGGACGTCTACGCGAGCCGCTGACAGCACGACGGCCCTACCGCCCGCGCGGTAGGGCCGTACGTGTCGTGTCCGGTCAGACCGTCAGTGACTCCCGCTCGTCCGCCGTGGCGGAATCGACCGGCTGCGGGGCCGCGCCGCGCAGCGGGACGTGACGGATGAACCAGGCGAGGACGAACCCGACAGCGGCGATCGCCGCCCCCCAGGTGAAGATCGCGCCGATGCCGTTGACCACCGCGCCCTGGAACAGCTGGCGGGCCGCCTCGGGCAGGGCGCGCAGCGCCGCGGGGGTCATCTGGGCGGCCGAGCCGGTGTGGTGGGCGGCGGCGCCGTGGGCGGTCAGGTAGTCGCTCAGGTGGGTGGTGTAGAGCGCGCCGAGCAGGGAGACGCCGAGCGAACCGCCCATGTTGCGCAGGAAGGTCGACGCTCCCGTGGCGGCTCCCATGTCCCGCATCGGGACGCTGTTCTGGGCGATGAGCGAGGTGGTCTGAAGCAGACCGCCCATGCCCGCGCCGAGCACCACCATGTAGAGCGCGGTGGTGGTGCTGGAGGTGTGCACGTCCATAGTGGCGAACAGCGCGAGGCCGACGACGACCAGGGCGCTGCCGATGATCGGCAGGGCGCGGTAGCGGCCGGTCCTGGTGATGAGGACGCCACCCACCAGCGAGACAACCATGACCGAGATCATCATGGGCATCAGCAGCAGACCGCTGTTGGTGGCCGAGGCGCCCTGCACGAACTGCTGGAACTGCGGCAGGAATGTCACCCCGCCGAACAGCGCGAAGCCCGAGATGAAGCTCAGTGCCCCGGCGAGCGAGAAGTTGACGTCCTTGAACACGTTCAGCGGCATGATCGGGTCCGTCGCGCGCCGCTCCACGGCGACGAACGCGGCGAAGGCGACGACGGTGCAGACGGCGAGCGCGGCGATCTGCCAGGAGCCCCAGGCGTACTGGCTGCCGCCCCAACTGGTGATCAGCACAAGGGCGGTGATCCAGACGGTCAGCAGCGCGGCACCGCTCCAGTCGACGCGGGCGGCTCCGCTGCCGGAAGGCAGCCGCCGCAGGGTGAACCAGCACACCACCAGGGCGATGACACCCAGCGGCAGGTTGACGTAGAACGCCCAGCGCCAGGTCAGATGGTCGGTGATGAAACCGCCCACCAGCGGCCCGCCGATCATCGCCACCGGCATGACGGCCATCATCACGCCCGAGTACTTGCCGCGCTCGCGGGGCGGCACCAGCTCGGCCATGATCGCCATCACGCCGACCATCAGTCCGCCGGCGCCGAGGCCCTGCAGAGCGCGGAAGCCGATCAGCTCGGCCATGTTCTGCGACATGCCGGCCAGCGCGGAGCCGGCCAGGAAGATCACGATCGAGGACATGAAGCTGGACCTGCGGCCGTACAGGTCGCCCAGCTTGCCGCACAGCGGGGTGGCCACCGTCGAGGCCAGGATGTAGCCGGTGGTGACCCAGGCCAGGTGGTTCAGACCGCCGAGATCACCGACGATCGTCGGCAGCGCCGGGGCCACGATCATGTTGTCGAGCTGGGCCAGCAACATCGCGATGATCAGGCCGCTCATGGCGACGAGGATCTGGCGGCTGCTGAACCGAACACGTTCAGGCGATGCGGCGTCCGCGGCCGCCACGGTGTCGTTTGCCATGAGGTCCGTCCAAGGGATTTCCAGGGGATCCAACCCGCTCACTTACCGTCCGGTCAGTAAGCGGTATGATGAGACGGTAGCTTACTTACCGACCGGTCGGCAAGCGAGTGCCTGCGATGAGGGAAGATCGAGGGCGACGGACGAGAAATGAGGCACGAGATGGCAGAGCGGCGGCGCAAGGGCAGCGACACCAAGGCGGAGATCCAGGAGATCGCCCTCGAACTGTTCACGGAGAACGGCTACGAGGCGACCTCCATGCGGGAGATCGCCGAGCGCCTGGACATCTCCAAGGCCGCGCTGTACTACCACTTCGCGGGCAAGGAAGACATCATCCGCTCGCTGTTCGATGAGTACATGGAGGAGTTCGACGAGCTACTGGCCTGGGGCCGCAGCCAGCCCCGCGGCGCCGCGCTACGGGACGAGCTGCTGGCCCGGTGGGTGGACATGGCCGGTCGCCGCGGTCTGCAGATCGCCCGGTTCGCCGCCACCAACCAGCACGTCATCCGCGACCTCGCTCCCGACCGCGGCGGCGTACGGGGGCGCATCACCGAACTCGTCGACCTGATCCTCGGCCCGGACGCCGCACCGGCCGACCAACTGCGCGCCCGGGTCGCCCTGTTCAGCGTCAACCTCGCGAGCTTCGCCGCGCAGGACCTCAACTTGCCCGACCTGGACATCCTCACGGTCGCCCGCGAGGTCGCCGACACGCTGATGCCGGGCGCCGAGGGCTGACACGGCCCGCCAGGCGGTAACCGCACGTTACGCCTCGCGCCAGTGGCGCCGCGTGCGGACTCAGATGACCGGCGGTCGGCCCAGCCGGGTCATCCGCCATACCGTGGCCCACCGCATCGGACGGCGGGGCGGGCACGGGGTGCGCAGACCCTCGGCGAAGCCGCCGAACCACGCGCGAAGTCCCGCCGCCGACCGCGTGCGCGCGACGGTGAGCGCGGTCCACAGCCCCAGGTAGACGGGGACCAGGACGACGGGCAGGTGCCGCTTCGCGAGCCAGACCCGGTTGCGGGCGACCATGCGGTAGAAGACCGCGTGCCGGGTCGGCGAGGTCCACGGGTGCCGCAGCACCAACTCCGGCTCGTAGAGCACCTTCCAGCCCGCGTCCAGGGCCCGCCAGGCCAGGTCCGTCTCCTCGTGCGCGTAGAAGAACGGCTCGGGCCAGCCGCCGACCTCCTCCAACATCCGCATGGAAAGCCCGTGTCCGCCACCGAGGAACGTCGTCACATAGCCGCGCCGCATCGGATCCGCCGCGCGCAGGCGGGGGACGTGACGGCGCTGCGTGCGGCCCAGTTCGTCGGCGATACGGAAGCTGACGACTCCCAGCCGCTCGTCGGCCGCGTACAGTTCCACGAGCCGGGTGAAGACGTCCGGACTGATCAGCAGCCCGTCGTCGTCCAGGTCCACCACCACGTCGACGTCCCCGAACTCCCGCAGCCGGGCCAGGGCGGCGTTGCGGCCACCGGCGATGCCCAGGTTCTCCGGCAGTTCCAGCGCGGTCACCCACTCAGGGAGCGTCGGCAACGGTGAGCCGTTGCCGACGACCACCACCCGCGTCGCGGGTGTGTCCTGCTTGGCCACCGAGTCGAGCAGATCGGCCAGTTCGGTGGGCCTGGTGCCCATGGTCAAGATGGCGACGCCAACGCGCGGGTGACGCACGGATGAACTCCGTTCCTCGGATCGGGCGCTGGTGATGCTAGCCGCCATTGGGCGACTTTCCGGACGTTCCACGTCCCGTCGGCACGGCCCGCCCACGCTGACGGTGAGCCGGGACGTCCTCGCCGGGCTCGTCGGCAAGTCGGCTTCCTGGGTCAAGGCGATTGGGAAGGGTCGGCTCAAAAACGCCCAAGGGACAGCGGATCCAGCACACCTCTTGAAAGAAATCCACCACTTCTGCTTGGCTTCCGCACAACACCTGAACGTGACGTTCTCTCAGGCAACGTGAGGGACCGTCGCGCCCCCCACATCTCAGGGAATGAGCCATGCTCAAGCGACGATCGTTTCTTCTCGGGCTGGCGGGAGTGACCATACCCACCGCCGGAATCTTCACTTCCCGTGCCTTCGCCGGGCCGGCCTCGGCCGGCACCCTGCCGCTCACCGTGGTGAACAACTCCGGTAACTACGCCAACGGTTCGGTCCGGATCTACATCGTGGGCACCGACCTGGCCACCGGAAACCAGGCCTACGTCAAACCGGACGGCACGCTCGCCAGGGTGTCGCTGTCCGACAACGGGCCGGATGGATACACCGACTACTCCATCCCACTGGCCGCCTCCGGTGACACCCGGCTCACGCTGCCGAACATGTCCGGCCGGATCTACGTCGCCCTGGGCGACAAGCTGAAGTTCAAGGCGGTCACCGATGGCGCGGGCCGCCCCGCGCTCCAGTACCCGGCGGGCTGGGTGTCGTCCGACCCCAACTACCAGGTGCTGCACGACTTTTCGGAGTTCACGTTCAACTCCGGCGGGATGTACTGCAACACCACGGCCGTCGACCAGTTCAGTGTGCCGCTGGCGCTGCGGCTGACCGGCGCGGCCGACCAGACCACCGGAACGATCCGGCAGGGCGGCCGGGACGCCGTCTTCTCCGCGGTGGCCGCCGCGCCCGGCTTCGACAAGCTGGTCGTCGGGAACAAGCTGCGGGTCATCGCCCCCGGACACGGGCTGGACTCCGGGCTGTTCTCGTCGTCGTACTACGACTCGTACGTCAACCAGGTCTGGGACACCTACCGGAGCACGGATCTGACGGTGACCGTCAACTCCGGTACGTTCACCGGCCGGGTCAGCGGTGACACGCTCACCTTCAACGGCCCCCGCTCGGTCTCCTTCTCCCGACCGTCCACCCGTGACGTGCTGTACTGCGACGGTGCGCTCGCCGCGCCCAACGACGGAACGACAGGACCGGTCGCGGCGGTCCTGGGCGCCGGGTTCAACCGCTCCGTACTCGCCGCCCAGCACACCCAGCCGGTCACGGACCCCGGCGCGTTCTACACCGTCGACACCACCAACCACTATGCGAAGGCGGTGCATTCGGCGACCGTCGACGGCAAGGCATACGGCTTCGCCTTCGACGACGTCGCCGGGTTCGCCAGCTACATCCAGGACTCGGCACCGACGGGACTGACCCTGACCCTCACACCCTGGTGACGCCCGTTACCACCGGTGATGCGCCGGACGGCAACGGAAGCTGACGTCCCGTCACCTGCCAGCCGTAAGAGCGGGGAGCGGCCGAGGGCGGCCCCAACTTTCCGGCATCCCTCGCGCCGTTCACCCCAACCGGCTCGCCAGCAAGGGGAACGCACATCATGAGCCGACTCAGCCGTCTCACGCAGCGCACCGCCGTCCTCACGGTCACCGTGCGCCGAGGGAGGCGGGGCTTCAGTCGCACGTGCCGCCGTCCGCCGGCATCAGGCCGGTGCGCAGGAAGCGGTCGGCGCGTTGGCGAACGCATTCGCTGAGCCGGTAGGCGACATGGCCCTGCCCCCGGTAGGTGAGCACCACGCCGACACCGGTCGCCTCGGCCATCCGCCGCGCGCCACCGTACGGGGTGACCGGGTCGGTGGCCGTCGCCACCATCAGGATGCGCGGCGCGCCCTCGGCCCGTACGTCACGCCAGGAGTCGTCCCCACCGCCGACCCACCCGGTGCACGCCAGCAGTTCGTGCACGCTCAACGGGCCGAGGATCGGCGAGGCCCGCACCAGGCTGGGCAGTACCGCCTGCGCCTCCTGCGGGGTGTAGCGGTCGGCGGTGTCGCGGCAACGTACGGCCAGGCTCACGGCGTACGCGTTGTCCGCCGGAGGGTCACCGGCGCGAGCGGGCCGGGCCGCGCCGCGGCCGCCCGACCCGGTCGCACCGCCGAGCCGGGCGAGCGGCAGGCCGTCGTGACGGACCAGCAGGGCGCGCAGCGCCAACCGCAAGGCGCGCCATTCGCGCTGGTCGAAGACGGAGTCGGCGATGGCGCGGCTGAAGGTCTGCTGGTCGAGTTCCGCACCGCGTACGGTCAGTGGATGGCCGTCCAGCGCGTCATAGCCGCGCCGCAGCCGGGCCTCGGCGTTGTCCACCGCGCCGTGGAAGGGGCACTCCGCGGTGTGCCGGCGCAGGCAGTCGGCGAGGAAGTCGCGGATGCCGCGTTCGTCCTCGTTGGCCCGGGCAAGGGCCATCCGCTTGGTGTCCAGAGTGGGGTCGACGATGCCGTCGAGCACGAGGCGCCCGGTGCGGTGCGGGAACTGGTGGGCGAAGACCGCGCCGAGTTGTGAACCGTACGACATCCCGAAGTAGTTGAGCTTGCGGTCGCCCAGTGCCTGCCGCAGCACGTCCAGGTCGCGGGCGATGTTGGTGGTGCCGACGTACGGCAGCATCGGGCCGGACAGCCGCGGGCAGTCGTGTGCGTGATCGGCGTACTGCTGGGCCTCCGCGCGCAGTTGCACCGCGGCGTCATCGGCCGGGTCGCCGCCGCTCGGTGCGGCCGTGTCGGCCGACGCCGCGACGGGGGCCGCGCCTCGCGGGTCGACGCAGGTGAGCGGATGGCTGCGGCCCCAGCCGCGCGGGTCCAGTCCGACCAGGTCGTACGACTCGCGCAGCCGCAACAACCCGCCTACACGCGCGGCGAGTTGGTCGACGCCCGAGGTGCCGGGGCCGCCGAAGTTGAACACCAGCGAGCCCAGCCGGTGCCGCGCGCCGTGGGCCGCGAAGCGGCTCACCGCCAGCGAGACGCTGCCCTTCGCCGGGGCGGAGTAGTCCAGCGGCACCTTCAGCCAGGCGCACTGCATGCCCGAGACCGCGGCGCCCACCCGCACGGCGCCGCTCACGCCGTGCCGCCCGCAGTGCGTCCAGGTGAGGGTCTGCTGGTAGTAGCGGCGCAGGTCCGGCCGTGGGTCACGGGAGTCGGAGGGCGGGTTGAACGGCGCGTAGGGCAGGGTGGCCGCGTACGCGAGCACGGCGAGCACCAGCACCACCACGGCGAGCACGGCGAGCACGATGATCCAGATGCCGCCCGGTCCGCGGCGTCCCCGCATACCGGACAGCGGCGATCGTGACCGGACGAGACCCATGCCGTCACATTAAGTGGCGCCCCACGGCCGCGCACGTGGGATGCGTCCATACGGCGACGCCGCGATTCCTTCACAGCTTGAAGGCGGCAACCGCGTTCCATCGACTCGTGCTTGAAGTCTTGACAGGTACGCGTCGCCAGAGGAGGCTCACGCAGCACCGTTCCAGCACCTCAGGACGGTGGCGCCCCCTGCGGCGCCTCGATCACGTTCGACGTCGTACGAGGTCCCCCACCCCCTGGCGACCGAAAGGCACAAGTGCAGCGATATGTTCAACATGTCGAGGAAGCGGCCCCCCGGCCAGCCCAGCCGGCCACCCGGCAGATCACCGTCGTGGCCGCGTAGCACCCCACTGCTGCGGAGAGCCTCCCTGCTGACCGCCACGGTCACCCTGGCCGCCGCCGCGCTCGCCGGTTCGGCGGGCGACGCGGCCGCCGACCCGGCACCCGGCGCGCCCGGTGCGAACGCGTTCTGGAACGAGCCGCACGTCCAGGGCTTCGCCGACGCGCTGTCCGCCCAGTCGAAGGTCTGGTACACCCTCGGCGACGGCGAGTTGCAGAACGTGTTCTACCCGCAGGTCGACACCCCGGACACGTTCGGGCTCCAGTACTACGTCACGGACGGCTCGTCCTTCACCGACAGCGAGGTGGCCAACACCAGCCACGCCGTCTCCCTGGTCGATCCCACCTCGCTGGAGTGGCAGCAGACCAACGCCGCGAGCAACGGGAAGTACAAGATCACCAAGACGTACGTGGCCGACCCGGCCCGCTCCGTCGTCCTGGTGCGTACGACGTTCCAGAACCTCTCCAGCGCTCCGCTGTCGCTGTACGCGCAGTACGACCCGGCGCTGGGCAACGACGGAATGGGCAACACCGGGGCCACCGACGGCGGCACCGGTGATCTGACCGCGGCAAACGGATCGGTGGCCAGCGCGCTGGCCGCGTCCACCGGGTTCACCGCGTCCTCCACCGGCTACGCGGGCACCGCCAGCGACGGCGCCAACGAGCTGACCAGTGGTCACCAACTGAGCACTCCCGGGCAGACCGCTCCGACCGCGGGGCACATCGCGCAGACCGCCCGGATCCCGGTGGCCGCCAGCGGCAGCACCACCTTCACCCTCGCCCTGGCCTTCGGCAGCAGCACCAGCGCGGCGGTCAGTGATGCCACCGCCTCGCTGGGCGCGGGCTTCGACACCGCCGAGAGCGGCTTCCAGTCCGGCTGGCACAACTGGCTCGGCGGGCTCAACGCGCCGCCCGCGTCGGTGACTTCGGGCTCCAAGCTCAAGCAGCAGTACGAGGTCTCGCTGATGGAGGTGAAGGCGGACGAGGACAAGACCCACGTCGGCGGTTTCGTCGCGGCTCCGCTCACCCCGTGGGGCGGCAGCGTGAGCGCCGACAGCGCGGGTGCGCACGGCTACCACCTGGTGTGGACGCGCGACGAGTACCAGATGGCCACCGCCCTGTTGGCGGCCGGTGACACCACCGATGCCAACGACGCGCTGACCTACGTCCTCGACTACGAGGAGACATCCAGCGGTTACGTCAAGCAGAACAGCTGGCTGGACGGCACCCAGGAGTGGGGCGGTGTCCAGGAGGACCAGGTCGCCTTTCCGATCGTGCTCGCCTACCAGCTGGGCAGGACCGACGCGACCACCTGGTCGAAGGTGAAACTGCTCGCCGACTACATCGTCAGCAACGGCCCGGCCACCGGCCAGGAGCGGTGGGAGGAGAACGGCGGCTACTCCCCGTCCACGATGGCCGCCGAGGTGGCCGGGCTGGTGTGCGCCGCACAGATCGCCACCGCGAACGGCGACTCCTCGGAGGCGGCCACCTACCTGGCGAAGGCCGACGCCATCCAGTCGGCGGTGGACTCCGACACCTACACCACCACGGGGCCGATCGCCGGTGGTTCGTACTACGTGCGGATCACCCCGAACGGCAATCCCAACAACGGTGACACCGTCTCCGTCGCCAACGGCGGTGGAACGTACGACGAGCGGGCCGTTGTCGACCAGGGTTTCCTGGAGCTGTCCCGGCTCGGGGTGAAGCCCGCGTCGTCGCCGCAGATCGGCAACTCGCTGGCGGCCATCGACGCCACGATCAAGACGGTCATCCCCGGCTACGGCACCTACTGGGGCCGCTACAACCACGACGGCTACGGCGAGACCGCGTCCGGCGGCGACTACACGGGTGCGGGCGTCGGCCGACCGTGGCCGGTGCTCAGCGGGGAGCGCGGCGAGTACGACGTGCAGACCGGTGACCTGACGGGCGCCCAGGCCATGCTGACCTCGATGGCCGACGCGGCCAACTCCGGCTACCAGATCTCCGAGCAGATCTGGCCCGGCGCCAGTGCGGACGGCTTCGCCCAGGGACAGCCGGACAACTCGGCGACGCCGCTGATGTGGACCATGGCGCAGTACGTGCGGCTGGCCATCGACATCTCGGCGGGCAAGACGGTGGACACACCGGCGGTCGTGGCCCAGCGGTACGCCAACGGCAGCCCGCCGAACCAGGTCTCGGTCACCTTTGACGAGAACGCCACCACGTCCTGGGGCCAGAACGTGTTCGTCGTGGGCTCCGTTCCGGCGCTGGGCTCGTGGGACCCGGCCAAGTCCGTGCCGCTGTCCTCGGCGTCGTACCCGGTGTGGAGCGGCACGGTATCGCTGCCGGCGAACTCCGCTGTCCAGTACAAGTACATCAAGAAGAATCCGGACGGCAGCATCACCTGGGAAAGCGATCCCAACCGCTCGTACACGACCGGCGCTTCGGGTTCGGTCACACTGAACGACACCTGGCGCTGATCCATCCGCCCGGCACCCTCCGGCCCGTCCCGACCATTCGGGGCGGGCCGCAGCGCTTTCGGGAGGCCGTCGCCTATACCACGCCTCCGGCACTGCGGTATCCCAGCGGCCCGCGAGCACGATGCGGAATCGGACCGGAAGGGGTGGTACCGTTATTGCACTGTGGGGACAACAAACGGCCCGAGCATACTGCGAGTTGGCCAGAATTCAACTATTCGCCTGGCGTTTTCCTTCCAGCCGCAACCGGCTGGAAATCGCCTGCTCGCCTGCCCCGGTCACCGCGGCTACAGCTAGCGTGCTCCCCGCCCGCCGGAAATACTCCCGAAACATGGGAGACGGACCGCTGCCATCGGCACGACGCGGCCCGTGCGGCGGCACCGCACCCGTCAAGTGATCTCACAACCATGTGACGTCACTCTCCTTCGCATGCCACAAAGCAGGAATAGATGCCCGTTCAACAAACAACGGAACTCATACGCTTCGTGCGTCGCAACTCACCGTTCTACTCCGAGCTCTACGCCGGTCTGCCGGACCACGTAACCGAGCTGACGGACCTTCCGGTGGTGCCGCAGGCCGAGTTCTGGCGAGCCAACTCACCGCGCGGCAATCGCCTGTTGACCGGCCCGCTTGCGGAAGCGGTGGTCTTCAAAAGCGGTGGCACCACCGGGGCGCCGAAATTCTCCTTCTATACACGCGACGAGTGGCTCGAATTCACCACCGCGTTCGGGGAGAACCTGGTCGGGGCCGGACTGCGGCCGGGGCACCGGGTCGCCGACCTGTTCTACGCTGGCGAGCTGTACGCCAGCTACACGTTCATCCTGGACTCGCTCCAGCACTCCCCCGTCGGCAACGTACGGCTGCCGATCGGCGGCGCGGCACCTCTGGAGTCGACCGCGCACACGCTGGAGGAGTTCGACGTCGAGGTGGTGGCCGGAACGCCGACCACGCTGTGTTCACTCGCCGACCACCTGATCGCGTCCGGACGTCAACTCCCTCGCGTCGAGCTGCTGTTCTTCGGTGGCGAGAGCCTCTTCTCGGACCAGCACCGACTGTTGTCGCGGGCCTTCCCCAACGCCCGTCCCCGCTCGATCGGTTACGCGAGCGTGGACGCCGGACTGCTCGGCGCCGCCGTACCAGGCGACGACCCCCGGGTGCACCGGACGTTCTCGCCGTACACCGTCATGGAGATCCTGGACGAGCACACCGGGCACCCCATCACCGCCAACGGTGTGCCGGGCCGCGCCGTGCTGACCGACCTGCGGCGGCGGCTGATGCCGATCCTGCGCTACCCCGTCGGCGACCGTGCCGAGTGGGTGGACGTCGACGCGGGGCACTTCAGGATCCTCGGCCGCTCCGAGGAGGGCGTGCGAGTCGGCCCGGTGTCGCTGTACACGCAGGACGTGCACGACATCGTCAGCGCCGCCGACCTCGCCGGTCGGGTGATCGGCATCCAACTGGTGACCCGCCGCTGGGACGGACGCGACGGTCTGGTGCTGCGGATGGCGACCGACCAGGACACCACGGGACTCGACGAGTTGGCCGCGGCCGTCGTCAAGGAGCTGGTCGCGGCCCGCCCGCTGTACGGCCAGGCGGTGCAGGCCGGGCACATCCATCCGCCGACGGTCGAGTGGGCCCGCATGGGCGAGATGGCGGTCAACCCCCGTTCCGGCAAGCTGATCCGGGTGCTGGACGAGAGGCCGCGGTCATGACGGCGACGGCAAGCACGCGGCAGCTGCCCTTGGTGCTGCGCAACCGGGCGTTCGGCGCGGTCTGGTCCGCCCAGGTGCTCACCCAGGCGGCCAACCGGATGTTCCAGGTCGGTGCCGTGTGGTGGCTGGTCGGCTACGCCATCGGCGGTGACCGGGGGCTGGCCTCCGGTGCCTTCCTCGCGGTGAGCACACTGCCCGCGGTGGCGCTCGCCCCGGTGGTGGCCCGGGTGATCGCCCGGTGCCCGCACCGGGAGGTGCTGCGGGTGTCGGCCGCCGTGGCGGGCGTCGTCGCGGCCGGCGTGGCCGGCTGGGCGTATCTGCACGCGCTTGCGCTGGTGGCCGCCTACGCGGCGGCGCTGGTACTGGCCGCCTGCCAGGCCCTGTTCGACCCCTGTCTGACCACCTCGGTACCGGAGTTGGTCGACGACGCGGACATCGAGGCGGCCACCGGGTTCGAGCTGTCCACCCAGTCTCTCGCCGGGCTCGCGGGCGGACTGCTGGGGCCACTGGTGGTGGACGCCGGTGGCTTTCCCGCGGTGCTCGCCGGATGCGCGGGAGCGTATCTCGCGGCGGCCGGTCTGCTCGGTCTGGCGCGCTTCGCCGTAGCCCCGGCGCCGGGACCGGACGAGGCGCAGGGCCCCGTCGAACGGCGGACGTTGCGGCAGGTGCTCACCGGACACCCGCTGGTGCGCTGCGTGTTGCTGTGCCTGACGGCGGCGAACCTGTTCACCACCTCCGTCTACGTGGTGATGCCGCTGTACACGCGCTCGGTGCTGCACTCCGACGGCAGCACGGTGGCCACCTTCGAATCGGCCCTGGGCATCGGGGCGTTGGTGGGGTCGTTCACCGGTCGGCGACTGCCGGGCGGTCCCGCGACCACCGGCGGTGCCTGCCTGGTGGCGATGGCCGCCGCGCTGGGGCTGCCGGGTGTGGTCGCCAACCAGGCCGCCGTCGCGGGCGCCCTGGTGATCGCCGGATGGTGCGTGGGCGCTGTCGGGGTGCGGTTCGTAGCACTCTTCCAACGGCTCGTTCCCACCAGGGACAAGCCGGTGTTCTTCGCGGCCATGCAGGCACTGCTGGGGGCGACGTTCCCGGTCTCCTCGCTGGTGTTCGGCTTCCTCGGCGACCACCTCTCGCCTCGGTCGCTGTGCCTGATACAGGCGGCCGGGCTGGTGCCCGCGGCCCTGGCGCTGTGGCTGCTGGGCGGCCGCAACCAGAGTGAACCCGTCGAGGACGACGAGCCGCTGGACGCGGCCGTGGCGATGGCAGGTGAGCGGTGATGACCATGACGATCACGTCGGCGACGCTGCGCGACATCGCCGATCTGCGGCAGTTGTACTTCGACGTCTACGGCCACGGCTACCCCGTGGCGCTCGGCAGCGACCCGGCCGTGATGCGGCGGCTGATCGCCGACCCGAACACCTTCTGGCTCACCGCCCGCCGTAGCGGCACCGGTGAACTGGCCGGTTCCGCGGTCGTGCAGACCGATCCGGGCACCCGCGTCGGCAAGCTCGTCGGGCTCGCCGTGCATCCCGCGCACCGCCAGGCCGGCCTGGCCGGGGAGCTGACCGGCTCCGTGTGCGCGGCGGCCTTCGACGGCGGCTGCGTGGACTCGGTCTACGCCACGGTCCGCATGGTCACCCGCGGCCCGCAGAACGTGGTGCTGCGCAACGGGTTCGTACCGGTCGGCCTGATGCCCAACGCGGCCGAGGTCGAGGGCTGCGAGAGCCTGGCGCTGTTCGTGCGCTACGCCGACGGTGTGCTGACCCGCCGGGAGCAGGTGGCCGAGGTGCCGGAGGCGCTGCTGCCGCTCCTGCGTGCCTGCGCGGACAGCACGGGAATCGGCTTCGGCCCGGTGGCCGCGGCACCGGCCGCCGCCAACCCGCCGCGTTCCGCCCGGCGTTCGGGGGCCGGCTTCGAACTGCTCGACGCGCCCGGCTTCGTACGGCGCCGGTTCCTGGAGCTGTTCCCCGATCCGGCCAGCCGCTTCTTCCCGCTGCACACGCCGAACGCCGTACTGCTGCCCGGCGACGGCCGCTTCGAGGCGTACGCGCAGCTGGACCGGGCGGCCGGGAGCTGCGCGCTGGTCGCGGTGCATCCGCACCTCGGCGCGGTCACCGACTCGCTGGAGCCGCTGATGGACGCGGTGGCGCGGGCCGGAGCGGACTACGTGGAGGCGCTGCTTCCGCTGGCTGACACCGCGGGCCTTGCCGCCTTCCTGGCCCAGGGATTCGTGCCCGGCGCCGTGTACCCGGCGATGCGCCGGGCCGCCGACCGCTTCCACGACTACGTGGTGCTCTCCCGCACCAGCCGTCAGATCGACTTCCGCGACATCGCCGCGGACGGCCTGCTCCAGGGGTACCTGACGGCCTATCTGACCGCCTGGACATCGACGTACCTGCCCCTTCCCGAGGTTGTCTCATGACCCCCGCCGCCCCGCCCAACCCGCACCTCGCCCCCGTCGAGGTCCCCGACCCCGCGGCACTGCCCCACGTACAGCGGCTGTGCGACCTGGCCGATCCGTACACCACCGACGCCGACGAGCTGTTCGGGGCCGCCATGGGCGAAGCCAACGCCTGGCACGCCGAACGCTCACCGTTCTTCCGCTCGCTGCTCGCCGACACCCCGAACGGCACCCTCGGCCCGGTGCGCGCCCCGCTGGTGCACGCCAACTTCTTCAAGCTGCACGAGGTGCTGTCCATCCCGCGCGACGAGGTCTTCCTGCATCTGACCTCCTCCGGCACCAGCGGCCAGAAGTCGCAGATGTTCTTCGACGAGTGGACCATCCGCGCGGCCCAGCGCATGGTCGCCCGGATCTTCGACTTCTACGGGTGGATCACTCCCGACCAGCCGGTCAACTACCTGCTGTACAGCTATGAACCGGCGCCCGAGATGCGGCTGGGCACCTCGTTCACCGACAACTACCTGTGCGACTTCGCCCCCGCCCGGCAGGTCACGTACGCCCTCAGGCACACCGGCAGTAGCCATGAGTTCGATGTCTTCGGCGTGCTGAACGCGCTCCAGCGCTACGCGGACGAGGGGCTGCCGGTACGCATCCTGGGCTTCCCCGCGTTCCTGCACTTCACCCTGGAGCGAATGCGCGAACTCGGCGTGCCGGCAGTGCGGTTGCCGGAGGACTCACTGGTGGTGCTCGGCGGCGGCTGGAAGGGCCACACCGACCGGCAGATCCCCAAGGACCGGTTCTACGCGGCCGTCACCGAGCAACTCGGCATCCCCGGCGAGCGGATCCGCGACACCTACGGTTCCGTCGAGCACTGCGTGCCGTACGTGGAGTGCGAACGCCACCGCCTGCACGTACCCGTCTGGTCCCGGGCGGCCGTGCGCTCCACGGAGACGCTGGAGCGACTGCCCTACGGCGAGCGCGGTTACCTGCACCTGGTCTCCCCGTACATCACGTCGGTTCCGGCGCACAGCGCCCTGATGGGCGACCTCGCCTCACTCCAGCCGGGCGAGGCGTGCGAATGCCCGCTGGGCACCGACTGGTTCACCATCCACGGGCGCGCCGGACTGAGCCGCAACCGCAGCTGCGCGGTGGCCGCCGCCGAACTACTGAAGGGAATGGCGTGAGCGACGCACGCGCGGCCGCCGAGCCGCAGAAGAATCCGATCGCCGCACCTGCGCCGCGTGGGCGGAGAAGCGAACAAGAGGGCACCAGCGCCAACCACCACTTCTGGCAGGGGGCGTTCATCGACGACGCCGAGGCGGCCAAACGGCTGGCCGACCTTCCGGCCGCCGTGGAGCGGGCACTGGCCGAACCGTTGGACACCGAGACGGTGCTGGCCGCCTGCGACGCGCTCAGCGCCGCGCTGCGCGACCCGGCCCGGGACGTACGCGCCCGGCTGGCGCGACCGCTGGTCGACGCCGGTACGGACGCCGAAGAGGCGGACGCGGTGCTCACCGAGATCGCGGCGGCCATCAGCCGCACCGCGCTCACCCGCAAGCTGCGCAGGGAGTTGGGCGGTCCCGCGCCGGAGCGGCTGACCCGGCCGGACGCACGCGCCACGGTGTTCGAGGCATGGGCGCCGGTCGGTCTCGTGGTGCACATCGCACCGGGCAACTCGGCGGGCGTGGCCCCGCTGAGCGTGATCGAGGGCCTGCTCGCGGGCAACGTCAACGTCCTCAAGACCAGCAGCGGTGACACCGCGCTGGCCCAACTCCTGCTGGCCGAACTGGCCGCGGCCGACCCGACCGGCGCCATCGAGGCCCGGCTGATCGCGCTGCGCTTCCCGTCGTCGCGACAGGAGTGGCTGCGGGACATCTGCGCACCCGCGGACGCGGTGGCCGTGTGGGGCGGCGAGGCGGCCGTCGAAGGGGTGGCCGCGCATGTTCCGGCGGGCTGCCGACTGGTCGAATGGGGCCACAAGATCTCGTTCGGCTATCTGACCCGCGATGTCTGGGCCGATCCGCGTACGCTGGCCGAGCTGGCGGCCGACGTGTGCCGCTTCGAGCAACAGGCCTGCTCAAGCCCGCAGGTTGTCTACCTCGACACCGACGACACCGAAGAGGTCTTCGACTTCGCCCGGCGTTTCGCCGCCGTGCTCCGCGAGGTCTCGGCCGAGCGCCCGGCGCCGGAGACCGACGAGGCGGCCCGCGCCGAGATCACCACCACCGAGCTGATCGCCCGGCTGGAGAGCCATCTCGGGCTGACCCAGGTCCTCACGGCCGAGGACGGCTCCTGGCGGGTACTGGCCGACTCCCGGCCCGCGTTGACCGCCTCGCCGCTGCACCGCAGCATCTGGGTCAAGCCGCTGCCTCGATCCCGGATGACCTCCGTGCTGCGGCCGATGCGCCGGTACCTGCAGACCGCGGCGATCGGCGGCAGCAGGGCGGACATCGCGGCGCTGTCCAGGGCTGCCATCGCGGCCGGTGTGCTGCGGGTGACCCCGGTCGGCGCGATGCCGGACAGCTACCACGGCGAGCCGCACGACGGTGTGTACGCCCTCCAGCGCTACAGCCGACGGGTAAGCGTCCAGGCAGACGACCAGTTCGCCGACGTCGCGTGCCTGGACGACCTGGTGCGTCCGATCACCACGCCCGCGCCGCCGACCGGGCCGCTGCTGGACAAGGCGGGTGTGCAGCGCGCGCTGCGTGACATCGCCCCGGACGACGCCCAGTTGTACTTCCGCAGCGGCGGCACCACGGGGTCCCCCGCACTGTCGGTCTTCACCCACGACGACTACGACACGCAGATGCGCGCCTCCGCGCACGGCCTGCTGGCCGCCGGGTTCGACCCACGGCACGACAGGGCGGCGAACCTGTTCTTCTGCGGCGGGATGTACGGGAGCTTCATCAGCTTCTTCTCCATCCTGGAGCGGTTGACCGCCACCCAGATCCCGATGGCCGCGGGCCCGGACCACCGGGCGATCGCCGAGGCGCTGATCGAGTACCGGGTGGACACCGTGTTCGGCATGCCGTCCTACCTGTGGCAGCTGTTCCACTCCCAGGCCGACCTGCTCCGCCCGTACGGCGGGATACGCAAGGTGTTCTACGGCGGTGAGCACTTCACCGCGGAGCAACGCCGCACGCTGGAAACCGACTTCGGGGTGGAGGTGATCCGCTCGGCCGCCTACGGCAGCACCGACCTCGGACCGCTCGCCTACCAGTGCGCGTACGCCGAAGGCTCGGTGCACCACCTGCTGACCGAACTGCACACCCTGGAGGTGCTCGACCCGCGGGACGACCGTCCGGTGCCGGACGGGCAGCCCGGTCGGCTGGTGTTCACCAGCCGGGTACGGCAGGGCCAACGCCTTGAGCGGTACGACATCGGCGACCTGGGCCGCACGGTGCCGGGCGAGTGCGGCTGCGGCAGCCGCACCCCGCGCATCGAGCTGCTGGGACGGCACGGCGATGTGGTGCGGGTGGGTACGTACTTCTACAACTACCGCCAGTTCGTCCGCACCGCGCAGGAGCGGTTGGGCTACCGCGGTGAGTTGCAGATGGTGCTGGCCCCCGGCGCCGACCGGGAGCACCTGACGCTGCGCCTTGACCGTCGGTACGCTCCGGACCCGAAGGCGGCGCGTACCGCGTTCCTGGACGGCTGTCCCGAGCTGCGGGGCGCGGTGGACGAGGAACTGCTCGACTGCTCGGTGGAGTTGATCGACACGGACGACTTCGAGCGCACCGCGACCAGCGGGAAGCTGCGGTCGGTGATCGACAGGAGGGGCACCGGCAGCTGAGCTGCGCCGCGCCGCCACGGGAGGGAGGGGCCTGCCGTGGCGGCGGCTGCGGTGGCCGGTGTGACTTCGCGTGGTTGGTGCGGCCCGCGTGGTTGGTGCGGCGGCCTCCCCAATCGCGCGCCGCGGCGCTAGCTTTGGACCATGACCGGCACCCCGCTCGACTTCCGGCACGACGCGGCAGCCGTCCGCGAGGCCACCGACCGCCTGCTCGTCTCCGTCGGCAAGCTGGACGACTCGACCGCCCGTGAACCCTCGCTGCTGCCCGGCTGGACGCGAGGCCATGTACTCGCGCACCTCGCACGCAACGCCGACGCCCTGGTCAACCTCCTCAACTGGGCGCGTACCGACGTCCGCACGCCGATGTACGCCAGCGCCGAGGCCCGCGCCGCCGACATCGAGCGCGGCGCCGACCGGCCGTTGGCCGAGCATCTGACCGACCTGCGCGCCACCGCCACCCGCTTCGACGCGGCCGCCGCCGCACTGCCCGCCGACCGCTACGGCTACGAGGTCGAGATGCGCAACGGCGTCGTCGAACGCGCCGACCGGCTGGCCCTACGACGGCTGGCCGAGGTCGAGTTGCACCATGTGGACCTTGACGTCGGCTACACCGTCGACCAGCTCCCACCCGGGTTCGTCACGGCCGAACTGAGCTTCCTGGCAACGGTGAAGTTCGCCGGCCACCCCAAGGTGCCCGCCCTGGTACTGGCCACCGAAGACGGCGAACGCTGGCCAACCGGCCGCACGGACGGCCCGCCGCTCACGGTCACCGGCTCCCCTTCCGCCCTCGTCGGCTGGCTCACCGGCCGCACGGACGGCACGGGTCTGGACAGCGGAGGTGTGCCGCTGCCGGAGGTGCCGCCGTTGTAGGGAACGATGGGCCGTATGACCCATGAGGACGGTTATCTGCTGGACAACCGGCAACGCGAGGCCGGTCGCCGGTTCGATGCCCTTGCCGAGATCTTCGATCCCTGGACGCTCGACCACCTCGACCGGCTTGGGCTGACGGCCGGATGGCGCTGCTGGGAGGTGGGAGCGGGCGGGACCTCGATTCCCGCGGCGCTCGCGGAACGCGTCGGGTCCACCGGGCTCGTACTGGCGACGGACATCGACGCCTCCTGGCTGACCGGTCTGACCGCCCCGGTGGAGGTGCGGCGGCACGACGTGGCGAAGGACGAGCCACCGGCCGGGGACTTCGACCTGGTGCACGCGCGTCTGGTACTGGTCCATCTGCCCGAGCGGGCCGAGGTGCTGCGCCGGTTGGCCGCGGCGGTGCGGCCCGGCGGCTGGCTGGTGGTGGAGGACGCCGACCCGGCGCTCCAGCCGCTGGCCTGCCCCGACGAGCGGGGGCGGGCCGAGGAACTGGCGAACCACATCCGCCGCGGCTTCCGTACGTTGCTCGCCCAGCGGGGTGTGGACCTCGCCTTCGGCCGCTCCCTGCCCGCCCTGCTGCGCGGCGCGGGGCTGGGCGACGTCCGGGCCGAAGGCTACCTCCCCCTCACCTCACCAGCCTGCCGGGAGCTGGAGGCCGCCACCGTACGCCAGCTGCGCCAGCAGTTGGTGGCGAACGGACTGGCCACCGAGGCGGAGATCGACCAGCACCTGGCCAACCTCCGCGGTGAGGACCTGGACGTCACCACGGCCCCACTCATCACCTGCTGGGGCCGCCGCCCCGCGTAGACCCCGCCCCAACCCAAGGGAAACGACAAGGACACCATGAGATGGCTGAACCACCTGTGCACCACTTCCCTGGCCGTGACGGCCTGGAACTCGCCTACCGGGAGACGGGCAGCGGCCGGCCCGTCGTGTTGCTCCACGGGTTCACGTCCACCGGGCCGCAGTGGATCCACCACGGCCCTGCGGCCGCCCTCGCCGAGCACGGCTACCGCGTCATCCTTCCGGATCTGCGCGGTCACGGGGACAGTTCGCGTCCCCACGATCCGGCGTCCTACCCGCCCGATGCCCTGGTCGACGACGGGCTCGCACTGGTCGACTGGCTTGGACTCGAGGACTACGACCTCGGTGGATACTCGCTGGGCGGACGGATCGTGCTGCGCATGCTGGTCCGCGGTGCCCGACCGGCTCGCGCGATCGTGGCGGGTCAAGGACTCGACGCCATCAACACGGTCACCAGCCGCACCGGCCGGTACCGCCGGGTGTTGAGCGCTCTCGCCGACCAGGAGACGATCGAGCCCGGGTCACCGGAGGAGGAACTGGCACACTGGATCACCCAGTTGGGCGGCGACCCGCGCGCACTCCGCCATGTCCTGGACACCCTCGTTGCGACGCCGAACACCGCGTTGGACCAGGTCACGGCACCCACCCTGGTGGCGGTCGGCGACCAGGACAACGCTCACTCGACCGCGCAGGAACTGGCCGCGGCACTTCCCGACGCGCGGTTCGCCCGAGTGCCCGGCGACCACTTCACCGCGTTCACCAGCCCCGAACTCGCGGCCGCCGTCCTGGCCTTCCTCAACGACCGTCCGCACCGGCCGACATCATGAACGCGAACCACCGTCCGCAAACCGAGTGCTGGTCGGTCGGCCTGCTGGATGTGGCGGGAGCGGGCCGCGGGGACCGCGACCCGCTCCACCGTCGTCCCCGCCGAAAGGCGCGAGGAACGGCGTTCACGGCCTGACGTCACAAGTCCGAAGCCGCGATCCGGTTGGAGAGCGTCCCGAGCCCCTCGATCGAGCACTCCACGGAGTCGCCCGGCTTGAGGTACCGGGGCGGTTGGGCGGCGAATCCGGTACCGGCCGGGGTGCCCGTCAAGATGATGTCGCCGGGTTCGAGTGGCACGATGCGGGAGATCTCCGCGATCGTCCGGGCTACCCCGAAGACCATCTGGCTGGTACAAGAGGTCTGCCGGGCCTCGCCGTTGAGGGTCAGCGTGATCGCCAGGTCGTGGGGGTCACGGACTTCGTCCGCGGTGGTGATCCACGGGCCCAGCGGACAGCTGGCGGCCAGGCTCTTCGACAGGTAGTACTGCTTGTGCCGGGTTTGCAGGTCCCGCGCGGTGATGTCATTGGCGACGCAGTAGCCGAAGACGTGCTCGAACACTTCGCTCTCGGCGACCTTACGGGCGTGGCGGCCGATGACCACGGCGAGTTCGACCTCCCAGTCGAACTCGTGGGACAGGGAGTAGTCGAGTGCGATCGGGCCGTGGGGTCCAGCCACGCTGGCCCTGTCCTTGGTGAACACCACCGGGTGCTTCGGGCGCCGGTAAGGCCGACCCGCCTTCTGGTACGCCTCCTCCCCGTGGTCGGTGTAGTTGAGTCCGAGGGCGAACAGGTTCTTCTCCGGGCGTGGGAGCGGTGCCAGCAGTTCGGCCTCGCTGATGGGAATCCGGTGGCCTTCCCCGGCCTTCCGCTGGGCCTCGCGCCAGAGGTCGGGACCGGCTTGGATCAGCTCCGGTACGGTGCGTGGCTGGGTGCCGTCGTCCTCTGGGACGACGAGGTGGCCGTGGTCCTCGCTGACGAATGCCAGTCGTTCCCTGCCTGCCAACCGGACGGTGGCAACTCGCAAGATTCCTCCCCCGATGTGCGTTCGACGGTGATGTGAAGCGTGTCTGATGGGCGTGTGGCACTGCGCGGTGGTGTCTGCCCGCAACGAGGTTCAGGCGAGCAGCCGTTCGAGGTTGTGGGCCACCGTGCCGCGCAGCACCTCGGAGGCGCCACCCGCCATCGTCAGCATGCGGGCATCGCGCATCAGCCGGGCCAGTGGCAACTTGTCTGACAGCCCGTTGGCACCACACATCTGGGCTGCCGCGTTGGTGACCCGGATCGCCAGTTCACCGGCGACGTACTTGGCCATGGCGCTCGGTGCGCCGGTGTCGTCACCGGCCGCCAGTTCCCTGGCGGCCCACGTGGTGATCGACTCGGCCGCCTTCACCTCGCTGACGAGCGGGGCGAGCGTGGTCCGCATGGTCAGATGGGGAGGGGATCCTGCCGGGTGGCGTTGGCTGGTGTAGTCGAAGGCAGTACGCAACGCGGACTTCGACAGGCCGATACAAATGGCCGCCTGGCCGAGGCGTTTGGCGTTGTAGTGCCGCATCACCCGGCGAAGCGAGCCCCGGTCGAAGTCGAGTACCACCCGCTCGTGCGGGACGAACACATCGTTGTAGTGGACGTGGTACTCGCCGAGGCCGCGCAGGCCGAGCTTCTGCTTGCGGTCGTCGATTTCCACCGTGCCGCCCTGCGGGCCGAGCAGGGTGCGGTCAACGAGGAAGAGGCCGATCTGCCGGGAGTCGGCTGCCGGCTTGGCCACCACGAAGTGCACCAGGCGGTGCGCGGCACCGGTGATCCAGTCCTTGTGGCCGTTGATCCGGAAGCCGCCGTCGACAGGGGTGGCGACGGTGCTGAACCGGGCGATGTTCGACCCGGTCTGCGGCTCGCTCATCGCGAAGGCCGCGTACTTGTCACCTGCGGCGATCTGCTGGAGGTAGGAGTCCCGCAGCGCTTCGGGCGCGTACTCGCGCAACATGCCGATCTGCCCGAGGTTCTGGTCCATGACAGCCTTGGCGACCGTCGGCGACACCCGGGCCAACTCCTCGAAGACGCGCAGCAGGAAGTACAGGCGCTCGGCGCCGCCGTGCGGTTGGTCGGAGTCGTAACGAAAGGCGTTGGCGAACAGGCCGAGGCCGGCCATTTCCGCGAACAACTCCTCGCCGATGTCGTCGCTGCGGTCGATGGCCTCGGCCACCGGCGCCAGTCGTTCCTGTGCGAAACGGGAAACCGTGCGGATAAACGCCTCGGTATCGGCGTCTGCGACCATTGTGACGGCGGCGGCGGGCATGGGCGCGGCTAAGTTCGACATGGTGACGGGTGGGCCTTTCAACTCGAAGTTGCGTTGTGTGGTGACTGAAACAGTCCCACTCAGACCATGCCATCCGGTCATTACGTTGCGGTTACACCACACATTGAATGGCCGGTTGTCGGCGGATGCTGTACATCACAGCAACCGAGGGTGCCGACATTGCCGTCGCGGGCCGAACTCCCCTGTACTTCCGGTAACCCGGCAGGCCTTTCAGTACTGGCGCCTCAGTCCCGCCTGCCCTAAGGAGCGACCCGTCTGCCCTGGTGGGGAGCCTGCACCGGCCACCCGAGAGGGGAGTTGGCAGTGACGGCCACCGCTGGACGACCGTGGTCCGGCACCGGCGTTCGGCGTTAACGGCCCGCAAAGGCGGGGCGTTGGTCGGCCGTTGATATCCGGCCATCTCTCACACCGGGTACCCGCCGAGCGGGATATGGGACAGGCCGGCCCGGGGCCGAACCCGCTACGCTTCCTCGCCGGAAAACGGCGAGCTTCCCAAGAAGGTAAAGGCATGCGCTTATGACACTGTCTTCGCTGAACCTCACCGTGCTGTTGCTGATGGGCGTGGCAGCGGGGGGAGTCGGAGCATTATCTGGAATCGGCGGAGGAGCGATCGTCGTCCCCGCTCTCGTGCTCGGGTACGGAGTACCCTTCCGCACGGCCGTGGCGGTGTCCTTGGCCGCCGTGATCGCCAACTCGGCCATGGGGTCCGCGACTTACTTACGGCAGGGGCTGACGCACAAGAGGCTCGCCTTCAGCCTGGAGGTGGCCACCACGGTCGGCGGCATCACCGGCAGCCTCGTCACCGCCTTCATCCCACGCCCCGCCCTGGAAGCCGTCTTCGGCGCCTCCCAGTTCCTCTCCGCCGAACTGACCAGGCAGCGCAAGCGGCGTGCGCCGCGACACACACCGGCACCGGTGGGCGCGTCCCGTCCGGCAGGGCCACCACCTGACGCACTGACCCAGCACGGGCTGCGTGCGATCGAGGGTGACTGCGCGCTGGACGGACTGATCGCCGACGAGACCGACGGCACCGCCGTCGGCTACCGCGGTCGACGCCCGATCATCGGCGCTGGTGCCTCGCTGGTGGCCGGGATGCTCTCGGGGATGCTCGGCATCGGAGGCGGGTTCCTCAAAGTGCCCGCGATGACAACGGGGATGCACGTTCCCGTTCGGGTAGCGACCGCCACCAGCCAGTTCATGATCGGCATCACCGCTGTGGCGAGCTTCGTTGTCTACTACGCGGCCGGCGTCGTCCAACCGCTTCTGATAGCCCCCGTCGTCCTGGGCATCACGCTCGGCTCGTACCTCGGATCGCGACTGTCCGGCAGGGTCTCGGTGCGGGGCATAGAAGCGGTCTACATGGCCACCGTCCTGGCTTCCGGACTTTCCTTCCTGCTCGGCGCCTTGGGAGTCCTCCATGTCTGACGCGAAACCGCGTAAGCCGTTCACTGCCGCGTCCACGCAGCCGCACAGCGAGGTTGAGGCCGACTCGTCCACGAGCACCTCCGCAGGCCAGGCCACCGGAACCCTGCGGGCGCGGATCGCGCGGGAAAGCCGGACCAACCGCATCACGGCCACCGTCCTCACCGGCGTCTGCGCCCTCGCCCTGACGCTGATCCTGACGGGCCTGGTCGTCAGCCTCGCCACCGGTGACCGCACCGCCCGCGGCCTACCGCTCACCGCGCTCGGTTCCCAGCGCGGAACCGGCTCCCTACTGCTCGGCATCGGAGTGATCACACTCGCCACCGCCCCCGCACTGGGGGTCATCACCACGGTCGCCCGCTGGCTCAAGGCCGGCGAATGGCGCTACGCCCTCGTGGCCACCCTGGTCGCCGCTCTGCTGGTCGGCGGCGCGTTCCTTGGATAGACCGGCGCGGTCGCCGCGCCATCCCGCCGTCTGGTAGCGCGTAGTCCCGTCCCCCAGACGGCGCACGGGCACCAACGACAGCGGCCTCCTACGCCGCCGGAACGGCTGGCTCCGCCTCGATCGCCCTGTGATCGGGACCCAGAAGCGATAGAAATGGTGTTATGTACGGAGGTTCCGGGCCCTTTGGGCGTAGCTCGTCCGAAGGAACCCATGTGCCCGGCCGGCCTCCCCATCCAAGACGTGGAAAGCACCCGGAGCACAGCCGACCGCACCAGGAGAAGGCCCGGTGGCTGCTTGGCCGTATGGGCTCCCTGGTGGGCGTGCGCAGCCTCGCCGGGCAGGTGTTCCTCCTGCAGTCGGCGGTCGTGGTGTTGGTCGTCGCCGCCGCGCTGGCCGCCCTCGTGGTGCAGGCACAACACGACAGCACGGCCGACGCCCGTGACCGGACCCTTGCCGCCGCGGAATCGTTCGCGAACTCCCCCGGGATCCTGGCGGCGCTGGCCAGCCCGGATCCCACCGCGGTGCTGCAGCCGAGCGCCGAGGCGGCCCGGAAGGCCGCCGGTGTCGACGCGATCATCGTGTACAAGCTGGACGGGATCACCCTCACCCACAGCGATCCGAGCCAGATCGGGAAGCGCGTCATCGGCCCCTACGCACAGGCCGCGGCCGGGCAGCCGTTCACCAGGACCTTCCAGGGCTCCTTGGGGCTCTCGGTGGTCTCGGCGGTTCCCGTCGAGGACGTCCACGGCTCCGTCGTCGCCATCGTCTCCTGTCCGCTGACGGTCGAGAGGGTGCAGCACAGGGTGAGCCGGCAGGTGCCGGTGCTGTTCGGCAGCGCGGCCGGGGCCCTTGTCATCGCCGCGGGTGGGGCAGGTCTGGTGAGCCGACGGTTGCGGCGCCAGACGCACGGCCTGGGCCCGATTGAGATGACCCGGATGTACGAGCACCACGACGCTGTCCTGCACGCGGTACGGGAGGGGGTGCTGATCATCGGGGGTGACGGTCGGCTGGTGCTGGCCAACGACGAGGCGCGACGGCTCCTGGAACTGCCGGCGGACGCGGAGCAGCGCCACATCACCGATCTGGGACTGGAGGCGGACCTCGCCGAACTGCTGACCTCCGACCGTGCGGCCACCGACGAGGTGTACCTGGTGGCCGACCGGCTGCTGGCGGTCAGCAAGCGGCTGGCCGCACCCGCCGGCTCGGCCGGCAGTGTGGTGACGCTACGGGACACCACCGAGCTGCGGGCCCTCTACGGCAGGGCCGAGACGGCCCGTGAGCGGTTGAAGCTGCTCTACGACGCCGGAGGACGTGTCGGGACCACGCTGGATGTGCAACGCACCGCGCGGGAACTGGCGGACGTGGCGGTCCCCCGGTTCGCGGACATCGCCACCGTCGAGCTCTTCGATCCCGTCCTGCGGGGTGAGGAGCCGCCCGGTGCGGGCACCGAGATACGCCGGACCGCCGCCGCGGGCCTGCAGGGGGGCGGTCCCTTCTACCCTGTCGGCAAGCTGATCCGGTTCTCCACCTCCCACCCCATCGCCGCGGGCGTCGTCAGCGGTCGGGCGGTCCTCGCGGCGAACCTGAGCACCTCCGACGGCTGGCGGGCCCAGGACCCCGAACGTGCCGAGCGGATCCTCGACCACGGCGTCCACTCCCTGCTCGTGGTCCCGTTGCGGGCCCGTGGAGTGGTGCTCGGGACGGTCGCCTTCTGGCGGGCGAACGCCTCCCCGCGGTTCGAGGAGGAGGACGTGTCCGTCGCCGAGGAACTGGCCGCCCAGGCAGCGGTGTGCATCGACAACGCCCGCCGCTACACCCGCGAGCACGCCATGGCCGTCACCCTGCAGCGCAGCCTGCTCCCCCGCGAACTGCCCGCGCAGACCGCCCTCGATGTGGCCTACCGCTACCTTCCCGCCCATGCCGGGGTCGGCGGCGACTGGTTCGACGTCATCCCGCTGTCGGGCTCCCGGGTGGCCCTGGTGGTCGGCGATGTCGTCGGCCACGGCCTGCACGCCGCGGCCACCATGGGTCGGCTGCGCACCGCCGTTCTCAACTTCTCCGCCCTGGACATGCCTCCCGACGAGTTGCTCGGCCGTCTCGACGAGCTGGTGGCCAGGATCGATGCCGAGGAGGCCGCGGGTGCGGGCGCGCCGGGGATCATCGGCGCCACCTGCCAGTACGTGGTCTACGACCCCGTCTCCGGACAGGTGGTCACCGCCACCGCGGGCCATCCGGGGTTGGCGGTGGTCCACCCCGACGGGAGCGCGGGCTTCCCCCAGGTGCCCATCAACCCGCCGCTGGGCCTGGCCGCCCGACTGCCCTTCGAGAGCGCTGAGCTGACCGTGCCCGAGGGCTCCCGGCTGGTGCTCTACACCGACGGCCTCGTCGAGGACCGCGATCGTGACCTGGACACCGGGCTGGAGGCCCTGCGCGGTGCCCTGGCCGGGCCGGACCGCACCCCGGAGGCCACCTGCGCGGCGGTGATGGAGGCCGTGCTGCCCGCCCAACCCAGGGATGACGTCGCGCTGCTGGTGGCCCGTACCCACCGGCTCGCCCCCAACCAGGTCGCCGAGTGGGACGTGCCCCGTGATCCCGCAGCGGTGCCGCCGGTGCGCAACGCCTGTGTCCGCCAGTTGGAGGAGTGGGGCCTGGAGCACATCGCCTTCGCCGCCGAACTCACCCTCAGCGAACTGATCACCAACGCCGTCCGCTACGGCACCGAACCCATCACCGTCCGGCTGCTGCGCGACCGCACCCTCATCTGCGAGGTGTCCGACGGCAGCAGCACCTCGCCCCGCATGCGCCGCGCCCAGGCCACTGACGAGGGCGGCCGCGGCCTCTTCATGGTCGCCCAGCTCGCCGATCGATGGGGCACCCGCTACACCCCCACCGGCAAAGTCATCTGGGCCGAGCACGCCCTCCACAACGGCACCGCCCTGGTGGCCGACGACCTCGGCCTGACAGCCTCCGGGAACTCCGGGACAGGGCCGCACGGCCAGCACTCGACACACAGCAACGGCGAGTCGCCCCAGGGGAGTTCATCAGCGGCTCAACGCCGCGACGCGACGGATCCATCAACGACCAGACGTCCACCGGTGACAACCGCTCGCCCCTGTCTGCCCGGCCTGGAGCCGTCGTGACCACACCTCGCGTCCGAGCGGAAACCGCCTTCGGCTGCCTCGCCCTCGCGGCCCTGGGACTGAGCGCCTGCGGCCCCACACCGCCCGCCAAACCAGAGAAGCCATCAGTGGCCACGTCCGCCGCGGACGTTGGCGGCATGGCCGCACTGATCAGCGCGGCCAGGAAGGAAGGCGGGCTCAACACGATCGCGCTCCCGCGCGACTGGGCAGACTACGGTGGCCTGATCGACGGCTTCGAGAAGAAGTACGGCATCAAGGTCACGGTCAGCGATCCGAACGGCCACAGCGAGGACGAGGTAGGCGCCGTGGCGCGGAGTGGAAGCCGGCCCGACGCCCCCGACGTGGTCGACGTGGGTGACACGTTCGCGCGGGCGGCCTCAGAGCAGAAGCTGCTCGCCCCCTACAAGGTCACCGAGTACGACGCGATCCCGAGCAGTCAGAAGGACCCGCGGGCTCGCTGGTACAACAACTACGGGGGCTACATCTCCATCGGTTGCGATGCGAGGCGTGTCAGGCCCTGCCCCCAGACCTTCGCCGAGCTCCTGAGTCCCGAGTACAGGGGCAAGGTCGCGCTGGAAGGCAATCCGACCCGCTCCGGTACCGCTTTCGCCAGCGTCTATGCCGCCGCCTTGGCGAACAACGGGTCGTTCGACAACATCCAGCCCGGTCTCGACTTCTTCGCCAAGCTGAACAGGATCGGCAACCTCAACCCCGTGCCGTCCACCTCGGCCACGGTCGACAACGGCCGGACTCCCATCGCCATCAACTGGGACTACGTCAACCTCGGCTACACCGACCAGCTCCGCGGCAGGGGCGTCGACTGGCAGGTCTCCATCCCCTTCGACGGCAGCTTCGCCCAGTACTACGCGCAGGCAGTCAACAAGAACGCCCCGCACCCGGCCGCCGCACGGCTGTGGGAGGAATACCTCTTCAGCCCCGAGGGCCAGAACCTGCGACTGCGCGGCTACGCACGCCCGGTGCTGATGGCGGCGATGGCGAAGAACGGCACCCTGGACAAGGCGGCCGCCGCGAAACTGCCGACGGTGGAGGGGACGCCCGAGTTTCCGACGGACGCGCAGCTGGAGAAGGCGCGGAAGGCGGTCGACCAGGGCTGGCCGAAGGCGGTCCCGGGCGAGAGTCCACCGGGCCGCGAAGTGCTCACGGGGCGGCCCGAGTTCTGACCGGCCTCCACCAGCTGCGCCGACCAGTTGGCGACAGTAGGCCATGGGCGCCGAGGCCAATCTCGCGTCTGCGGCGGGTACTTGGTCTGCGGACCAACCGCATCACATCCTCGACACCACGTCACCTTTTGTTTATCTTTCGGTTACCTGAATGTTCGTTCGAACCTTGGTTGTATGTCCCGACGTTGGTGCAGAGTGCATGAGGTCGGCGAAGAGTGCCTTCGCCGCTCGGTCATGTTGAAGGAGCGTTATGGCAGGGTTCGCGCTCGGCCGCCGGTGGCAACGCCTGGCCGCCGGGGTGGCGTTGACGATGGCGGCGGCCACATTGGCCCCGGCTTCGGCTTCGGCCCAGGAAGACAACCGGCCCACGGCCCACAAGATCGGCCACGTGTGGACGATCATCCTGGAGAACAAGTCCTACGAGTCGACGTTCACCGGCCTGAACCAGAACAGCTACCTGTGGAAGACACTCCCCAGATACGGGGAGTTGCTGCGCCAGTACTACGGCACCGGCCACTACAGCCTGGACAACTACATCAGCCTGGTCTCCGGCCAGGCACCGGCTCCGGACAACCAGAACGACTGTCCGCAGTACAAGAACGTCACTCCCGGCACCCCCGCCGCGGACGGCCAGACGCTCGCCTCCTCCGGCTGCGTCTACCCCAAATCGGTCAAGACGCTGTTCAACCAGCTCGACGACAAGCACGTGCCCTGGAAGGTCTACGCCCAGGACATGGGCAAGAACCCCACCAGGGAGAACGCCTACCAGTGCGGCATCCCCGGCAACCCGTCCGGCGCCGGTGTCCCCGACCCCGGCAGCGCCACCGCCAGCGACCAGTACGTGCCCAAGCACAACCCGGCCGCCTGGTTCCACTCGGTCTTCGACAACCCCAAGGACTGCGCGAACGTCGTCCCGCTGAACGGACTGCCCGCCACCAAGGGCCACCGCGCGGAGAACAGCCTCGTCCAGGACCTCAAGCACGAGGCCACCACACCCAGGTTCTCCTGGATCACTCCGGACAACTGCTCCGACGCGCACGACGCCACCTGCAAGGGCGACAACCTCTCCGGTGACCCGAACAACCACCAAGGCGGCCTGTACGCCTCGGACTTGTTCCTGGAGAAGGTCATCCCGCAGATCATGTCCTCGCCCGCCTTCCAGCACGACGGCATGATCCAGATCGTCTTCGATGAGGCTTTCCCGCCCTACAAGATGTACGGCAACTCCATCGCCGACTACACCGGCAACGCCGACAAGTCGCTCAACACACCGACGGACACCTCCCAGTCGATCGTCGCGTGCTGCAACGAGCTGCCCGGCCCCAACACCACCCAGCCCGGCTTCCAGGCGTTCGGGCAGGACACCACGCCCGGCGGCGGCATCACCGGCTCCGTGCTCATCTCCCGGTTCATCAAGCCAGGGTCCGTCAGCGACCAGCCCTACAACCACTACAGCTGGCTGCGCAGCATGGAAGACCTCTTCGGCATCGACCACGGCGGCACCGACGGCCACGGCCACCTCGGCTACGCCGGCGCCGACGGCCTGCGCTCCTTCGGCGCCGATGTCTACAACAACCCCTCCGGTCGCGCCCTGCCTCCCGCCGCCTCGGGTAGCGTCGTCTACCCCGCCGTGGCCAGCAGCCATGAGGCGGAACACCCGATCGTCAACCCGTCACCCGCCGGGCACTGACCGACCGATCCCCGCAAGGACCACGCAACTGATGAACGCTGCGCGCATCGCGGCGCCTCGCCGGGCCGACCTCGGTCGGCCCGGCCTCCGGCGCGCTCTCCCCCTCCCGCGCCTGGCCCTTCCGGCCTGCGCCGTGCTGGCGCTGCTGGCGGGCTGTGCCAGCCACCCCTCGTCCACCGACGGCAACGGCGACGCGGCCAGCACCGTCCACCGTCTGGGCGCAGTGCCGATCCCGTCGCAGCCCGCCGGGCAGGCCACTCCGACGGCCGATGAACACCATCTGCAACTGGTGGCGATGGGTGCACCCATCCGCGCCCAACTGCCCGGCGTCACCGCCCTGGTGGTGGCGAGCGGGCCGGTCGAGGACCTTCCGTCAGCGAGCGGCAAGGTGCTCGACCACGCGAAGGGGACGATCACCGTAACCGTCAGCCAGGCCACCGGGCCGCTCACCGTCAAGGCCGGCGACTTCTCCTCCCGCGACGAGCAGGGCAAGGACATCTCCCTCACACCCACCGGCCCCACAGCCGTCACCGCCGCCTCGGGGAAGTCCGCGAACCTGGTGCTGTCGGGCACGTACCACTCCGGCGCCGCACAGCTGACCTGGCGCCACGACGGCAAGGTCGTGGCGATCTGGGACTTCAACATCGAACTCGACTGACGGCCGACCTCCGCTCAGCCCTGCTGCGCCGGCGACGAACGCTCGTCAACCGGCCGCAGCAGTACGGGCGTACCGGCTCGGTGTGATGCCCAGGACCCGCTTGAAATGCCGAGTGAGGTGGGACTGGTCGTAGAAGCCGGCGGCGGACGCCACCTCGCCCGCGGGCCGTCCGTCGAGGAGCAGACGGCGGGCGAGGTCGACGCGGCGGGACGTCACGTATTGGTGGGGTGCGATGCCGAACGCGGCGCCGAAGGCACGTACGAGATGCGTGGGATGGGCGTGGAGCAGCCGCCCGGCCTCCGCCAAAGTGATGCCGTCAAGCAGTCGCTCGTCCAGTACGTCACGCAGGTCCCGGGCGACTCCGCGGTCGGGCAGCGGGCCGCCGACGGCCAGCCTCGGGCGCAGGCACTCGCGCAGTCGCTGGCTGATGAGCGCCAGACGGCTCTCCGCCTCAAGTTCGTCCCCGCGGTTGGCGAGGGCTGCGTGCAACTGTCCCACGCGCCTGCGCAGCACGGGGTCAGCGAGGTCCGGACCGTCGACCGCCGCCCCGATGAAGCTCTCGTCCAGCTGCGTCATGTCGAGGTAGAGCACTCGCTTGCGGAAGCCCTGAGCGGTGGCGGGCGAGCCGTTGTGCGGAACCTGCGGCGGGAGCAGGCTGACGGTGTCGTTCGGGGTGCCGCGCTCGTGGCGGTCCAGGTCGTAGCGGACGGCACCGTCGTCGACGATCAGCAGCGTCCATGCGTCGTGGACGTGCATGGGGTACGCGTGCTCGGTGAAGTGAGCGTGGAACACCTCCGTGACGCCCGGGACCGACGGGCGCCAAGCAGATATCTCCTGCCAGCCTGTCACGCAAAGAACGTACAAGACGGCGAAGGCACGCGGCCTGCAGTCTCACAGCATGAGAACGAGGGATGAGAACGAGACGTGGGCCGGGGTCGGGAACGGTGCCGGAACACAGAGTGCGCCTGTTCGCTTCGATACGAAGATCGCCGTCCTGCTGCGCGACGACTTGGAGCCCTGGCAGCGGCTGAACGTCACCGCCTTCGTGGTCAGCGGGCTGGGTACGGCGTCGCCCGAGGTGATCGGCGAGCCGTACGCGGACGCCGACGACACCGCGTATCTGCCGATGATCCGCCAGCCCGTGCTGGTCTTCGAGGGCACGAAGGAGATGCTGACCACCGCGCACCGTCGTGCGCTGTCCCGCTCACTGCAGACCGCTGTGTTCACCTCGGACCTGTTCAGCACGGGCAACGACCGGGACAACCGGGCAGCCGTACGGGCCGTGGGCAGGGACCAACTCGATCTGGTGGGGATGGCCGTCTACGGGCCGCGCAACGCGGTGGACAAGGTACTCAAAGGCGCGCGCATGCACCCCTGAGCAGCGAAATGGTGTAGCCAAATGGGCCCGCAGGCCCGTGCTGGGCCCCTTCCTCGGCGACGTCCAGATGCCGTGCCGCACATCCCACCGGCCCCAGGCCGCAACGGAGTTCGCAGCCGCTGCGTGATCTGCGGTGCTGGTCTGACGGAGATCCGGCGGCTGGTCACTCGCCCCACCGCCTGCCAACGCCCACCGGTCACTCCGCGCCAGCGAGAGACGCAGGCGCGAAGTGACTGGTGGGCAAATCGTTGGGCTGCGGACTCAGGCCGTGACGGCCGGCTTGAGGACCTCCTCACACCACTGCCGGAACGTCGTCGGGGTCGTCGACTCCGCGGTGCGCGGCTCGGCCTTGTCGAGGCCCTTGTTCTTGGCGTCGAACATGTCGACCATCGCCTGCGCCATTCCGTCGGTCATACCGAAGCCGGTCATGCGCTCCTTGAACGCCGCTCCCGGAATCTGCCGGTAGCCGATCTCGGTGCCGAGGACCTCGGAGATGATCCGCGCCATCTCGTTGGGTGACAGGTCCTCGGGCCCGAGGCAGGGGACCTGGCCGGACCCCTCCCATGAGCCGTCGAGCAGCAGCCGTGCGGCGGTGGCGGCGATGTCACGGGTGGCGACGGTGGGACTCTTCAGGTCCGGGTCGATCATCATGAAGAACATGCCCTGTTCCTTGATCGCGCCGACCTGGTGGAGCAGGTTGTGCATGAATGACGGGCATGCCACCGCCCGGTAGGCGACGCCCGAGGCGGCGATCAGGTCGTTCATCGCCAGCGACGCGGTGACCAGGCCGGCGCTGTCGGCCATCGGCGTCCCGCGGCCCAGCGCGGAGATGCCCACGACGCGCTTGACGCCGTGGCGTGTGAACGCGTCGCACGCGGGGCGAGTGAAGTCGACGTAGGAGGCTTCGGCGCTCGGTGCGGCCGGATCGTCCGGCGCGAGCCAGAAGACGGCCTCAGCGCCGTCACACGCCCGGTCGATGACGGCCGCGTCGCCGTGCGAGCCCTCCACAACCTCGGTCCGCTCACGCACCTCGGGGGCCAGCCGCGAGGGGTCACGGGCGACGAGGCGCAGGGCCGCCCCGCGATCGAGCAGTTCATCGACGAGCAGGCGGCCGATGGCGCTGGTGGGCGCGGTGATGACGATCATGTCTGTCCTTTTCCATTCCTTGAGGTGTTGGTGGGCCGCAGCGGCGGTCATGATCGGAAGCGGCACGACCCGACGCCGACTCCGACGCTGGTGTTGCTGGTGAACGCGTCGCGAATGCCGTGCGGGAGGTGCGCGCGAACGGCCGGAGTCGGGACGCTCGCCGCATGTCGCAGGGCGGCAGTGACTGAGTGCTGGACCGGGAGGTCAGGCTGGGCGCGGGATGTAGGCCAGGCCGTGGGCGCCGGGCTCGCCGAGCTTGGCGATGTCCAGCCGGGCCAGGCCCCGCACAGTCTCCAGGTCGACGATGTCGACGGTGGACGAGGCGACACAGGCCACATAGGCGATCCGGCCGTCGGGCGACGAGGTGATGGTCAGCGGGCAGAGACCCACCTCGATCCGGCCCAGTTGCTCGCGGGTGTCAGCGGAGAAAACCGTGAGGCGACCCGGCGCGTGGCGGCCGAGTCGGGACACCGGGTCGGATTCCATGGGCACTTCGCCCGCGAGCACCTTTCCCGTCGACGTCAGGTGCACTGGCAGGACGATGTCCTTCGTGGGCAGCGTGTCGACGACGGACGCCGTCCGGGCGTCGATGACCCGGATCCCGGTGGTCGGCCGATCCTCGTCGGTGGCGGAGAAGGAACCCCCGTAAGGCGAGGCGACAAAGGCGTGCGTGCCGTCGTCGGAGACGGCGAGTCCCTCGCTGCCCGGCACCTCGACCTTCGCGGTGAGCGTTCCGCGTTCGAGGTCGACGACCGACACGAACGGCGCCTCCTTGTTGGTGGCGTAACCCGTCCTTCCCGCCGGATCGATGGCGAACCAGTGCGGGCCGGGCGCGTCCGTGTCGATCCGGCCCACGAGCCGACGGGTCTGCGTGTCGATCACCACGACACCGCCGGGCCGATCCGCCAAACCCTCCACGCTGACGTAGAGGCGACGACGCGCCGTGTCCAACGCCAGCCCGTGCGGCCCGTGTTCCGGGGCGAGGTCGACGACCTCGACGATGCGGCGCGAGTCAGGGTCGATCACGGTCAGCTCGGTGCGTCGGCCGCTGTTCGCGTGGTAATAGCCCGAGTGATACGCCGTTGTGCACCACAGCAGTCGCTGCGTCGGGTCGAAGCACAACTCGTGCGGCTCTGCGAGGACTTGCACCGTACCGAGGTGGCGGTCGGAGGCGGCGTCGAAGAACGAGACCGTCGGCCCGCTCTGACTGACAACGGCCAGAACATCGCCTTCTCGACCGGCGCGGGGGGACTGCTGCACAGCGTGCTCCTTCAACGGGGCGAACGAGGTGCCACGCGTCATCGCGGACGTCCCCACTCTCCGCGCAAGCGGATTCCGCGACAATGCAAAGATCGGCACCCAATAATTGACTCATACGCAAAATTGCAGCTCAGGAGCATCAATTGGACCTCAACCTGCTGCGCGCCCTGGACGCCCTGCTCCAGGAGAACAGCGTGACCCGCGCCGCGGAGCGACTCGGCACGTCGCCCGCAGCCGCCAGCCGTACCCTGGCCCGGCTCCGCCGCGCCGTCGGCGACCCTCTACTGGTCCGCGCGGGCCAGGGGATGGTCCCGACCCCGCGAGCCCTGGAACTCCGTGAGGAGGTCAGCGAGTTGCTGCGCGGCTGCGACAACGTCTTGCGGCCCGGCGCTGGTTTCGATGCCGTGCATCTCCAGCGCACCTTCACTGTGCAGGCCACCGACCTGCTCCTGGTGGGGCTGGCCGGGACCTTGACCGAGCGGATACACACGGAGGCCCCGCACGTGGACGTCGTCTTCCTGCCGGAGGCGGTGGAGGGCGGCCCCGGGCTGCGTCAGGGCTGGGTGGACGTCGAACTCGGCGTCCTCGGAAATCTGGACCCGGAGATCCGGACCCGGCGGCTCACCCGGATGAGGCTGGTCGGCATCGCCCGCAGCGGTCATCCCCTCTTCGACGGGCGGATCGACGCCCGCCGTTTCGCCGCGGCCGACCACATCGGCATCTCCCGACTCGGCAAGCGCCTGGGGCCCATCGACGGCGCGCTCGCGGAACTCGGGCTGCGGCGCCGCATCGCGGTCGTCGTACCCAGCCATACGAGCGCGATGATGCTCGCCCGGGACAGCAACCTCGTTGCGCTGAGCCTGGCCGACTGGCTCCCCGACACCATCTCCGCGTTGGGGCTGCGTACCTTCCCCGTACCCCTCGACCTGGCACCACTCGACCTCGGAATGGCCTGGCATCCCCGCAACTCGACCGATCCGGGGCACCGTTGGTTCCGCGACCACTTGGCAGCCGCGGTCCTGGCCCCGCCAGGGACGGGAAACGGCAACTCCCAGGGGAGCACAACACTGTAGGGACGAGGGCGGCCACGGCCTGCCGCCGTCGCTGCTCAAGCCGAGCCACTCCTGATCCAGGACGTCATGCGGCGTCAAGTGCGTTCGTATACGGTCACAGCGAACGGACGATGCGATGTCGTCCAAACCTGCTCGGAATGCAGGATGAGCGCCGTGTTGTCATCGAAGGGCCGGTACAACCCGCGGGACTCCGGCCATGGATGAACGAGCACCAGCATTCCCCCCGGAGCGAGCAGCGCGGCGATCCGCGCGCAACCCAACGACAGTCGGTCATTTCTGCCCAGGTAATAGAGCAGTTCGCAGCAGAAAGCAAGATCGAACCTATGGCGAGGACTATGGGTGAGGACATCCAGGGCTTCGAACGTGATCTCGCGGCCAGCCGCTGTGGCGCGGCTTCGCGCCCGAGTGAGCGCACGCTCGGAGATGTCGACGCCCAAAACGTCCGCGGCTGGATGGGCCTCGGCCACGAGATGGGTGAAAGTCCCCTCGCTGCAACCGATGTCCACGATCCGCCGGTACTGTCGCCGGGGCACACAAGCAAGGGTCTGCGCATACTTGAACGCCTCGTAGGGATCCACCGCGTGGCCCCACGGATCGGGTCGTCTGTGCTTGTGCTCGAAACAGGCCCGCAAGAGCCTTCCCTGCTGCTCCGGAGGAAGCAGGGAAGGCATGTGGAACAGCCCACGATGGATCCTGTCACATACAGTGCGAACGAGTCCCATGAAGGTCGCCGCTTTCGGGTCACTGCCAGCCGTCACATGCTTTGTCTATCGCCGAACGGCCAGCCACAGTGTGTCGACGCCCCGGGGGCGTACATACTGAGCCTTTCCTATCCTGGCTGCTAAGCGCGCGTCAGTCGATTCCCGTTTCGGGACAGCGCGTTTCCAGAGGTCAGCCGCCCAACTTGAGAGCGTCCAAGTGCCGCCGCAGGAACTGCCATAGCAGCTTCGGCGAATAGCGGTCGGGCAACAGCGCCGCCTGCGGTGCTCCGGCCGCCGAAGGCACGGACCTGGTCCCGGCGTGGTCACACGCCCTGCGTCTCCGTCCGGGCCTCGGGCTCGGGGCGTATCTCGTCGGCGTGGTGTGTCGCAGGCGCGGTCATCGCACCCGGCTCATCTTCCGGACGCTGGTGCACCATGGCCGTAAGGGCGAGCGGAAAGGTTTTCGGGAGAAGGACTTCGCCGTCTTGCTGGACGCGGTTCACCAGCAGCTCGGAGGCCCCATCGTGCTGCCGAGTAGCCGAGGGGATTCTCACCCCTCGGCTCTCACAGAACCGTGCGTAACAGTCGCCCGTTACACGGCTCTTGCCGTTCTGATCAGCAGGCCAGTACGGCATCAGTTGTCAGGCGCACTGGCATCAGTCCGAGGAAGGAAGATACGCCATGCCCACCAAGACGCTGCAGATTCCCACCACGGATGGCCAGGCCGACGCTTTCGCCGCCTTCCCCGACGGCGGTGAGCGGCGCCCGGGGGTGCTGCTCTACACGGACGCCTTCGGTGTGCGGCCCGTGCTAGTGGAGATGGCTCGCGAACTGGCCGAGCACGGGTACTACGTGCTCGTCCCCAACCTCTACTACCGGCACGGCGCGGCCCCGGTGATCGAACTTCCCGAGCACATCGGAGAAGAGATCCGGCCCGCAGTCATCGCCCAGCTGATGCCCTTGGTCGAGGAGCACACCAGCGAACGTGTACTGGGCGACGCCGACGCCTACCTCAGGTTCCTCACCGCCCAGCCCGAGGTCAGCGCCGGACCGGTCGCCGTGATCGGTTACTGCATAGGCGCCGCGTTGGCGATGCGCACCGCAGCGGCCCATCCCGGCCAAGTGGCCGCCGTCGCCGGATTCCACCCCGGCTTCTTGGTCACGGACGCGCCCGACAGCCCGCACCGCCTCGTCCCCAAGATCAGTGCCCAAGTCCACCTCGGCCTCGCCGAGAACGACATGTCGTCCGAGTCCATCAGCAAGCTCAGCCAGGCCCTGGATGCCGCAGGCGTCGGCTACACCATCGAGATCTATCCCGGCACCATCCACGGCTACACCATGTCCGACACCGACGCCTTCAACCCCTCCGCACTGCAGCGCCACTGGGACCGCCTGCTCCCCCTCCTTGATCGCACCCTGGCGAACAGTTGAGGCTCCGGCCCGGAAACCACACCTGAAGTACACGGCCCCGCAGTCCCTAACTCACACGCCAGCCGCAAAGTAGGAGCCGGGACTTGATGATCGAGACGGCCAACGACGAGACGTACGGGCGCGTGCGGGCGTAGGACGCGAACTGGCCTGTCACTACTCTGACGATGACGTGCTGGCCAGGGCCCGCCGAACCTCTGCTGCCGGGGACGGAGTGCGCTTGCTCTGCGTGAGCAGTCGATGGTGGAAGTCGTCCAGGACGATCACGTGCGGGGCGTGACGGTCGATGAGCGCGCCGATGTCGGGCGGAACGCCGTCGGGTCGGTGGCCTTGGCCCGGTTCGCGCAGGAAGGTCCCGTGCTCGGTGCCACCACGCACGCCGTCGGGCAGGTGATGACGAAGCAGGTGGCCCTGTACGTAGCAGCGGTCGTACACAAGATGATCGGCAAGGAAGGCGCCCTCCTCCGCTGATAGCTCGAAGTCGCGGCTCAACACGAGCCCAAAGTCCGTGAAGTACACCTGCTGGCCGTCGGTGATCAGGTTGCCGAAGTGCGCGTCGAAGTGGACCAGCCCGCGCGTGCTCATGAACTCCGTCCCCCGCAGCAGTTCATCCTCGACCCACCGATAGGACAACTCGCCTCCTGGCTCCGGCCAGGCCGCATCACGGGCACCGCCGAGCCACGCAGCGAGCGTCTGGGGCACATGCTCCAGGAAGAGCACCAGGCTGAAGGAGGACCTTCCAATGGCCTCCAGTCGACGGCGCACCGCCGGCGACCCATCCCAATTCGCGACAGCTCCCTCAATGCCCCCGAACTCATCAGCGAAGTCAGCAGGGGGACTGTCAGGCAGAACCCGCCAGTGATAAAGCAGCGGGAAACCCGCGTACTCGTTCTTCAGTACCCAGCCCGTGGTCATGATGTGCGCGGCCAGCTCACGCCAGGCACCGAACCCCGCGCCTCGCTCGAACGTCAGAGCAAGAAAGCCCCGGCGGCCCGGCGAGGAAGCCTGCCGCGCGGAAGGCCGCAGCCAGGCAGCCCGCCTGGAAGACGGCAGCGAAGAAGGCCACGGCCCAGAAGGACCTCGGCGAAGAAGACCGGCCGCAGCGCCTGACCAGCGGCTAGGTCAAGTCCGGGCGGTCAGACAAGCGCGCTGAGGAGGAAGCCGGCGCCCCGGAGGATCTGGCCCACGGCTGGGGCGCTCTGAAAGGTGCCGGTGGCCGCACCGCCAGACGAGGTGGTGCGGGTTTGTGCCTGGGAGGGGGTGGCCAGAGCGATGCCTCCCAGGGCGAGCAGGGCACTTGCCGTGACGGTCGCGGTGGTACGGCGGATGTTGTTCACAGAAGAACCTCTCGAACGGCGGCGTATGCGGCATGGGGTCAGCCGAGACGTTTCCCCGGCCGCAATCCGCGCACACGCGGCCGTCCTCGCATCCACCCTTACAGCCGAGGACGTGCCGGAGCAGCCCTGCTCCGGCGGGCTCAACGCCCTAGTGATCTGGTCCGGAGATCCTGTCGCAGTAGCGGCAGATGCGGTCGATGATCTGGTCTGCGGTCTTGGTCCATCTGAAGGGCCTGGCCTGCTCGTTCCAGGTCTTGATCCAGTCCTCGAGCGCGGTCTTCAGTTCGTCGAGTGAGCAGAACACCCCGCGTTCGAGGCAGCGCCGTTCCAGCTCGGCGAACCATCGCTCGACCTGGTTGATCCAGGACGAGTAGGTCGGGGTGAAGTGCAGCTCGAACCGGGGATGCGCAAGAAGCCACTTGTGCACCACCGGTGCCTTGTGGGCGGAGAGGTTGTCGCAGATCACGTGGACCGCCAGGCCGGAATCGGTCTGGCGGTCGATCTCGTCCAGGAAGTCACGGAAGTCCACGGCCCGGTGCTGCGCGGACAGTTTGCCGATCACCTTTCCGGTCGCGGTGTTCAGGGCCGCGAACAGGTCAACCGTGCCGTGCCGCACGTAGTCGAAGCTGCGCCGTTCGGGAACACCGGGCATCATCGGCAGCACCGGAGCGGTCCGCTCAAGGGCCTGGATCTGCGGTTTCTCGTCCATCGCGAAGACCGCCGCGTTCGCCGGCGGGGCCAGATACAGCCCGACCACATCACGGATCTTGTCGATCAGCAGCGGGTCCGGTGAGATCTTGAAGTCCTCCGTCCGCCAGGGCTGAAGCCCGAAGGCCCGCCAGATCCGCAGCACACTCGTCGGCGAGATCCCCACCCGCCTGGCCAGCTCCCGCTTGGACCAGTGGGTGGCACCCTCGGGCACCTCTTCGAGAGTGCGCACCACCACCTCTTCCACCTGGGCGTCGGTGATGGTGCGGGGCACACCGGGACGGGGATCGTCGGACAGCCCGTCGAGCCGACGCTGGAGAAATCTGGTCCGCCACCGGCGCACGGTCGCGCGATCGGTCTCCAGCCGTGCGGCCACTGCGGTGTTGTTCAGCCCGTCCGCACAGGCCAGCACGATCCGGGCCCGTCTGGCCAGCCCCTGCGCGGTCGTCCGGCGTTTGGCCCACCCCTGCAACACCAGCCGCTCGTCCTCGGATAACACCAGCGGCTGCAGCCTGCTGTCGCCCACACCTCCAGCAGACCGCAGCCGACTGGCCGCTGTCACCGCCCAGACCGCAATCTGAAACGAACGACGACTCACGTGGCGAAACGTGAACTCAAGACCAGATCACTAGCTCCACACCTCCGGTCCCCCACCGCGCCACTCGATCAACGAGGGGTCGTCCAGCCGTACTCTGCCCGGGGTCACGCCTTCACGGTGCAGCAGAGCCCGCAGTTCCCGTGGCCGGTGCACTCGACCCGCGTACTCACCGTTGATCGTCACTCGCCGACCTGCCAGACCCGGCGAGTGCACCACCACGGGCGGATGCCGATCATCCATCAACCCCAGACTGCGCCCCGCTGGTGCCCGCCGCATGCTGGCGGGCAGAGCAGGTGTGCCCCACGGGCGGCGCCTGGCCGTTGTGGGGCTCTCTGGTAGCCAGCGAGCGCCAGTAAGGTGAGTGGCGAGATGTAGCAGCACACACTTCCAGATGCGTTCGCCAGGCGGATCGCGACACATCAGCACACGGCCCGCCGATACCTGCCGTAGCGACCGCGAACCGCCCGGTCCGTTCGGCACCCTCCCGATATGTCCACGCGCACGATCGGCCGTTTCGTCACCATGCGCGCGCAACCCGCAAGGGGGGCGAGTTGGCTGACGTCCTGTCGAAAGTCGCGTCGGTGCTGGAGGCGGCACCGGGCTGCCAGATGTATGTGATTTGAGGCAACAGACCCTTGCACATCAAGCGTCTCACTCGCTGACCAATTGGCCATGGGGAAGCCAGTCTCTTGGGTGTACGACAACCACGTGCGTGAGCAGATCCCGAGCTTCCGCATAGGCCGACAACTACGGTTCTCACCCGCGCAGATATGAATGCAGGGCGACCGCGAGTGCCTCGGCCAGGGTCATGGGCGGGCGGCCGATCAGGCGGCGCAAGTCGCCGGAGTCGGTGTACATCTCGCCGCGGTTCATGCCGCGGTCAGCGTCAGCGAGGACCTCCGCCAGCTCGGCGGGTAGGCCCGCGGCGGCCAGTACCTGCGCGAAGTCGGTCACCGGGAGGTCAGCGTAGGTAACCTGCCTTCCGGCCGCGGCGGAGATCGCGGCGGCGAGCTCAGTCAGGGTGAAGGATTCGTCGCCCCCGAGCTCGTACACGGCGCCAGTGTGGCCTTCAGTGGTGAGGACGACCGCTGCGGCCTCGGCGTAGTCGGCGCGGGACGCGGCGCTGATCCGCCCCTCGCCTGCGGCGCCGACGACGGCGCCGTTCTGCAGGATCTGCGGCAGTTGGCTGGTGTAGTTCTCCAGGTACCAGCCGTTGCGCAGCAGCACGCTGGGGATTCCGCGGTCCCGCAGATACTCCTCGGTCTCGCCGTGCGTGGCACCGATGACGGTGGTGGCCGTGTCCGCGTGCGTCGTGCTCGTGTATGCCACCAGCGACACGCCTGCGGACGCCGCGGCGTCGATCACGCGGCGGTGGTTGGCGACCCGCTCGCCCACGGGGACCGAGGCCGAGATCAGCAGCAGCCTGTCCGCCCCCGCGAATGCCTCGGCCAGGCCGTCGTTGTCCGCGAAGTCGGCGCGGCGTACCGTGACGCCTCGGTCGGCCAGGTCCTTGATCCTGGCGATGTCCCGGCCGGTCGCGATGATGTCCGCGGCCGGGATCCCGCGCCGCAGCAGTGCCTCGATGGTGAGCCTGCCCAGCTGGCCGGTGGCTCCAGTGACGACGATCGACATGATGGTCATTCCTTCCATCCGCGCGTGCCTCGCACGCCTGCAGCGGTCCGTCCGCGGCGGGATGGCACGTAGAATGACCTGCACACTCACTGTTGGGGAGTAGCCACTTCTTGGTACGGTACTTACCGGACCGATAGCATTGAGGTGAGCCGTATGGCTTCTGTCGAGAACGTGACCGAGTCCATACCGTCATTCGACCCGTACGAGCGCGGCTGCCCGTCGCGGGACCTGCTCGACCAGATCGGCAGCAAGTGGGCGGTCCTTGTACTGGGCGAACTCGGCCAGAACGGGACCTCCCGGTTCGGCCAGCTCCGGCAGGCGCTGGCGGGCGTGAGCGAGAAGATGCTCACCCAGACGCTGCGCACCCTCGAACGCGACGGGCTGATCAGCCGGACCGTCTACCCAGAGGTGCCGCCACACGTGGAGTATGAGCTGACCGCGCTCGGCCAGACGCTGCGGGAACCGCTGAAGGCGCTCACGGAGTGGTCCGTGCTGCATATCGAAGAAGTCATCACCGCCCGCGAAGAGTACGACGACCGCACTGAGCGCACCCGGTAATCGACGACCGTACTGAGCGCACCCGGTAATCGGCGGCGGCCGACAGTCTGGTCATTGCCGATTGTTCCTTTGCGGATGAACGACATGGGGAGGATCGGGGCTAGGTGCGATCTCAAGCTGTTGCGCATCGAGGGTGGTCGGGCCGTTGAGGTGGCAGGCAGGACGGTGGCCCTGGAGGGGCACCTGCAGCGGATCATCGAGCGGAACATGGGAGTCATACTCGGAATCCGGTTTCTGGCGTCGGAGTACTCGACGGGTCCCTGGCATCGGGGCCGGATCGACACTCTCGGGCTGGATGAGAACGGCACGCCGGTGATCGTCGAGTACAAGCGGACGAGCGACCAGGGCGTAATCACTCAGGCTGTGTCGTATCTGTCGTGGCTCCGGGCCAGTCGCCATGAGTTCCAGGCCCTGGTGAAGCGGGAGTTGGGCGACGCGGCGGCCGACAGTATCGACCGGCGCCATCCACGGGTGGTGTGCATCGCTGCCGACTTCACCCGCCACGACCGATTCGCGGTGCACCCATGGGTCACCGCATCGACCGCGTGCGCTACCGCCTCTTCACTGTTGGCCTGTTGAGCCTGCTGCTGATGGAGTCCGCGCCGGGTTCCTCCGAGTCGGCGCGAGGAGCAGCGCGGCAGGAGTCGGCCGACTGCGGCTTGTCGTCAGCTTGTGGCGGCGACCAAAGCCGGTGCAGGCGATCCTCGACGAGGCCCCGGAGTCGTTGCGGGACCTATGCGGGGAGCTGTACAAGTCGCTGACTTCGCCGGGAACGTGGAGGCGGAGGCCAAACTGCACTACGTCGCGTTCCGGCGGATGGTGGGATGCCGATCGGCCCCCAGCACGAGCCCACGCTCGCCAACCAGGAAACGTTCCTCGCCAAACCGCCATTGACGGGCAATCTGCTCTGACCGGCACCATTTGACGGCACCCGCCGCGCTATCCGTCGCCTGCGTCTTCGTTCATGAGCGCGGCGTGGTCGGGTACGTATTTCTGCTGGTCACGCGGTGGCCGCTGATAGCCAGTTGCCGGTGGTCGGGCTGGCAGGCGCAGTGGCTCCGGCTCGACTTCCCGGTAGGGCACCGACGCCAGCAGATGGGCGATCATGTTGATCCGGGCACTGCGTTTGTCGTCGCTTTCCACGACGTACCAGGGTGCCTCGGGGATGTCCGTGTGCGCGAACATCTCGTCCTTGGCGCGGGAATACGCTTCCCACTGCGTGATGGACTCCATGTCGACCGCGGAGAGCTTCCAGCGGCGGACGGGATCCTCAAGCCTGTTGCGCAACCGCTGCTCTTGTACGGCGTCGCTGACGGAGAACCAGTACTTGCGCAGCAGGATGCCGTCCTGTACCAGCATCCGCTCGAAGATCGGGCACTGGTACAGAAAGCGCTCGTACTCCTCGGCGGTACAGAACCCCATGACGTGCTCGACACCGGCGCGGTTGTACCAGCTACGGTCGAACAGCACGATCTCGCCCGCCGTCGGGAGCTGTTGGACGTAGCGCTGGAAGTACCACTGACCGCGTTCGCGCTCCGTCGGTGCGGGCAACGCCACGATGCGAGTGACGCGCGGGTTCAGCCGCTCAGTGACCCGCTTGATCACACCGCCCTTTCCGGCCGCGTCACGCCCTTCGAAGACAACCACGAGCCGAACCCCGTTGACCCGTACCCATTCCTGCAACTTGACGAGCTCCGTCTGAAGGCGGAGCAGCTCCCGCTCGTACACCGGCCGGGGCAGCCGCTCTCCCGGCGGGCTGTTTGGTGTCCTGCTCCTTGTGGGGTGCTTCTTGCCAGGCACAGACGCGCCTCCTCAATGCCTTGATGGGGTCCACGCTACGGACGGCTAGGCGGAGACCACCGGCGCACCGCCTGGCTCACGGTCAGATCGGTATCACCGCGACCGGGCAAGAGGCGTGGTGCAGGACGCGTTGGACCACTTTGCCCAGGGGCATGGAGAGCGGGGGACGTTGGCGTCGTGCGCCCACGACCACCAGGCGGGCCGTGTGGGAGGCGTTGATCAGCGCTTCTTCTGGCTCGGTCAGCCGGATCTCCTCCGTCACGTCCACGTCGGGGAAGGCGTAGCGGCCGCTGGCCAGCGTTTCTGCCAGTTCGGCGCGTTCCTTGGCAACGTGCTCCTCGGCGTCCGGTGGTGGCACCGCTAGGTAGCCCGGGAGTGCCTGCGGGTACGACCACGCCCGGACCACGTGCAGTGGTGCGTGCCATCGGGCAGCCTCGGCGAAGGCGAACTCCACAGCCTCGGGCGACTCGCCGGGGGCGGCGCCGAGCACGACCGCGCTCGGTATGGTGGTGTTGGCCTTGTCCTGTGTGCCGCGTACAACGACGACAGGTCCGGCCGAGTGTGCGGCCACCCGTTGGCTCACCGAGCCGAGCAGCACCGCTGAGAACCGATTCAGCCCCCGGGCACCGACCACGACCAGCGCGACCTGCCTGGCCATGCGGAGCAGCGCGGTCACCGGCTCGTCCCAGACCGCCTCCCAGGTCACCACCAGACCGTCACGGCCCTCCTGGGCACGACGTGCTGACCGCTCCAAGTCCTCCTCGGCTTCCAGCAGGTGCTGGTCGGGAACGCCCTGATAGGTGGTGTCCGGCATATAGACGCCCAGGGCGTGCACGATGTGCAGCTCTGTCTCACGCCGGGCGGCCTCGTCGGCCGCCCAGTCCAGCGCTTGCGACGCGGCCTGTGACCGGTCGAATCCCACAACGACGATGTCCGCGGACAGGGTGTTCATCGCTGCCTCGGTTCCGCGGGGCGGGCCTAGGCCCCGCTGCTGTCGTCATGCCGGTACTGCAGCCGTGCGTCGACGCTGACGACGCCGTCCACACCCCGGCACAGCCGCGCCACCAGCGGGACCAGGCTCCGGCGCTCGACGGTGCCGGTCAAGCTCACCTGTCCGTCGACGACGTTGACGGACACGTCGGTCGGCGCCAGCCGCAGTGTTCCCAGGAGGACGTCGTCCATGATCTCTTCCCGGATTGCCTGGTCGCGGCGGAGGAAGACCCGCAGCAGGTCAGCACGGCTGACCAGGCCGACCAACTGCCCTGCCTCGTTGACCACCGGCAGCCGCTTGACCTTGTGCTGCTCCATCACCCGGGCCGCCTCCACCACCGTCCACTCGGGACGGGCGGTCACCACGGGAGTGGTCATCAGCCACTCCGCCGACGTGGCAGCGGCCTTCGCCATGTCCGCGTGCCACGCGTCCGTCCCGGGCTCGGAGCGCTCGAACGCCTCCGCCAGGAGCCCCGCCGGGTCGGGCTGCCCGGCCTGTTTGCGCAGCAGGTCGGCCTCGGAGACCATGCCCACCGGGCGGTCGTTGTCGTCCACCACGGGCACGGCCGTGATGTCATGTTCCGCGAGCAGTCCGGCGATCTCCTTGAACGTCGTGTCCCGCCGTGCGGTGATGACCGAGGTCGTCATGAGATCGCTGACGTTTCGATGCCGCATGATCCCCGTCTCCTCTCATGGCCAGACGCGGGCCCGAGCGCTCACCGGGTCGGATGACCCTCACCACAAGTGTCCGATCCGACGTCCGGCCCCGCACACGGACGAAGGGCCCTTGCCCATGGGCCGCCCGGCCCGGGCGGGTGGGTGGTGTCCCGGAGCGTCGAACCGGCCATCGGATCCAGGTGCGTTGATGTCAGTGCCGTTCTCATCCGCGCTCGCCGCTGCCGTACGGCGCGTACAGGTCCAGCAGTCGGGTGCGGGCCGTCACCAGGCGGTGGCCGACGACGGCGGCCACGCCCACGGCGACCGCCTGTCCCAGTTCCGGGTCTCCCGCGCACAGGGCGCGTACCGCCTCGGCGTCGAACTCGTCGGCACGTACCTCGGTCAGCGCTCTCGCGCCCAGACGCCACACGTACGGCGGGAACAGCCAGGACCAGCCCAGCAGGTCCTCCGACTCCAGCAGCTCCACATCGGCTGCCCGGCGCCCGGGCACATGGAGGTCGAGCGCGACCCTGCCAGAGCGCAGCACCCAGAAGCGGTCGGCCCTGCCGCCCTCGTGGAAGATGCGGTGGCCGGCCGCGAACGTCACCTCGTGGCTCAGCTCCATCAGGGTCTTCTGTTTGGCTGGTGGGATCCCGCCAAGGAACGTGGAGCCCAGGCTGGGGCTTCGGCCGGTCATGAAGCTGCACCTCCTTTCGGCCGCTACTGGTGCGGAACGACGGCGACCGGGCAGGGGGCGTGGTGCAGCATCGCGTGGTTCACCGGACCAAGTTGCAGGCCAAAGGCGTCCGAACGTCGCCTGGCGCCCACCACGAGCAGTTCGGCGGATCGGGCCGCGTCCAGCAGCGACTGGCGGGCGTGTCCCTCGACGACCTCACGACGTACCCGGACCTCGGGATGCTTGGCCGTGGCGTCGCGCAGCGCCTCTTCCAGCCACTCTTCGGCCTCGCGTTGCGCGGACTGTCTGGCATCGTCCAACTGGCCCGTATGGGCTGTCGGCGTCTCCGGGTAGTTGCTTCGCCACGCGTGGACGACGGCTACCCCGGTGCCGCGGAGCACCGCTTCCGTGAAGGCGAAGTCCACGGTGGCCGTCCCGGTGCCCCGGTCGCCCAGGCCGAGCGCGATCCAGCGTTGGCCGTTGCCTGGTTTCGTTTCCTCGCCCCGTACGACGATCACCGGGCACTGGGCGCGGGCCGCGACGGACAGGCCGACCGAGCCCAGCAGCAGTGCCGCGAGTTCACCGCGCCCGCGGTTGCCCACGACGATCGCGAGGGCGTTGCGGCCTTGCCCGAGCAGTCCCTCCGCCGGGTCTTCGGCGAGGATCTCGGTCGAGACGGTCAGGTCGGGGTGGCGCCGCTCGCAGCGTTCGCTGGCGGAGGCCACGATGTGCTCGGCGAACACCGCTCCCGAGGCGGGCGCGGTACGCACGGACGGCACGACCCTTTCGTAGTGCGCCAGCAGTGACGCGTACACGATGCGAAGCGGTGCCCCGCGGAGGGCGGCTTCGTCGGCCGCCCAGTCCACCGCGCGCAGTGCGGCGTCCGAACCGTCGGTGCCCACGACCAAGGGAAGGGACATGCCTCTTCGCCGCCTCTCGGTGAAATCACGGTGGGGCTCACTCCGCAGCCTGTCAGTCCGCGGGCCGGCTGGCGTGGGCGCAACGGCCTTCGAACGAGGAGGTTCGGCCCAATGGGCCAAGGCCACGCCACCGGACACACGCCTCGCCGTGGTGGTCCGTGGGGACAAGGCCTCGCACCATGACCGCTTTCCTTCCTGGACGGACGGTCCCTGGCAACGGCAGGTCGGCGTTCACCGCGCAGGTGCGGACGCGTGAGCGTGGAGGCAGGCTGGGCCCGGAAGCACAAGAGGGTGACGGCCATGAGTGCGCAGACCTGGCGGTTGATGAGGCGGCATTGTCCGCTTCGACGCGGTTCCGACGTCGTCGAGGCGTGCGTCGGACTGCTGACGGTGCTGCTGGCGGCCGTGTTCGCACCGTTGGCGGGGGTGGTTGCCGCCGAAGCGACCAGTGCGCTGTTGGTACACCAGCAGCAGGGCTGGCACCGTACCGCGGCCGTGCTGACGGGTGACGCCGCCTTCACCACGACCGGCGCGGCGGACACCGGGCAGGCCGAGGCGACGGTGCGGTGGTCGGCACCGGACCGTTCCACCCGTAGCGCGGCCACGGAAGTGCCGGCGGGAACCAAGGCTGGTACGTCGACAACGGTCTGGATCGATGCCAAGGGCCGACTTCGCCATCCGCCACTGGGCTCGGACGACAGGGCGGCGCTGGCGGACCTGGCGGGTGGCTGCGTCGCCATCGGGGTATGTGCGCTGGCGGCTGGCGCCCGGCGGGCCGTGGTCCGCTTCGAACTGGAACGACACCGTGCTCGGGCGTGGGAGCGGGAGTGGGCCGAGGTGGAGCCACGCTGGACGCACGGGCACGCTTGACGGAACCGGTCGAACGATCTCTCACGGGGTCCGCGGCAGCCATCGATACCGAAAGGGAAGCGGCGGCGAACTGAGCAGTGGAGGTGGTCATGTCGAAAAGCCACGGTGAAACGGCCCGGATCGTCGTCGGCGTGGACGGTTCGACCTCGTCCAAGGAAGCCCTCCGCTGGGCCGTACGACAGGCGGAACTGACCCACGGCATTGTGGAGGCGGTGATCGCCTGGGACATTCCGCTGGCCTACGCCTCGTTCGGTTGGTTGCCACCCGACGCCAAGGCACTCGATCTGGAGGGCATCGCCGAGCAGATTCTGGCGGACGCGATCAAGGAAGCCGTGGGGCCGGAGCCGCCGGTGGAGATCCGTACCACCGTGGAGCACGGCAACCCGTCGAACGTCCTGCTACGCGCCGCCGACGGCGCCTCGCTGCTGGTCGTGGGGAGCCGGGGCCACGGTGGGTTCGCCGAGGCGCTCCTGGGCTCGGTCGGTCAGCACTGCACGCAGCACGCCCCCTGCCCGGTCGTCATCGTCCGCGGTCGGGTTGGCTGAGTGGGAGCCATCGCGGCGACGCGGTCAGGACTGGACGGTGGGGCGGTGCTGCTGGCGCGCCGGTGGTTCCTGGAGGGTGCTCCAGGAGACCGGCCCTAGGAGGTCCGCGAAGCGTTGGAAGACGTCGAGGAACAGGTCGTCGATGGTGAGTACGCCGACGAGTCGACGACCGTCCACCACGGGCAGGCGGCGCACCCCTGACCTGCGGAAGGCACGGTACGCGGCGTCGACGCTGTCGGTGACGTCCACGGTGACCGGGTGGGTGGACATCAACTCGGCGACGGTGGTGGTGTCCGTCGGCAGACCGGGGGCGACCGCCCGCACCACGACGTCACGATCGGTCAGCACGCCCCTCAGGGTGCCGTCCTCGGCGACGAGTACCGATCCGACGGACTGCTCGTCCATGCGGAATGCCGCCGCGCGTACCGACGCTTGCGGGGCGACGGTGACGGGCGGCGAGATCATCAGGTCGGAGATCTTCATGTTCGGGCTTCCTGGTTTCGTTTGCCGGGTTGGTCCACGTCTCATTCCGTCTGCGGGCCGACGGTGATCAGCGGGCAGACCGCGTGGTGCAGTGCGCCGTGGCCCACGGAGCCCAGCAGCATGCCGGTGAAGCCGCCGTGTCCTCTCGTCCCGATGACGAGGCCCAGCGCGTGGGCGGACTCCCTGGTGAGTACGTCGACAGGGTGGCCGGGCACGACCTCGTGGTGCAGTTCCACGTCCGGATAGACGGACGCCCGGCCGGACACCGCTTCCGAGAGCAGCTCGCGGCACTCCTGTTGCGCGGCGTGTTCGTCGAGACTGCCCAGGACCGGCCGGTGCCAGGCCCATATCGCGCGCAGCGAGGCGTGATGCAGCGCCGCTTCCTCGAAGGCAAAGTTGATGGCCGCCTGGCACGTCGGGCTGCCGTCGACGCCGACCACGTAGTGGGGGCGCTCCTCGCTGGTGTCCTGGGAGCGGCGTACGACCACCACGGGGCACGGGGCGTGTGCCATCAGCGGCAGGGCCACGGATGCGGAGGTGAACATCTCCTTCGCGGCGGGCAGCCGGTTCGAGCCGAGGACGACCATGGCCGCGTCCCGCGCCTGTTCACGCAGCACCCATGCCGGTTCGCCCTCCGCGAGTTGGGCCGACAGCGGGAGTTGCGGGTAGTGGGCTTCGACGAAGGCGACCGCGTCGTCCAGTGCGCGTTGGCCCGTGGTGTGCAGCGTTCGGTTCCACTCCTCCCAGGAGGGGACCAGGTCCGCCTCGGTGACCCTGATGGTCGGCATCCCCTGGGCGAGCACCAGGCGCAGCGGCAGGTGTCGTAGGCTCGCCTCGTCGGCCGCCCAGTTCAGGGCCAGGCGATGTGCGGGGTCCGGGTCCACGCCGACGACAACGGGGCGTTTTGTTCGGGGAGTTGCCATGGTCTCCTCCCGCATCGCTGGGTGCCATGTCCGGGCGTTGCCGGTCCGCTGTCAGACGGCGGTGAGCCGATCGACCACGTCCGTCACGTCCTCAACCTGCCTGATCTCGTCCAGTAGTTGGGGAAGTCGGGGTGGAGTCGAGCGTGCCACCGACGCTCACCACGCCGTTGTCGACGCTGACTTGGAGGGAGGCGCGATCGAGGTGGAAGTCGTGCTCGATGATCCTGGACTGGATTCCTTCCCGGATCTTCGCGTCATCGCGGACCAGAGCACCAAGGAGCGCGTCCCCGCGGACGATGCCGACCAGTCGCCCCCTGTAGTCGACCACTGGCAGTCGCTTCGGGCGGGAGCGGGCGGCCAACCAGGCGGCCTCGACGACCGGAGTGCCGGGCAGCACGGTGATCGCGGGGCTGGTCATCAGCGTGGACGCCGTCTCACCCCTGGCCTTTTCGTACAGCCGGTAGGCGCTCAGCCTGCGGATCGGGCCAGGGCGGTGCTCGGCGGCCTCGACCGCGGCCTTGGAGAGCAGATCGGACTCCGACACCACGCCCACCGCCCTGTCTTCGGCGTCCACCACCGGTACCGAGCCGAGGTGTTCCCGCGAAAGGGTCCGGGCGATGTCCAGGAAGGGCATGTCGCCCGGGACAGGTACGGCGGACACGTCCATCACGTCCCGGACCTGGATTCCCGCAGGGCCTTCAGGCTCCGGTTCCGCCGCCGGGACCGGTTGGCCGAGAACATGGGCTGGTGGACGCTCGGTGGCATGCGCCGCTGATGCCGAGGCGACCGCGCCCAGGTAGCGCAGTAGCGTCTCCTGATGGTGTGCCTCGTCGGGGCGCCAATCGCGGCCGGGAACCGCTCCGCGTGCCTGCGCCCCGGCGGCATGGTGCTCGTGCTGGCTCATCGTGACCTCCCGCAGCACCCGTCACGACACTCACGGCCTGCCTTCAAGGCCAGTCTCACACCGCCGCTCCGGACGGCATAGAGCACTTGGACGGTGGACTGCTGCCTGTGGTCGAGCGCAGACGGCGGTATCCGGGGCGCAGACGGCTGGAGGACCGGCGGGTGCTCTGCGGGATCCTGGCCTGGGTGTCCACCGCTGGGTCGTCGAAGCCGCCTTCGGACTCCTGCACTGGTTCCGCCGCCTACGCACCCGCTGGGAAATCCGCAGCGACCTCCACGAAGCCTTCCTCACCCTCGGCTGCAGCATCATCTGCTGGCGCCGCCTGAAGGCCCCTTTTTGCCATGAGTCCTTAGCCCCGAACCCGGGCCATACGCCCCGAAGTCAAATGAAACCCGCCTCTCCAGACGACAGGTGTCCGGCCGTACGAGAACCTGGAAGAGGCAGCGGAGGCAGAGGCTCACCGTGAGGAGGTCTCTCGTGGCTGGGTTCAGGGATTTCCTGACGCGGTTCCGTCCGGCCAGCGCTCCCGGGCCGACGGCCACCGGCGTTCCCGCCGACCGCTCCGCGGAGCTGGCACCACCCCTGGCCCTGTTGGAGGGGGCCGAGTCCGAGGCGCGGACCATCCGGGAGACGGCTGCCGAAGAGGTCCCCACGCCAGGAGGCTGTGCGGGCGGCGGCCGAGTACGCGGGGCGATGAGCGCGGGAGGCAGCCATGACCACCAGCACCTGGGCCGGAGACATCGTGGTAGGCGTCGACGGCTCGGAGGACTCTGACCGCGCTCTCGACTGGGCCGCCGCCGAGGCCGACCGCC
>NZ_JARJBC010000027.1:0-115127 GCF_029269905.1 Streptomyces silvisoli | reverse complement strand
TCGCTGTGTTATTTCTTCAAAGGAACCTCGTCCGAGATGGACGGGGTATCAACATATCTGGCGTTGACTTTTGGCACGCTGTTGAGTTCTCAAGGAACGGAAGCTTCCTTCGAGACCGTCTCACCGGCCCCTCCGGGCTTTCCCTTCGGTTTCTCCAGCTTATCAGATCTTTTCGGACCCGATTCCCGCTGGCGGGATTCACCTTCTGGCTTTCGCTTTCCGGCTTTTCCAACCGTACCAGATTCGATTTCCGTTTCCGGTCCTCGTTTCCGGGCCTGTTGGCGGCCACTACTTTACCGCGATTCTCGACAAGGGAATTACACCCTGTTCGGGGTCGCGATGAGTCGGTAGTGGCTGGCTGCCTTCTCAAGGGGCCCCGGCGGTCTGAGTGACCACGCCGTTCGGCTCTCCTTATCCAGCGGCTCGGGCTACGTTAGGCGTTGGGCGGGCCGGAGTCAAGTCTCCAGCCCGCCCAAACTCCAACTTTCGGCCGTCAGGCCCCGCTGACCTCGATCGCGGCCAGGTTCTTCTTGCCGCGACGCAGCACCAGCCACCGCCCGTGCAGCAGGTCATCCGCCGACGGAACCGTGTCCTCCGCCTCAACCTTCACGTTGTTCACGTAGGCACCGCCCTCCTTGATGGTGCGCCGGGCCGCGGACTTGCTGGGGACGAGCCCCACCTCCGCCAGCAGGTCGACCACCGGAGCCAGGGCGGGCACCTTCGCGTACGGCAGCTCCGCCAGGGCGGCGGCCAGCGTCCGCTCGTCGAGGTCGACCAGTTCGCCCTGGCCGAAGAGGGCCTTGGACGCCGCGATGACGGCGGCCGTCTGCCGTTCGCCGTGTACCAGGGTGGTCAGTTCCTCGGCCAGCGCCCGCTGCGCGGTACGTGCCTGCGGGCGCTCCACGGTCAGGCGCTCCAGCTCCTCGATCTCCTCGCGCGACTTGAAGCTGAAGATGCGCAGGAACTGCGGGACGTCCCGGTCGTCGGCGTTGAGCCAGAACTGGTAGAAGGCGTACGGCGTGGTCATCTCGGGGTCGAGCCAGACCGTGCCGCTCTCCGTCTTGCCGAACTTGGTGCCGTCCGCCTTGGTGATCAGCGGGGTGGCGATGGCATGGACGTTGGCGCCCTCGACCCGGTGGATCAGGTCGATGCCGGAGGTGAGGTTGCCCCACTGGTCGCTGCCGCCGGTCTGGACGGTGCAGCCGTACCGCCGGTACAGCTCCAGGAAGTCCATGCCCTGGAGGATCTGGTAGCTGAACTCGGTGTAGCTGATGCCGGCGTCGGAGTTGAGCCGCCGGGCGACGGCCTCCTTGGCGATCATCTTGTTGACTCGGAAGTGCTTGCCCACGTCACGCAGGAACTCGATGGCCGACATCCCGGACGTCCAGTCCAGGTTGTTCACCATGATCGCGGCGTTCGGTCCCTCGAAGGAGAGGAACGGCTCGATCTGGGCGCGTAGCCGCTGTACCCACCCCGCGACGACCTCGGGGTCGTTGAGCGTGCGCTCGGCCGTGGGCTTGGGGTCGCCGATCAGACCCGTGGCTCCGCCGACCAGGCCCAGCGGGCGGTGGCCCGCCTGCTGGAGGCGCCGGATGGTGAGGATCTGCACCAGGTTGCCCAGGTGGAGGCTGGGAGCCGTCGGGTCGAAGCCGCAATAGACCGTGACCGGGCCGTCCGCGAACGCCTTGCGCAGTGCGTCCTCGTCGGTGGAAACGGCGATCAGCCCTCGCCACCGCAGCTCGTCGACGATGTCGGTCACGGTCGTGTGTCTCCCTGTGTCTGTTGCTTCGACGTGTGTCCGTCCGGCCACATGTCGTTTGTCTGTGCCGCCTCCGCAGCGTGAACGAGCCTACGCGGTTCCGGCAAGCGGTTATGAACGGCGCTTGCGCGGGGTGTGCGGCCGGTAGGGGCTGACGGTGGGGTCCGCGTCGGTCCAGAAGCGCCAGGGGTGGGCTGCGCCGTCGCCGCCGACGCCGGTGCGCGGGCCGTTGCGGATGGTGTCCGGGGCGGGTGGGGTGCCGGTCAGTATCCGGAACGGGGAGCCGTCCGGATCCTCGGAGCAGGCGTCGCTGCCGTCGAGCGCCCGGTCCACGTCAAGTGCGGTGGCCAGTCGTGCCGGGCCCTGGGCGAGGTCGGTGTCGCGGCGTGATGTGCGGCGGTGCTTGCGGGCGAGGTCGGCGCCCGCGGTGATCTGCCCGGCGCGCAGCAGTACGGCGCTGGCGGTGCCCTCCGGACCGCAGACCAGGTTCATGCAGTGCCACATGCCGTACGTGAAGTACACGTACACATGGCCGGGCGGGCCGAACATGACGGCGTTGCGGTCGGTGCGGCCCCGGTAGGCGTGCGAGCCGGGATCGGCGGGGCCCGCGTAGGCCTCGACCTCGGTGAGGCGCAGCTCGATCGGGCCGTCCGGAGTGTTCCGCACCAGTACTCGACCGAGTAGGTCCGGTGCGACGTCGAGTACCGGCCGGTCGAAGAACGAGCGGTCGAGCGGGGTCCGGTCGGTGGCGGCGATCATGTCGTACGAGCCTAGCGGTAGGCGAGCCCGGCACGGGCGGCGGTCGGCGAAGCCCTAGGGTGGCCGACGAAGGATCAGCTGCGATCAGGAGGTATCCAGGTGACCGAGCAGAAGAGGCGGCCACTCCCCCATGACTTCCACCCGGCGGTGCCGTCGTTCACGGTGGTGAGCGACGATGTGCGGCCTGGCGAGCGGCTCGGTGACGCGCAGGTCTACGCGAAGGGGAACACCTCGCCGCACCTGCGGTGGGAGGGCTTCCCGGCGGAGACCAGGAGTTTCGCCGTGACCTGCTACGACCCGGACGCGCCGACCGGCAGCGGCTTCTGGCACTGGGTGGTCTTCGACATTCCGGCGACGGTGACGGAACTGCCCGCCGGTGCGGGCTCCGGGAAGTTCGAGGGGCTGCCCGCCGGTGCGGTGCGGGTGCGGAACGACTACGGGACGCGGGACTTCGGGGGCGCGGCGCCGCCGCCCGGTGACGGTCCGCACCGGTATGTCTTCACGGTGTACGCGGTCGACACCGAGAAGCTCGGGCCGGACGCCGACGCCACCCCGGCGGTGGTCGGTTTCAATTTGCGCTTCCACACCATCGCCCGCGGGCAGTTGATCGGTGAGTACGAGGAGCCTGCGGCGGGCTGACCTTCGGCGCGCCGGAAATTCCGTTGCGCCGTGGCGAGTTGGGCCGCACAGTGGTGTGTGCCAGGTGATCTGGTCTTGGTCACCGGGCGGTTGGCACCGCAGTGGCGGGGGCGGCGGGTTTTCGTCCGCCGTCTGCCGGAGCCGGGTCCGCATGGCGTGATCCGGTGCCCGCGCTGGCTGCCGTTGCTCCGGGCGCCCTTGTTTTCCACGGGGGGAGGGCGTCCGGAGCTTTTTACTTCCCGTGTCGTCGGCACGACATTCCGTCGAATCCTTGGTGAACTGAGCAAATTACCTTGTTCGGCAGGGGATGCTCCGGCCACAGTGGTGCCACCTCGCCATAGGGGCGGGGAAGGGCCCCGGAAGGTGGGCGGGATGCGCGAGACGCTGGTACTGAACGCGAGCTTCGAACCGCTGTCGACGGTGTCGCTGCGGCGTGCTGTGGTGCTGGTGATGCAGGGCAAGGCCGTGGTCGAGCAGGCGCATCCCGGGCTGCGGATCCGTGCGGCGGAGGTGGATGTTCCGGTGCCGCGGGTGATCAGGCTCTGCCGCTATGTGCGGGTTCCGTTTCGACAACGGGCGCCGTGGTCGCGGCGCGGGGTACTGGTACGGGACCGGCACCGGTGTGCGTACTGCGGACGCCGGGCGACCACGGTGGACCATGTCGTGCCGCGTTCGCACGGCGGGCGGGACACCTGGCTCAACACGGTGGCGGCCTGCGCGGCGGACAATCACCGCAAGGCGGACCGTACGCCGGAGCAGGCCGGGATGCGGCTGCTGGCCCAGCCGTTCGAGCCGACCCCGGCGGACGCGCTGCTGCTCGCGCTCGGGCTGCGGGGCGACACCGACCTGCCGGACTGGCTCGCCGTTCCGGCCTGACGGCGCTCGCCACGTGGTCACTCCTTGTCGAGACGGGGGGTCTCCCGCCGGGGGCTCGCCGACCCGTTGTTGCCGCCCGGGTTGCCGCCGCCGGTGGGCGGGGCGAAGTTGCCGAGGGCGCCGCCGAGGCCCTTGAGGGCGTCGCCGATCTCGCTGGGCACGATCCAGAGCTTGTTGGCGTCGCCCTCGGCGATCTTCGGCAGCATCTGCAGGTACTGGTAGGCGAGCAGCTTCTGGTCGGGGTCGCCCGCGTGGATGGACTCGAAGACGGTGCGGATCGCCTGGGCCTCACCCTCGGCGCGCAGCGCGGCGGCACGGGCGTCACCTTCGGCGCGCAGCACGGCGGAGGCCTTCTCACCTTCGGCGGTGAGGATCTGGGACTGCCGGATGCCTTCCGCGGTGAGGATCGCGGCGCGCTTGTCACGGTCGGCGCGCATCTGCTTCTCCATCGAGTCCTGGATGGAGGTGGGCGGTTCGATGGCCTTGAGTTCGACGCGGTTGACGCGGATGCCCCACTTGCCCGTCGCCTCGTCGAGCACACCGCGCAGTGCCGCGTTGATCTCCTCGCGGGAGGTCAGGGTGCGTTCCAGGTCCATGCCGCCGATGATGTTCCGCAGCGTGGTGACGGTGAGTTGCTCGATCGCCTGGATGTAACTGGCGACCTCGTAGGTCGCGGCGCGGGCGTCGGTCACCTGGTAGTAGATGACGGTGTCGATGTTGACCACCAGGTTGTCCTGGGTGATCACGGGCTGCGGCGGGAACGGCACGACCTGTTCGCGAAGGTCGATTCGGTTGCGGATCGTGTCGATGAATGGCACAACGATGTTCAGACCGGCGCTGAGGGTGCGGGTGTACCGGCCGAAGCGCTCGACGATGGCGGCGCTCGCCTGCGGGATGACCTGGACCGTCTTGATGAGTGCGATGAAGACGAGCACCACCAGGATGACCAGGACGATGATGATGGGGGTCACGACCACTCTCCGTACCACGCGCCGCTGTCCGATGGTTGTGATCAAGTCTGTCAGACCTCGGCCGCGGAAGCTGCGGGACCGGCGAATTCCCGTAATTCCGCGGGCGGTCAGCCGTTCACAGGACGACCGCGGTCGCTCCGTCGATTTCGATGACGTCGACTTTCTGTCCGGCTTCGAAGACCTGATCGGCGTCGTATGACCGAGCGGACCAGATTTCGCCACCGAGTTTGATCCGGCCGGTGTCGCCGTCGACTCTCTCCAGGACCACCGCCTGGCGGCCCTTCAGCGCCTCAACTCCGGTGCGCAGCGCGGGACCCGTGGTGCGGTGGCGGTTGGCGATGGGGCGTACCACCGAGACGAGCGCGACGGAGACGACGGCGAAGACCACGACCTGGAGCATGAGGGGGCCGCCGAGGGCAGCGGTGATCGCCGCGGCGACAGCACCGGCCGCGATCATGCCGAACTCCGGCAGCGCGGTGATCACCAACGGGATGCCCAACGCGGCCGCGGCGACCAGCCACCACACCCAAGTGTCCACCCCGCCATGGTAGGCCGCGCGGTCAAGCCCGGAACAGGGAGCGCCCGCTGGGCGCCCGGGGGTTGAGGGTCAGGTCAGCGGCAGGCCGTGCGCGGTCCAGCGGTCGGCGCGGCGCTCCACGATCAGCGGCAGGCCGAAGCAGTGCGACAGATTGCGGGAGTTGAGCTCCAACTCGATCGGACCCGCGGCGACCACCCTGCCCTGACGGATCATCAGGACGTGGGTGAAGCCAGGGGCGATCTCCTCGACGTGGTGGGTGACCATGATCATCGAGGGCGCGATCGGGTCGCGGGCGAGCCGCCCGAGACGGCGCACGAGGTCCTCACGGCCGCCGAGGTCAAGACCGGCGGCGGGCTCGTCCAGCAGGAGCAGTTCGGGGTCGGTCATGATCGCGCGGGAGATCAGGGTGCGCTTGCGCTCGCCCTCGGAGAGGGTGCCGAACTTGCGGTCGGCGTACTCGGCCATGCCGAGCCGGTCGAGGATCAGCCGGGCGCGGTCCTCGTCGGACCGGTCGTAGCTCTCCCGCCAGTGCGCGGTCATGCCGTACGCGGCGGTGAGCACGGTCTCCAGGACGGTCTGGCGGCGCGGCATCTTGTCGGCCATCGCGGCGCCCGCGACACCGATCCTGGGGCGCAGGTCGAACACGTCGACGCTGCCGAGCTTCTCGCCGAGGATCACGGCGTCGCCCTTGGTGGGGAACAGATAGCTGGAGGCGATATTGAGCAGGGTGGTCTTGCCCGCGCCGTTGGGGCCGAGGATCACCCAGCGCTCCCCTTCGGCGACCGACCAGGAGATCTGGTCCACCAGAGCCCGTCCGTCGCGGACCACGGATACGTCCACCAGCTCCAGTACATCGCTCATGAGCGCGTTGTCTCCCCTATTGCCTGTTGCGATCTCGTCGTCGAGGGTGCAGCCCCGAAGGAAAACCTACGCCACGTGTCGGGCGGTCCTGTCCCTAGGCTGGGTGGATGCTTCAGGAACCTCGCTCAGGACGTATGACGGCATGGGGAAATGCCCTAATTGGTGGTTTTGCCGCTCCCGATGACGCGGCGGAGGAGATCGTCGGCGGTGATTCCGTGCACCGGCTCCTCGATCTGCCCGGCGAGGACGGTCCGGTCGGGCTGACCCTCGGGCTCGGGCGGCTGCGTGCGCTGGGGGTGTCGGGCTTCCGGCTCGCGTTGCCGGTGCCGGGGCATCCGCTGGGACTGAGCGGGCCGGCCGAGTTCAACGCCCGGGCCCTGGCGGCGGGCGAGGCGGTGATCGCCGTCGGCGCGGCGGCGCTCGGGCTGGTGCCCGAGGTCACAGAGGCGGGGCCGCGAGACGACCGGCATGTGGAGGTGCTCTGGCACTGTCTGGAGGTACGGGACGCGCCGCCCGCCGATGTGCCCTCGCTGGGCGAGGCGGAGCGGGAGCTGGCGGAGGCGCTGCGGGACGCGACGGCGGCGCTGACCCAGCTGGACGTGGCGGGCGCGGGCCCGGCCGCGCAGGCGGCGCTGGACGCCTACCGCGCGCGGGTGGAACGGGGCAGGGAGGTGCTGGCGCCCGGATATCCGCCACGGGCGGCGCGGGTACTCGAACTGGCCCAGCGGGTGGGGGCGTTGACGTCCATCGCGCAGAACGCCCAGGCCGGTCCCGAGCACGGTACGGCGGTGAGTGCCTCGCAGATGGCGGCTCGCGCGGAGTTGCTGCGGCCGGTGGAACGCACCGCCCGCAGGGCGCAGGTGGCCGCGTACAACGCGTATGTGGAGGAGGCGGAACGCCGCCGGGCGGAGTAGCCCCGGGCGCGGGACCGGTTCCCTGGGCGGGCGCTGCGCGGGGGCGGGAGGCGGCCGGGGCGGGGCCTGGCCGGGGGACCGCCGGGCCACCCCGTCGCGGTTGCCCGCCGTCGCGGCGAGAGGAGTTCTCCGTCCCACGCCTCCGCGGGCCAAGCCGCAGCACGCGAGCGGGAGGGGCCGGACGGCCCCCGGCGCCGAGCGGAAACGCGGCCGGCCCCGCGCTGGCGCGGGGCCGGAGGGGGTGGGGTCAGCTGCAGACGCCGGTGTTCCCGAAGGCCGGGTTGAGGATGCCGATGACGTCCACCGTGTTGCCGACCAGGTTGATCGGGACGTTGATCGGGACCTGGATTGCGTTCCCCGAGATCAGGCCCGGCGACAGGACCGTCTTGGCCGCCGCGACGCTGCTGCAGGAGGTGGCGTGCTGGTCGTGCGCGGACGCGGTCGTGGCGGACGCGCCCGCGGCGACACCGGCCGCCGCGATGACGAGGGCAGCCTTCTTGGCAGTGTGCATGGAAAATGCTCCTCTTGTCGTTCCGTGGCCGCTGCTGCGGAGCCACACCGGACCAAACGCCTCTACAGCCCCGATGACACGCGTTCCACCTCTGATACCACCAGACGGCGCAAAGTGGACAGCGGTGCCGAACGCACGAAACGGCCCCGGAGGTGGATGCCCTCCGGGGCCGCTGACCAGGAACGGACTCGCGGACGCGGTCAGTACTTCCGTTCGATGGTTACTCGTTCACCGAGTGGTTGTCGAAGGCCGAGTTGCCGATGCCGACCACGTTGATGGTGTCGCCGTTGACGTTCACCGGCACCTTCACCGGCACCTGGACCAGGTTGCCCGAGAGAACACCCGGCGACTTCACGGCCTCACCATGGGCCTGGGGGCAGCAGGCGGAAGCGGCGCCAGCGCCGACGAGGGCGATACCACCGGCGAGGGCGGACACGGCCGCGGCCTTCTTCAGGTTAAACACTTCTACGTTCCTCCTAGCGTGGTGCGCCCGCGCGGTCGCGGCGGGCACGCCATGGAGAACGGCCGACGAAACCATCGGTTGCGCCATCCGGGCGACATACACCCGACGGTATGAATCTCAGCCCGGTTGGCTGCGAACCCGTCAGGTTCCTATCCCGTGCCGCACCGCCCACAGCGCGGCCTGGGTGCGGTCGGCGAGGTCCAGCTTCATCAGGATGTTGGAGACGTGGGTCTTGACGGTCTTCTCGGAGAGCACCAGCGCGCGGGCGATCTCGCGGTTGGACCGTCCGTCGGCTATCAGGCCGAGCACCTCGCGTTCCCGGTCGGTGAGCGAACTCCCCCGCCCCTGGGCGCCGTTGGATCCCTCGCGGGCCAGCAGCGCGTCGGCCACCTCCGGTTGCAGCAGCACATGCCCGGCGTGCACCGAGCGGATCGCGTCGGCCAGCGCGTCGGGGGCGACGTCCTTGTACACGTACCCGGCGGCGCCGGCACGCAGCGCGGGCACCACCGTGCGCTGCTCGGTGAAGCTGGTGACCACCAACGCCCGTGCCCCGTTGTCCAGTTCACGGAGCTTGCGCAGCGCCGCGATGCCGTCGGTGCCGGGCATCCTGACGTCCATGAGGATCACGTCGGGCCGCAATTCCTCGGCGCGAAGGACCCCTTCGTCCCCGTCGGACGCCTCACCGACCACCTCGATGTCGTCCTGGACCTCAAGGAACGTCCGCAGGCCCCGGCGCACCACCTGGTGGTCGTCGACCAGCAGCACCCTGATGACGCCGCCCCCGGTCCGGGGCTCGCTCGGTTCAGCCACCGGGCACCTCCATCTCGACGACGGTCCCCCTGCCGGGAGCCGAGTCCACGGTCAGCCTGCCGCCCGCTCCCGCCGCGCGGTCCCGCATCGAGACCAGGCCCAGGTGGCGGCCGGCCCTGCGCACCGCGGTCGGCTCGAAGCCACGGCCGTCGTCGCGCACCCGCAGCACCGCGCCCCCGCCCCGGCCTTCGAGCAGCACGTCGACGGTGTGGGCGTCGGCGTGCCGCAGCGCGTTGTGCAGCGCCTCCTGGGCGACCCGTAGCAGCGCCTCCTCCTGGGCCGAGGGCAGGGCGCGTACGGCGTGGGCGGTGAAGGCGACCCGGGCGGTGTGCGCCCGGTTGAGCACCTGGACCTGGGTGCGCAGGGCGGCCACCAGGCCGTCCTCGTCGAGCGCGGCGGGGCGCAACTCGACCACGACGGCGCGCAGTTCGTCGGCGGCCTCGGCGGCGAGCCGGGCGACCTCCTTCAACTCGCCCTTGGCGCGGTCCGGATCGCGGTCCACCAGGGCGGCGGCGGCCTGGGCGGTGAGCCGCAGCGAGAACAGCTTCTGGGAGACGGCGTCGTGCAGTTCGTGGGCGATCCTGGCCCGCTCCCCCGCGATGGTCAGCTCGCGGCTTCGCTCGTACAGCCGGGCGTTGGTGAGCGCGATGGCGGCGTGCGCGGCGAGGGTGCGCAGCAGTGCCTCGTCGTCGTCGGTGAAGGCGCAGCCCTTGTGCGGGTCGGGGCACTCCTCGTTGGCCAGGAACAGGGCGCCGAGAACCCCGTCCCCGTCCATGATCGGTACTCCGAGGAAGTCGGCCAGTTCGGGGTGGGCGCCGGGCCAGCCGCCGAAGCGGGGGTCGGTGCGTACGTCCGCGAGGCGCTGCGGGGCGGCCTCCTGGAGCATGGCGGCGAGGATGCCGTGCTGGCGGGGCAGCGGGCCGATCCGCTTCCACTGCTCGTCGCTGACGCCGTCGACCACGAACTGCGCGAAACCGCCGTGGTCGTCGGAGACGCCCAGCGCCGCGTACCTGGCGCCGACGAGTTCACGGGCGGACGTGACGATGGTCTGGAGGACGTCCCGCATCTCACGGTGGCGGCTGATCGCCAGCACCGCGGCGCTCACCGCGTCGATCTCGTCGCGTGCGGACCCCTTGGACATGTGTTCACCGTACCGGCGGCCACTGACAGCGGCATCGGACCGGCGGCGGGCGGGGGCTGGTCCCCGGGGCGTAGGCCGAAGTGCCCTGGTGGGGTGCGGCGGGCGGCCGAGGCGGCCGGGGTCCGCCGGTGCCTAGCGTGGCGACGTCGCCGGGCGTCGGGTCCGGCGCCGACCGGAGGGAGCCGGGCATGCCTGTCGCGATCATCACTGGTGCGTCGAAGGGGCTCGGGAGGGCACTTGCGGCGGCGTTGGCCGGGCGGGGCTGGGACCTGGTGCTGGACGCGCGGTCGGCCGCCGGGTTGCGCGCCGCGGCCGGTCAACTGCTGGGGCCGGGGCGGGTGGTGGCGGTGCCCGGCGATGTGACGGATCCCGGCCACCGCCGCGAACTGGCCTCGGCGGCAAGGGAGTTGGGCGGCCTCGACCTGCTGGTGAACAACGCCAGCGCACTGGGCGCGGAGCCGCTGGTCCGATTGGCCGACCTGCCGTTGACGGGTTTGGCCGAGGCCCTGGAGACGAACGTGGTGGCGCCGCTGGCCCTGACGCAGGTCCTGCTGCCGCTGCTGCGCGCCTTTGGGGGCGCGGTGCTCAACGTCAGCTCGGACGCCGCCGTGGAGGCGTATGGGACCTGGGGCGGTTACGGGGCGAGCAAGGCCGCGTTGGACCAGCTCTCGGCGGTGCTCGCGGTGGAGGAGCCAGGGCTTCGCGTGTGGTCGGTGGATCCGGGCGACATGCGCACCGACCTGTACGCCAGGGCGGTCCCGGACGATCCGGACGAGGCGGACCGCCCCGCGCCGGAATCCGTGGTTCCGGCGTTGTTGCGGCTGCTGGACGAGCGGCCGGACAGCGGCCGCTACACGGCCGCGGCGCTGCTGGCGGTGCGACGGTGAGGGGGGTACGGGCGGTACGGGTGCCGCCCGAGCTGTCCGCCCGGGTACCGCCGCGGCGCCGGGACGGGGTGCGGATGGTCGTGGGCCGCGGGTCCTCGGGGGCGGTGGAGCACGCCGCGTTCCGCGATCTGCCGTCGCTGCTGCGGGCCGGGGACGTGCTGGTGGTCAACACCTCGCGGACGCTGCCCGCCGCTGTGGACGCCGTGCACCGCGGGGAGCGGCTCGTGGTGCACTTCTCGACCCGGCTGGACGACGGCCGCTGGGCGGTGGAGCCGCGCACCCCGGACGGGCGGGGCACCACCGGGCCGCGGCTGGACGGGCCGCCGGACGCGGTGCTGGAACTGGCCGGGGGCGGACGGCTGGTGCTGGAGGAGCCGTTGGGACCGCGGCCCGCCCGACTGTGGATCGCCTCGGTGTCGATGGCCGACCCGGTGGCGTACCTGTACCGGTTCGGGCGGCCGATCCGGTACGGGTACACCGAGCGGGACCAGCCGCTGTCCGCGTACCAGACGGTGTTCGGCGTGCCGTCGGCCGATGGTCTGGGCTCGGCGGAGATGCCGAGCGCCGCCCGACCGTTCACCCCGTCCCTGGTGACCGCGCTGGTGAGCCGGGGCGTGCAGATCGCCCCGCTGCTGCTGCACACCGGGGTGGCCTCTGCCGAGGCGCACGAACCGCCGTACCCCGAGCGGTTCGCCGTGCCGGAGACCACGGCACGGCTGGTGAACGCGGCGAGAGCGGGCGGCGGCAGGGCGGTCGCGGTGGGCACCACGGCGGTGCGGGCGCTGGAGTCGGCCGGGGACGGGCGGGGCCGGGTGCGGGCGGCGGCCGGGTGGACGGATCTGGTGGTGACCCCGGAGCGCGGGGTGGGCGTCGTGGACGGCCTGCTGACCGGGCTGCACGAGCCGGAGGCCTCCCATCTGCTGATGCTGGAGGCGGTGGCCGGTGCCGAACTGCTGGACCGGGTCTACCAGGAGGCGGTGCGGTACCGCTATCGGTGGCACGAGTTCGGCGACGTCAACCTGCTGCTGCCGTAGGGCGCGGAAACGCGACGGCGGCGGCACCCCCTGCGCGGGTGCCGCCGCCGTGCGTACCGGTCACTTCTCGCGCATGACCTCGGGCTCGTGGCGGCGCAGCAGCCGTGCGACCGCGAGGCCGCAGGCCACGCCGAGCAGCAGCAGGACCGCCATGTCGAGCGACCAGGCGGCCGCGGTGTGCTTCCACAGCGCGTCCACGCTGCCCGCGTGGTCCGGCGGAACGGGCGGGTCCCACGGCATGAGGTTGTTCAGGTCGGCGGTGGCGGCCAGCCCCGCCAGCGCCCAGCGGGACGGCATCAGCCAGGCGACCTGCTCCACGCCGGGCTTGTTGAACAACTGGAACAGGATGCCGGTGAAGACCACCTGGACGATGGCGAACATCACCAGCAGGGGCATGGTCTTCTCGGCGGTCTTGACCAGCGAGGAGATGACCAGGCCGATCATCATCGAGGTGAAGCCGATGCCGATGACCATCAGGGTCATCTCGACCGCGGGCGCGTCGTGGAAGATCACGCCCTCGGTGGGCATGGCGCGCGGTGCGAAGCCGATCCCGCAGATGATCACGCCCTGGATGGCGGTGATCACGCCGAGCACGATGACCTTGGACATCAGGTAGGCGGAACGGGACAGGCCGACGGCCCGTTCGCGTTCGTAGATCACCCGTTCCTTGATCAGTTCTCGTACCGAGTTGGCCGCGCCGGAGAAGCACATGCCGACGGTGAGGATCATCAGGATCGTGCCCGCGTCCTTGTTCCAGGCGAAGCCGCCCTTCACCGGCCCGGGTCCCAGGCCGTACTTCGCGGGGATGACCACGCTCACCACGCCCAGCACCGCGGGCAGCACGACCATCAGGCCCATGAAGCCCCGGTCGGAGGCGATCACCGACACATAGCGCAGGATCAGGGTGCCCAGCTGCGAGCCCCAACTCTGCGGCTTCTGCGGCCTGCTCTGCTGCGGTGCGACGGGCGCGGCCTGCTGCGGAGCGGCGGCGTCGAGGTCGGCCGCGTACATCTGGTAGTGCTGCGAACCGCGCCAGCGGCCCGACCAGTCGTAGTCGCGGTAGTTCTCGAAGGCCTGGAAGACGTCCGCCCAGCTCTCGTAGCCGAAGAAGTTCAGCGCCTCGTCCGGCGGGCCGAAGTACGCCACCGAGCCACCCGGCGCCATCACCAACAGCCGGTCGCACAGCGCGAGTTCGGCCACCGAGTGGGTGACCACCAGCACCGTGCGCCCGTCGTCGGCGAGGCCGCGGAGCAGCTGCATCACATCGCGGTCCATGCCCGGGTCGAGGCCCGAGGTGGGCTCGTCGAGGAAGATCAGCGAGGGCTTGGTGAGCAGTTCGAGGGCGACCGAGACGCGCTTGCGCTGACCGCCGGAGAGCGAGGTGATGCGCTTGTCCGCGTGGATGTCCAGCTTGAGTTCGCGCAGCACCTCCTCGATCCGGGCGTTGCGCTCCTCGGCCGCGGTGTCACCGGGGAAGCGCAGCTTGGCGGCGTAGCGCAGCGCCCGGCGGACCGTCAGCTCCTTGTGCAGGATGTCGTCCTGCGGCACCAGGCCGATGCGCTGGCGCAGCTCGGCGAACTGCTTGTACAGGTTCCGGTTGTCGTAGAGCACCTCGCCCTGGTCCGCCGGACGGTAGCCGGTGAGGGCACGCAGCAGCGTGGACTTGCCGGATCCGGACGGGCCGATGACGCCGACCAGCGACTTCTCCGGGACGCCGAAGGAGACGTCCTTCAGGATCGTCTTGGTGGTGCCGCCCTGCGGGACCTGGACCGTCAGCCGGCGCGCGGAGAACGAGACGGCGCCGGTGTCGACGAACTCCTCAAGCCGGTCGCCGACCAGGCGGAACGTGGAGTGGCCGACGCCGACGATGTCGTTCGGGCCGATCAGATGCCGCTGCACCGGCTGGCCGTTGACGTACGTGCCGTTGTGGCTGCCGAGGTCGACGATCTCCATGCGCCCGTCGGGGTGGGCGCGGAACTCCGCGTGGTGGCGGGAGACCTGGAGGTCGGAGACGACCAACTCGTTGTCCAGGGCACGGCCGATCCGCATCACCCGGCCCACCGCGAGGTGGTGGAAGGTCGTCGGGCTGCGGTCGCCGTGCGGCTGCGCGGCGGGCCGCTGCTCCTGCTGCGGCGGTACGTGTGCCTGCGGCGGCTGCGCGTGCTGCGCCTGGGCGCCCCAGGCCGCCTGCTGCTGCGGGAACTGCCGCTGTGCGGACGGCTGGTCGGCCCAGCCGCCGGGCGCGTGCTGCTGCGGGGCGGCCGCCTGGTGCGCCACGGGCGCGGCCTGCGCGGGCGCCTGATGGGCGGCGGACGCGGCCTGCGCGGGGGCGGCCACCGGCTGTGCGGCGGTGAAGGCCAGCCGGGGGCCGTCGGTGGCGTTGCCCAGGTGGACCGTGGCGCCGGGACCGATCTCCATCTGCTGGATGCGCTGCCCCCGCACATAGGTGCCGTTGGTGCTGCCGAGGTCCTCCACGACCCAACTGCGCCCGCCCCAGCGGATGGTGGCGTGCCGCCAGGAGACGCGGGCGTCGTCGAGCGCCACATCACCCTGTGGGTCACGACCCAATGTATATGACCTGGACGCGTCAAGCGTCCAGGTTTGTCCGTTCAGTTCCAGTACGAGTTCCGGCACTCCATGCCCCACAAGGTTGTCCCCCGAGTGATCCCCCACGCCGGGGAAGTCTAGGGATGTCGAACATCGGGAGGAACTATTTCAGGCTCTGCTACGTAACCGAAAGTCGCCCTCACCGAACCATCGCGACACCGCCGAATTGACTCCACCGATACGGCCTCGGAGAGTGGAAAGCGCCTACGGATCGCCACAGTCTGGACGATCCGGGCAACTCTCCGACCGGGGGTCGCGATGACCAGCGGCGACACTGACGGTTACCAGGCGAGAGACGGCCACGACACCGCCCCCGCCACCCAGCGCGCGGTGCCCTGGGGCAATGTGCTGCTCACCGCGTTCTCGGCGGTGGGGTGGTCGTATTCGGCCATGGCAGCGGTCGCGGCACTGGGCCTGCACCTGCTCGGCGCGGACGCCCAGGGGTCGCTGGGACCGATGACCGCTGCCGTGGTCACCATGGCGGTGGGCGGCAAGGTCAGCCCGTCCGGCGATGTGACGGTCTTCGGGATCAGCGGCGCGGCGGCGCGCGGCACCATCGACATCATTCCGCTCGGTGTCGGCCTGGTCGGGGCACTGCTGCTGGCGTGGGTGGTCCTACGGTCGCTGCGGCAGGCCAGGGGGCCGGTCGGCGCACCGGAGGTGGCCGCTCGCACCGGCACGGTGGCGGCGCTGTTCTTCCTCGTACTGGGCGGGCTGGCCTGGGCCGGGCACTCCACGATCTCGATCAACGGTGCCGTGCTGGGCAACGGCAACGGCGGTACCGGGGGAATACTCGGCACGCTGCCCGGCATCGGAGACCTCGGCAACCTCGGCGGCGGCCTGCTGAACGGTCTCGGTCACCTGGTCAAGGACAAGACGTCGGTCGGCTTCCGGGCCGACATCGGCGCCTCGATGACCGGTGGGCTGATCTGGGTGCTGGCGGTGCTGGCCATCGCACTGCTGGCCTCCCGGGCCGTCCCGCTGCCGCCCGGCTGGGCGGCGGTACGGCCCGCCGTGTGGGCAGTGTGCGTGATGCTGCTGGCGGCGGTGGTAGCCGGGCTGGCCACCGCGGTGTACTCGGCCATCACCGACGGCCACCCCGGGCGGGTGGTCGGCAGCGCACTGCTCGGGGCGCCCAACGGGGTGTGGCTCGGAGCGACGCTGGGGCTGTTCGTGCCCTGGTACGGCAACGCGTCCGGACCGCTGTCGGTACTGCTGCCGCATCCACTGGAGGTGGTGCTGGGTACGGGGGGCGGCGAACGCTCGATCACGGTGGCCCGGCTGGCCCAGGTCGACGGGCGGATGTGGCTGCTGCCGGTGGCGGCAGCGGTCATGATGCTGGCCGCGGGGGTGCTGACGGCGTCCCGCACCCCGTCGGTGGACGGTTCCCGGTGGCGCTACGTCGGGGGGTGCGCGGGGCGGCTGGCGCTGGTGGGGGCGGGTGCGGTGCCGTTGGTGGCCTGGCTGACCGCCTTCAACGTCAACGCGGACCTTTCCGTCTTCGGCTTCGACGCGGTGGGCTCCGCGCTCACACTGCATCCGTCCCTCGCGCTCGCGGCCCTTCTGGGCGCGGCATGGGGTGCGGTGGCCGGCGCCGCAGGCGCGCTGGCGCTCCGCTGGGTCCGCCGCTGAGCTTCGGGCTCAGCCGTTGTGCGCCAGGGGGCACGGTGGGTTTGCCCTACGGGGTTCCCCACCCCGCCCGATCGCCCTTCAGCCTTTGGGGTTGCCGTTGCGCGCTACGGGTGGTTTGCGGCCACCCGCCCGCCCTCTTCGCGAGGCACCGCAGGAGGGCCGGGCCGGGGGTCCCCGCAGCGGCACCGCGAAGCACCCGCGGCCGACAACGCGGGGTGAGGAGACACTCCGGCGCACCCCCGACCCGTAACGAACCGCGTGCGACGGCAGGCAAAGCCGCACGGCAAACGGGTGGGCGCGAATCCCCAGCCCACGCACACGCAGCGCGGCCGCGAACCGAGCCCCGCCCCGGCCGTGCAACGGCACCGCGAGGGCCGAGGGCGACAGGCGGGCGGGCATACCCCCGCCACCCGAAACGCACCGCCAACCCCAAACGCGAGCCCCCACGGCCCCTCCGGATACGGTGGTCACACCATGGATGACTCGCAGCCCAAACCTGCCCCCGCCGCTCCGGTCACCTCCGCCGCGAGCGCGGCGGCCGCGCACGAGACCGGTCCGACTCTCCTGGTCAAGATCTTCGGCAAGGACCGCCCCGGCATCACCGCTGGCCTCTTCGACACCCTCGCCGCCTTCGGCGTGGACGTCATCGACATCGAGCAGGTCGTCACCCGAGGCCGCATAGTGCTCTGCGCCCTGGTCACCGCGCCCACCGGCGGCCCCGCCACGGAGGGCGACCTCCGCGCCACCGTGCACAGTTGGGCCGAATCGATCAAGATGCAGGCCGAAATCATCTCGGGCACCGGCGACAACCGCCCCCGCGCGGCGGGCCGTTCCCATGTGACCGTGCTCGGCCATCCGCTCACCGCCGAGTCGGCGGCCGCCATAGCGGCCAGGATCACCGAGGTCGGCGGCAACATCGACCGTATCTTCCGGCTCGCCAAGTACCCGGTGACGGCAGTGGAGTTGATGGTCTCCGGCGCCCCCACAGAGGAACTGCGCACCGCGCTCGCCATTGAGGCGGCACACCGCGGTGTGGACGTGGCCGTGGTCGCCTCCGGCCTGCACCGCAGGGCGCAGCGGCTGGTCGTGATGGACGTGGACTCCACCGTCATCCAGGACGAGGTGATCGAACTCTTCGCCGCGCACGCGGGCTGTGAGGAGCAGGTCGCAGAGGTGACGGCGGCCGCGATGCGCGGCGAGCTCGACTTCACCGAGTCGCTGCACGCCCGGGTGGCGCTGCTTGAGGGCCTGGACGCCTCGGTGGTGGACAAGGTCCGGGCCGAGGTACGGCTGACCCCGGGCGCCCGCACCCTCATCCGTACCCTCAAGCTCCTCGGCTACCAGGTCGGCATCGTCTCCGGTGGCTTCACCCAGGTCACCGACGACCTCAAGGAGCGGCTCGGCCTGGACTTCGCCGCCGCCAACACGCTGGAGATCGTGGACGGGAAGCTCACCGGCCGGGTGACCGGCGAGGTGGTGGACCGGGCGGGCAAGGCCCGACTGCTGCGCCGCTTCGCGACGGAGGCCGGGGTGCCGCTCGCCCAGACGGTGGCGGTCGGCGATGGCGCCAATGACCTGGACATGCTGAACGCGGCAGGTCTCGGGGTCGCCTTCAACGCCAAGCCGGTGGTCCGACAGGCCGCGGACACGGCGGTCAACGTGCCGTTCCTCGACACCGTGCTGTACCTGCTCGGCATCACCCGCGAGGAGATCGAGGCCGCCGAACTGCACATCGAGTCGTAACCCCGGCCCCGCGACCCCGCCTCCGCGCCCGGGGACTCGTAACCCACCAGTGCCGGAGGGCGCACATCGCGTCCCGCCCGGGCTCGCCGAGCCCGGAACTCCCCGTCCCAGGCTCACGGAGCCTGGGACGACCGCTTTCTCAGGGCCGCGGAGCCCAGAACTCCACCAGGCGTCCGACCCCGTGCTCCACGGACTTCCATGATCCGGTGAACGTCAGCACGGCGATCGCCGAGGTCGGGAAGCCGCTTCTGGCCATCCGTGTCAGCGCGTCGCCCTCCACTGTGCCCGCGAGGGCGTCGGCGAGCGCGTGCATCCCGGGGTTGTGGCCGACCAGCATCAGATCGGCGGCCTCTTCGGGGGTTTCGTTGATCACCGCGATGAGTTCGCCGAGGCTGGCCTCGTAGAGCCGCTCCTCGTAGACGGTCTTGGGGCGTTGCGGCAGTTCGTGCGCGACCAGCTTCCAGGTCTCGCGGGTACGGACCGCCGGTGAGCAGAGGGTGAGATCGGGCATGATGCGCGTTCCGGCAAGCCACACTCCGGCGGCGGGCGCCTCCTTGCGTCCGCGTTCGGCGAGCGGCCGGTCCCGGTCGGGCACGTCCGGCCAGTCGGCCTTGGCGTGCCGGAGGAGAATGATCCTTCGGGGCGTTGCGTCGCTCATGCCCTTCAGCTTCGCAGAAATCTCGGCGGCGGGCGCGGGAGTACGTACGGTCAGAGCAGGTGGGACAGCAGACGCGGCAGCAGTTCGGTGAGCCGGCCGAGCAGCTCGTCCAGGGGCTGTGCGGGCACTGGTGCGGCCGCGTGCGCCGGGTCGGCGACCAGGGCCAGCAGCCCGGCGAAGGCGACGGCGGGCAGCGCCACCGCCCACCAGGGCAGTCTGGTCGGCACCCGGCTGGCGCGCGGTCGCGCTGACCTCGGCTGGGTACGGATGGCCGCCATGGAAACCGCCTCCCGGATCGCGTGGCTTCGTCGGTCGCTGTACACCGCGCGCTCCGCTCGGTGTACTGACGACGCTACGCAGCCGCGGCAGGCCAACCCATCCGGCACTCCACCCAGTTGACCCTGACCCTGACCCCCTAGGGGAGGTGGGGACAACCCCACCCCCGACCCTGACCGGGCAGGCCAGGGCGTCGGTCAGCCGTAGTGGGCGGCGAAGGAGGCGATCACGGCGACTACGGCGGGGACACCGAGCATGAGGCCGAAGACCAGCAGGAGCTTCTTCTGCGGCTTCGGTGGGTTGGGTTCGAGCACTGGCATGCGGCCCAGTGTCGCACCACTTCCTGACGGTCCCGCACACGGGTCCCGGCAGGGGTGTCATCCCTCCGCCCGGGCCTCGTCCTCTATGTGGCGGCTGCGCCCGGCGAACAGTCCCGCGATGATCTGCGGCACCATGAGCCCGGCCATCAGCGCGATCGGCAGACCCCAACCGCCGGACCGCTGGTAGAGCGTGCCGACCAGGATGGGCCCGGGTATGGAGAGCAGATAGCCGGCGCTCTGCGCGAAGGCGGACAGCCGGACCACACCGGGGCCGCTGCGCGACCGCATGCCGATCATGGTGAGCGCGAGCGGGAACGCGCAGTTCGCCACGCCGAGCATCAGTGCCCACGCCAGCGGCGCCGCCCCCGGGGCGAGCCACAGTCCCGCGTACCCCGCGAGACCGAACGCGGCCAGGACCACCACCAGGCCCCCCTGGTGCCGCATCCGCCCGGCGACCGCGGGCAGCACGAAGGACAGCGGCACGCCCATGACCATGGTGACCGCCAGCAGCACGCCCGCGGTGCTCGCCGAGACCCCGGCGTCACGGAAGATCTGCGGCAGCCACCCCATGGTGATGTACGCGCCTGTGGCCTGCAGCCCGAAGTAGCAGGCGAGCGCCCAGGCGGTGGGGCTACGGGTGATACGTATCCCCTGGTTCTCCGGCGCGGGGGCGGCGGAGGCCGACGCGCCGCTCGACCGGTCGCGTATCAGCCCGAGCCAGGGGAGGGCGGCGATCGCGGCGAACGCCGCCCACACGCCCAGGCCGAGCCGCCAACTGCCGCCCAGCGCATGGGCGATGGGGACGGTGGCCGCCGCGGCTATCGCGGTGCCGAGGGCGAGCGCCATGGAGTACAGACCGGTCATCTGGCCGACGCGGTCCGGGAAGTACTGCTTGACGATGACCGGCATCAGCACGTTGCTGACCGCTATGCCGGCCAGCCCGAGGGCACTGGCGGCGAGGAACACCGGCGTCCCTCCGGCGAGCGGCCGCAGCCCCAGCCCCGCGGCGATGGCGGCCATTCCGGCGCACACCACCGCGCCCGGCCCGAAGCGGCGAGCCAGCCGCGGCGCGGCGACGCCGAAGACCGCGAAGCACAGGGCGGGCACCGAGGTGAGCAGTCCGGCGACGGTGCCGCTCATGTGCAGGCCGTCGCGGACCTCCTCCAGCAGGGCGCCGAGGCTGGTGATCGCGGGTCGCAGGTTGAGCGCGGCGGCGATCATGCCGATGACCACGAGCCGACGCGTCCAGGCGGACAGGGGCCGGTCGGCCGCCGGTCCCGTGGCGGTCGCCACGGCTGCCTGGCGTTCTTGGATGAGGGTCTCGTCATCGCGCATACCCTCATCATAGAATCATAGGATGATTGCCTGTCCAGTTGTTTGCCAGACTCCGTGTTCGCGAGTCCCACGAGGAGAGTCATGCCGCTGACCGCGCCCCGGCGTTCCGCCCTGGTCGACCTGGTGATCGCCCAGCTGCGGACCCAGATCACCTCCGGCGAGTGGCCGGTCGGCTCCCGCATCCCCACCGAGCCCGAGCTGGTCGAGCAGCTCGGGGTCGCCCGCAACACCGTGCGCGAGGCGGTGCGCGCGCTGGCGCACAACGGGCTGCTGGACATCCGGCAGGGCTCGGGCACGTATGTGCTGGCCACCAGTGAACTGGCCGGGGTGATGCAGCGCCGGTTCGCCGACACCGACCGGGGCCAGCTCGCCGAGGTCCGCGGTGTGCTGGAGGCGGCGGCGGCCCGGCTCGCCGCCGCGCGCCGTACCGAGCGCGACCTGTCGCAGTTGGACAAGGCGCTGGACCGCCGGGAGCGGGCGTGGGAGTCCGGCGACGCCGAGGCGTTCGTGGACGCGGACACCGCGCTGCACCTGGCGGTGGTGGCCTCGGCGCACAACGAGGTGCTCGCCGAGATGTACGCCGACCTCGGTGAGGTGTTGCGCGACCTGATCAGGGCCGACGTCGGTGAGGAGCTGCGGCCGGAGAACTACGCGGAGCACGGCGCCCTCGTGGAGGCGATCCGCGCCGGGGACGGCGAGCGGGCGGCGGCCCAGGCGGGCGCCTACCCCCTGGGCTGCCGCCCGCGAGGACACAGCCACGGCGCCGACTCCTGACCGGCGGCCCACACCTCGCGTACGCCCTCGCGGGCCGCGTACGGCAGGGGCCCCGGTGCCGCCCGAGGGCGGAGCCGGGGCCCCGGTGAAGCGTCGCCGTCAGGCGCCCATCATGTGCACACCGCCGTCGACGTGCACGATCTCGCCGGTGGTCCGGGGGAAGAAGTCCGACAGCAGACCGACGACGCCGCGGCCCGCGGGCTCCGGGTCGGCCAGGTCCCAGCCGATCGGGGCGCGGTGGTTCCACACGTCCGCCAGCTCCTCGAAGCCCGGGATGGACTTGGCGGCCATCGACTTGATCGGACCTGCCGAGATCAGGTTGCAGCGCACGTTCTTGGCGCCCAGGTCGCGGGCCAGGTAGCGGTTGGTGGACTCCAGCGCCGCCTTGGCCACGCCCATCCAGTCGTACTTCGGCCAGGCGATCTGCGCGTCGAAGGTCAGGCCGACGACCGAGCCGCCGCGCGGCATCAGCGGCAGGCAGGCCATGGTCAGCGACTTCAGGGAGTACGCCGAGACGTGCACGGCGGTGGAGACGTCCTCCCAGGTCGCCTCAAGGAAGTTGAAGGCGCCCTGCGGACCGAAGGCGATGGAGTGCACGATGCCGTCCAGGCCGTCGACGTGCTCGCGCACCTTGTCGGCGAGGCCGTCGAGGTGCTCCTGGTTGGTCACGTCCAGCTCGATCACCGGCGCGGGCTTGGGCAGCCGCTTGGCGATCCGCTCCACCAGGGAGAGTCGGCCGAAGCCGGTGAGGATGACCTCGGCGCCCTCCTCCTGTGCCACCTTCGCCGCCTGGAAGGCGATCGAGGACTCGGTCAGGACACCCGTGACCAGGACGCGCTTGCCAGCGAGGATTCCACTCATAGCGATCAGTGACCCATGCCCAATCCGCCGTCGACAGGAACGACGGCTCCGGTGATGTAAGCGGCGTCCTCGGAGGACAGGAAGCGCACCGTGGAGGCGATCTCCTCCGGCTGTGCGTACCGGCCCAGCGGGACCCCACCGAGAATGGCCGCCCGCTGCTCGTCGGAGAGCGCGCGGGTCATGTCGGTGTCGACGAAGCCGGGGGCGACCACATTGACGGTGATGTTGCGGGAGCCCAGCTCACGGGCGAGCGAGCGGCCGAAGCCGACCAGCGCGGCCTTGGAGGCGGCGTAGTTGGCCTGGCCCGCGGAACCGAGCAGGCCGACCACCGAGGAGATCAGCACGATGCGGCCCTTGCGGGCGCGCAGCATCCCTCGCGCGGCGCGCTTGACGACCCGGAAGGTGCCGGTGAGGTTGGTGTCGACAACGGAGGTGAACTCCTCCTCGGACATCCGCAGCAGCAACTGGTCACGGGTCACCCCGGCGTTGGCCACCAGCACCTCGACCGCGCCGTGCTTGTCCTCGACCTCCTTGTAGGCCTGCTCGACCTGCTCGGGGTCGGTGATGTCGCACCGCACCGCGAGGACGCCCAGCTCGCTGAGGACGGCCGGTGGCTCGCCGGTCCGGTAGGTGATGGCGACCCTTTCTCCTGCCTCCGCGAAGGCACGGGCGATGGCGAGGCCGATGCCCCGATTGCCTCCGGTGACGAGAACCGAGCGGCTCAACGGCCCACCCTTTCGTTTAGTCGTCTGTGCGCTACGAAACTATCGGTCGCGGGCCGGACACGGAGAATCGGCCTCCCACAGGGGCTGACGGCAGTCACTGTCGGGTCCCTACAGAATCCCGCCGCCAGCGGACTGTCAGAGGGGCATGATTCACTGCGAGGACGATACGGGAAGGCCTCACGGGAAGGGGGAGCCGTCGTGACCCAGGAGATCGACGGGTCGTTCCAGGCGCTGCCGCTACGGGCGTTGGCCGACGCCGCGCTGGCGCGTGCCCGGGCGTTGGGCGCGGAGCATGCCGACTTCCGGTTCGAGCGGGTGCGCAACGCCTCGTGGCGGCTGCGGGACGCCAGGCTCGCCGGCTCCTCGGACACCACGGACACGGGGTACGCGGTACGGGTGGTGCACGGCGGTGCGTGGGGTTTCGCGTCGGGCGTGGAGTTGACGATGGACGCGGCGGCCCGGGTGGCGGGCCAGGCGGTGGCGATGGCGAAGCTGTCGGCGAAGGTCACCGCGGCCGCCGGTGCCGGCTCGCACGACAGGGTGGAGCTGGCCGCCGAGCCGGTGCACGCGGACCGCACATGGGTGTCCGCGTACCAGGTCAACCCGTTTCACGTACCGGACAAGGAGAAGGTGGAGCTGCTGGCCGAGTGGAGCGGCCGGCTGCTGGCCGCCGAGGGGGTGTCGCACGCGGACGCCTCGCTGCTGACCGTCCAGGAGAACAAGTTCTACGCGGACACCGCGGGCACCACGACCACCCAGCAGCGGGTGCGGTTGCACCCGGAGTTGACCGCGGTGGCGGTGGATCCGCGCTCCGGTGAGTTCGACTCGATGCGCTCCCTGGCGCCGCCGGCGGGCCGCGGCTGGGAGTACCTGACCGGCACCGGCTGGGACTGGGACGCCGAACTCGCCGAGATCCCCGCGCTGCTGGCCGAGAAGATGCGCGCGCCGAGCGTCGAGGCCGGGGCGTACGACCTGGTGATCGATCCGTCCAACCTGTGGCTGACGATCCACGAGTCGATCGGGCACGCCACCGAGCTGGACCGCGCGCTGGGCTACGAGGCGGCGTACGCGGGCACCTCGTTCGCCACCTTCGACCAGTTGGGCAAGCTGAGGTACGGCTCCGAGGTCATGAACGTGACCGGGGACCGCACGGCGGAACACGGCCTGGCCACCATCGGTTACGACGACGAGGGCGTGGCCGCGCAGTCCTGGGACCTGGTCAGGGACGGCACACTGGTCGGCTACCAGCTGGACCGGCGGATCGCCAGGCAGTGCGGCTTCGAGCGCTCCAACGGCTGCGCGCACGCCGATTCGCCCTCCCATGTACCGGTGCAGCGGATGGCGAACGTCTCGCTGCGCCCGGCGGAGGGCGGTCCCTCGACGCGGGAGCTGATCGGCCGGGTGGAGCGCGGGCTGTACCTGGTGGGTGACCGGTCGTGGTCCATCGACCAGCAGCGCTACAACTTCCAGTTCACCGCGCAGCGGGCGTTCCGCATCGAGCACGGTCAACTGGCGGGGCAGGTACGGGACTTCGCCTATCAGGCGACCACCACGGACTTCTGGGGCGCGATGGAGGCGGTCGGCGGCCCGCAGACGTACGTCCTCGGCGGCGCGGTCAACTGCGGCAAGGCGCAGCCCGGCCAGGTGGCCGCGGTCAGCCACGGCTGCCCCTCGGCGCTGTTCCGGGGCGTCACCATCCTCAACACCGCGCAGGAGGCAGGGCGATGAGCGTCCGGCAGACCGCTCCGCATGAGATCGTCGAGCGGGCCCTGGAGCTGTCCAGGGCCGACGGCTGTGTGGTCATCGCTGACGAGGAGTCAAGTACCAATCTGCGCTGGGCCCGTAACGCGCTCACCACGAACGGCGTGACCCGCGGACGCACCCTGACGGTGATCGCCACCGTGGACGGCGCGCAGGGCACGGCCTCCGCGGTGGTGTCTCGATCCGCTGTCACCGCCGGGGAGTTGGAGCCGCTGGTGCGCGCGGCGGAGGCGGCGGCCCGCGAGGCCGGCCCGGCGGAGGACGCGCAGCCGCTGGTCGGCGGCGGCGCGGTGGACGCCGACTTCACCGGCGCACCGGCCGAGACGTCCTCCGAGGTGTTCGCGGCGTTCGCCCCCGCGCTGGGCGAGTCGTTCGCCACGGCCCGCGCGGGCGGCCGTGAACTGTACGGCTTCGCACACCACTCGATGGTCTCCAGCTATCTGGGCACCTCGACCGGGCTGCGGCTGCGCCATGACCAGCCGACCGGCACGCTGGAGCTGAACGCCAAGTCCCCGGACGGCACCCGCTCGGCCTGGGCCGGGGCGGCCACCCGTGACTTCACGGACGTCGATCCGCTGGCGCTGGACGCGGGGCTGGCGCGGCGGCTGGAGTGGGCGGCCCGCCGGGTGGAGCTGCCGGCCGGACGGTACGAGACGCTGCTGCCGCCGAGCGCGGTGGCCGATTTGTTCGTCTACCAGCTGTGGTCCTCGGGCGCCCGGGACGCCGCGGAGGGCCGTACGGTCTTCAGCAGGCCGGGCGGTGGTACGCGGGTCGGCGAAAAGCTCACCGAGCTGCCGGTCAGCCTCTACAGCGATCCGCGGGAGCCCGGCCTTGAGGCCGCGCCGTTCGTCCTGGCGCACTCCTCGGGTGACGAGTCGTCGGTGTTCGACAACGGGCTGCCGCTGGAGCGCACCGAGTGGGTGCGCGACGGGGTGCTGGAACGGCTGATCGCCACCCGGCACGCGGCGGGGCTGACCGGGCTGCCGGTGGCTCCCGGGGTGGACAACCTGGTGCTGGACGCCGGTGGCGGCAAGTCGCTGGACGAGCTGGTGGCCGGGACGGAGCGGGGGCTGCTGCTGACCTGCCTGTGGTACATCCGCGAGGTGGATCCGGCGACGCTGCTGCTGACCGGGCTCACCAGGGACGGCGTCTATCTGGTGGAGAACGGCGAGGTCACCGCGGCGGTGAACAACTTCCGCTTCAACGAGTCGCCGGTGGACGTGCTGGGCCGGGCGACGGAGGCCGGGCGCACCGAGCGCACCCTGCCGCGGGAGTGGGGCGACTACTTCTCCCGCGCGGCGGCCCCGGCGCTGCGGGTCCCTGACTTCAACATGAGCTCGGTCAGCCCGGGGGTGTGACGCCGGATGGACGGGCGGCCCGGGTCGGCTGGTCGCCCTGCCGGGGCCCCGAGTCGTCCGTTCGGCGCAGATCGGACGCCACGAACGGGTCAGCCCCGGTCTCGTAGCGAGCGCAGCCGCGGCGTAACGTGTGAAGTGTCCGGACAGGGGAGATTCCGGCATATCCAACAGGTGGTGGAACGTGATGCGGAACCACAGCAGTGGCGGGGTCTTCCGGATCACGGGGGCTCGCGCCGGGCTGACCGAGGACGTGAAGGGGCGGCAGCGCCGCTACGTGATCTCGATGACGGTGCGCACGCTCTGCTTCCTGCTGGCGATCTCCCTGTGGCACGTGCAGACGGTGCTGGCGGCGATCGCGCTGGTCCTGGGTGGTGTGCTGCCGTATATCGCGGTGGTTATCGCCAATGCGGGACGGGAGAACGCGCCGTCGCTGCCGTCCGCGTTCGTGCCGCCTCCGCCGCGTCCGATGCTGGAGCGGGGCACGGACCCGCCCCCGAAGGACCCTGAGAAGCCCGAGCCAGCGGCCGGGGCGGAACCCGGTGAGGAGTTCCGGCGCGAGCGGATGAGCTGACCTGCGCGCATGCCGGAAGCTCAAGAAAAGCTCAGATCAATCACGTCGTTCCGGTGCCGTGGCGGGGTGGGTGCGTGACATACTTCGTAGGCGCTCCGCATCCCCCGTCGGAGCGACGGACCGACGCCGGGCGGCTCCCCCCGTGGCTGCCCGGCGTCGTCTCTTTTCCGGTGAACATCCAGGTGTTCGCGGTGAGTTCACGAAGCGTTGAGAGTTCGGAAGACCATGGAGCACGTCGCGGCCGAGACGCCGATCTGTTCGGCCAAGGGCTGCCGGGCGGCGGCGGTGTGGGTCATCGCCTGGAACAACCCGAAGGTCCACACTCCCGAGCGGCGCAAGACCTGGCTGGCGTGTGAGGAGCACCGCGAGCACCTTTCGTCGTTCCTGGGGATGCGCGGCTTCCTCAAGGACGTGGTGAAGCTCCAGGACTGGGACTTCTCCCAGGGGTCCTGACCACGGGACGGACTAGCCGCCGATCGCGGACATCGGGCGCTGCGGCTGGAGGAAGGACGGGTCGTCCAGGCCCGAGCCCGCCTTCTTGCCCCACATCGCGGCGCGCCACAGTTCGGCGATGCGCTTGTCGGGCTCGCCGGAGCGCAGTGCGGTGCGCAGATCGGTCTCCTCGCGGGCGAACAGGCAGTTGCGGACCTGTCCGTCGGCGGTGAGCCGGGTGCGGTCGCAGGCGCGGCAGAACGGCCGGGTCACCGAGGCGATCACACCGACCCTGGCGGGGCCGCCGTTGACCAGCCAGCGTTCGGCGGGTGCCGAGCCGCGCACCGAGGACTCCTCCGGGGTCAGCGTGAAGTGTGCGGTCAGCTGCCGCAGGATCTCCTCGGCGGTCACCATGTCGGCGCGCTGCCAGCCGTGTTGGGGGTCGAGCGGCATCTGTTCTATGAAGCGCAGCTCGTAGTCGTGCCCAATGGCCCAGTCGAGCAGGGCGGGCGCCTCGTCGTCGTTGAGGCCGCGCATCAGCACGGTGTTGATCTTCACGGGGGTGAGGCCGACGTCGTGTGCGGCGCTCAGGCCCGCGATGACGTCCTCGTGCCGCTTGCGCCGGGTGAGCCGCTGGAAGACCTCGGGCCGCAGGGTGTCCAGTGAGACGTTGACCCGGTCGAGACCGGCGTCGCGCAGCGCCCGGGCGGTTCTGGCCAGGCCGATGCCGTTGGTGGTGAGGGACAGTCTGGGGCGGGGTTCGAGGGCGGCGCAGCGCTCCACGATGCCGACGACGCCGGGCCTGAGCAGCGGTTCGCCGCCGGTGAAACGGACCTCGGTGACGCCGAGTTCGGTGACCGCGAGCCGGACCAGCCGAACGATCTCGTCGTCGGTGAGCAGTTCGGGCTTGGCCAGCCACTGAAGGCCCTCTTCCGGCATGCAGTACGTGCAGCGCAGATTGCACCGGTCGGTGAGCGAGACCCGCAGGTCGGTGGCGATCCGGCCGTAGGTGTCGAGCAGCACGCTGGCGCCTCCCCTCATGGGCACGCGGTGCGCCCGTGGCTTCAAGCCTAGATCGTCGGTCAGGGTACGCGACGCCCGACCGATTGCAACAGTTTGTTGAATCCGCGCTGTGCCGAGGCTCGCCGCCCAGCTCAGGAGCGCCGCGACAGCGCGGGTGACAGGCCGGTACCCGTACCGCTCCGGTTCGTTCTACAGGGCGTGAGCGCGTCGCCGAGCACCCCACCGCCAGGGCCGGACAAACGACCGTACGGAACCGTGCGGCTGGCCGCTCCCGTGCCCCCGGCCGCGCCCCGCAGACCCGTACCGCCGGTACCCGGCCGGTGGTACGGGCCGCGAGTGGCCATACCGCTGCTGAGCATCGAGACGCTGCGCGGCACGCGGTAGGTTCAGGGCCGGACCAGGACCTTGAGCGCGGTGCGCTCGTCCATCGCGCGGTAGCCGGACGGGACACCGTCCAGGTCGACGGTCAGGTCGAAGACCGGGGACGGGTCGATCGCGCCGCTCAGCACGTCGGGCAGCAGTTCCGGGATGTAGCTGCGCACCGGGGCGACGCCGCCGCGCAGGGCGATGTTGCGGCCGAACATCACGCCCAGGTCGAGCCCGGTGCCGCTGCCGTGCGGCACACCGACGTAGCCGATCGCGCCGCCGTCCCGCGCGATGCCGACGGCGGTGCGCATCGACTGCTCGGTGCCGACCGCCTCGATCACCGAGTGGACGCCCTGCCCACGGGTCAGCTCGCGCACCGCCTCGACGGCCGCCTCGCCGCGCTCGGCGACCACATCGGTGGCGCCGAACGTCCTGGCCAGGTCGGTGCGGTCGGTGTGCCGGCCGAGCGCGATGATCCGCTCCGCGCCGAGCCGCTTCGCCGCCACCACACCGCACAGTCCGACGGCACCGTCACCGACCACCGCCACCGTGGCGCCGGGCCGCACGCCCGCGCCGACCGCCGCGTGGTGACCGGTACCGAGCACATCGGAGAGGGTGAGCAGCGCGGCCAGCAGCCGGTCGTCGCCCGCCGCGTCCGAGGGCAGGGCGACGAGGGTGGCGTCCGCGAACGGCACCCGCACGTACTCGCCCTGGCCGCCGTCGGACCCCGGGGTGCCCCAGAAGCCGCCGGCCGGGCAGGAGGTGGTCAGGCCCTCGGCGCAGAAGTCACAGGCACCGTCGGACCAGACGAAGGGGGCGACGACCAGGTCGCCTGCCCGCAGTCCGGAGACCTGCGAGCCGGTCTCCTCCACAACTCCCAGGAACTCGTGGCCTATTCGCTGCCCGGGCTCCCGCGCGGACTCCCCCCGGTACGCCCACAGGTCGCTGCCGCAGACACAGGCGCGCAGCACCCGGACCACGGCGTCGCCCGGCTCCTTGATGACGGGGTCGGGCACCTCCTCCACGCGGATGTCGTTCGGGGCATGGATGACGGTGGCGCGCATGAGGGTCCTCAACGGTTGAACGGGTGTTTCGGGTTGTCCAACACCGTCCCGTACCCGGGCATTCCCGTCCGCCCACCGGCCACACCGGTAAGGGAACTGAGCGCCGTTCACTCCTGGCGGTGCACTCGTCGGTCACTGTCGGTGCCGCCCCCTATCCTCAATGACCATGCTGGAGAACCGAACGGACCGCGCGGACCCGCCCGAGCCCCCGTCCCCGTGGCCCACCGCCTACCCGGACGGGTACGCGGTGGTGGACGTGGAGACCACCGGTCTCGGCCGGGACGACCGGATAGTGTCGGCGGCCGTCTACCGGCTGGACGCGCACGGCGACGTGCAGGACCACTGGTACTCGCCGGTCAACCCCCAGCGCGACCCGGGCCCGGTGTGGATCCACGGGCTGACCAGCGAGGCGCTCGCCGACGCCCCGTTGTTCGCGGACGTCGCGGGCGAACTGGCCGAGCGGCTCTCCGGCCGGGTGCTGGTCGCCCACAACGCCGTCTTCGACTGGTCGATGCTGGCTCGTGAGTACGCCCGCGCCGACCACCGGCCGCCGGTCGAGCAGCGGCTGTGCACCATCATGCTCTCCAAGCAGTTGCGACTGCCGCTGGCCAACCACAAGTTGGAGTCCCTGGCCGCGCACTACGGGGTGATCCAGCAGCGGGCGCACCACGCCCTCGACGACGCCCGGGTGCTGGCCGAGGCGTTCCGGCCGAGCCTGCACCTGGCGGCGGCCAACGGCCTGCCGCTACCGCTGCACGCCTGCCGTCCGCTCACCGAGTGGTCGCCGACCGGCGGGCCGCTGCGCTCGACCGGTTATCCGCCGACCAGTTGGCGGCACTCGCGCAAGCGACCGCCGTGCCCGTACCCCAATCCGGGGCGTCTGCTGCCGGGTGGGCCGTTGGTACAGGGGATGCGGGTCGCCTTCTCGGGGGACACGGCCGTGGACCGCGAACTGCTGGAGGACCGGGCCACCGAGGCCGGGCTGCATGTGGCGTCCAGCGTCTCCCGGCTGACCAGCCTGCTGGTCACCAACGATCCCGGGTCCCCGGCCGGAAAGGTGGTCAACGCCCGGCGCTTCGGCACCCCGGTGGTGGACGAGGCACGGTTCCGTGAACTGCTGGAGGACGTCGCCGCGGCCGAGGTATGAGCGGCAGGTAGGCCGTACGGGCGGAGTCGCCGCGACCCGCCAGCGGCAGCGTTGTCCGGGCGGCGCGCTGCCCCGCACTCTGACCGCATGGGACATTGCGAGGTCTGCGGTAACGACTACTCCATGACGTTCGAGGTGCACGCACAGGGTGGCGCGGTGCATGTCTTCGACTGCTTCGAGTGCGCCATCCACCGCATGGCGCCGATCTGCGAGCACTGCCGGGTGCAGGTCGTCGGCCACGGTGTCGAGGCCGACGGCCGCCAGTTCTGCAGCGCGCACTGCGCCAAGGCCGAGGGGGTCCAGGGCATCGTCGACCGGGTCGGCGCGCCCATGGCATGACCCCACGGTGATCACCCCACGACGGAGTTGTACCGTCGTGGGGTGTACCGCTTCCTGCTGTCAAGGCAATGGGTGATCCTCACCCTCGTCTGCCTGGTCCTGATGCCCATCATGGTGGAGCTCGGCCGGTGGCAGATGCACCGGCACGAGAGCCAGGCCAGGCAGAACTCCGCGATCGCCCGCAGCCTGGCCGCGCCCGCGGTCCCCGTGGAGAAGCTCACCGCGCCGCGCGCCGAGGTGCCCTCGCAGGAGAACTTCCGCACCGTCACGGCAAGGGGCCACTACGACCCGGCGCACCAGGTCGTGGTCCGGCACCGCACCTCGTCCGACGGCTCCACCATCGGGTACTACCTGGTCACCCCGCTGGTCCTGGACGACGGCAAGGCCGTCCTGGTCAACCGGGGCTGGATCCCCGCCCCGCAGTACGGTGACGGCGTCTCGTTCCCGCCGGTACCCGGCACCCCGTCCGGCGAGGTCACGATCACCGGCCGGATGCGGCCGGACGAGACCACCGCCAGCACCAGCATCCGCGACAAGTCCGGGCTGCCCCCACGGCAGATCATGCTGATCAACAGCTCGAAGCTGGCCGACTCCGTCTCCGAGCCGCTGCTCGGCGGCTACATCGAGCTGACCGGCACGTCCCCCAAGCCGTCCGCCGACCAGCCCGAGCTGGTCCCGGCCCCGACTCCCGGCGACAGCGGCGGCTGGTACAGCCCGCCGCACCTGGCCTACGCATGGCAGTGGTGGCTGTTCGTGGTGATGATCCCGGTGGGCTGGGTCGTCCTGGTGCGGCGCGAGGTCAGGGACCAGCGCAGGACCCGGGAGAAGGCCGCGCAGTCAGCGGCCGAGCCCGCCGAGGCGCCCGCCCGGGCCTGACCCCCAACTCGGCGGCGTCCCAACCCGATTCGGCCACCCCTGCGTGGCCCGGTGCCGGGCCGTCGGGCACGATGACGCCATGGATCTCGGGCTCAAGGACAGGGTGTACGTACTCACCGGGGCCACCCGCGGGCTGGGCTTCGCCGCCGCCCGCGAGCTGGTGGCCGACGGTGCCAGGGTCGTGGTCAGCGGGCGCAAGGAGGAGTCGGTCAGCGCCGCCGTCGAGGCGCTCGGCGGCCACCGGCAGGCGGTCGGCGTGGTCGCGGACAACGCCGAGCCGGACGGCGCTCGGCGGCTGATCGCCGCCGCCCGGGAGCGTTTCGGCCGCTTCGACGGGGCACTGATCAGCGTCGGCGGGCCGCCCGCGGGCGCGGCCACCGCGATCGAGGACGACCAGTGGCGCGAGGCGTTCGAGACGGTCTTCCTGGGCGCGGTACGCATCGCCCGGACCGCCGCGGCCGAGCTGGGCTCCGGCGGGGTCATCGGCTTTGTGCTGTCCGGGTCGGTGCACGAGCCGATCCCGGGCCTGGCGATCTCCAACGGTCTGCGGCCGGGGCTGGCGGGCGTGGCCAAGACCATGGCCGACGAGCTGGGGCCGCGGGGCATCCGGGTCCTCGGGCTGCTTCCGGCCCGGATCGACACCGACCGGGTGCGTGAACTGGACGCGCTCGGCGGTGACGCGCAGGCCGCCCGCGACCGGCACATCGCGTCGATTCCGCTGCGCCGCTACGGCACCCCGGAGGAGTTCGGCAGGACCGCGGCGTTCCTGCTGTCGCCCGCCGCGTCCTATCTCACCGGGATCATGGTCCCGGTGGACGGCGGCCACCGGCGCGGGTACTGACGGCACGTCAATCAGCGTACTCGGCGGGCGCGGTGGCGCTCAGCCTGGAGCCTCACCTCGGCCGGAAGCCAGTCCACACCGGTCGAGGTACGGGCCTCGGCCAGCACCCGCCCGTCGAGCTCGGACACCACCTCGGCCGGCCCGGCGAACCGGTCGAGCAGCATCCGCATCTCCACGCGGGGGCGGGTACGGCCGCCGGTGAGCAGCGCGTCCGCCCCGAGCACCCCGGGCAGTTCCGCCGCGTCGGCGGCCAGTGCCTGCTCCATGGCACGGCCGCGCAGCACCACGTCGCCGTCCTCACCGCTGTGCACGAGCATCCGGCCGGGTCCGCGGTGCCGGAACTGTGCCAGCAGCCAGAACAGCGCGGCCACCGCCAGTACGGCGAGCCCCCCGATGACCGCGGGCCACCACCAGCCCTCCTTCCGGTACCGGGTACGGGCCCGCACGTCGAGCAGTACGTCGTGCGGTCCCCGGTACGACCACCAGGAGGGCAGGGCGAAGCCCCAGCGCCGCGGCAGGTCAAGGCCGCCGATCAGCACCGCGCAGCCGACCGCCAGCAGGACCAGTCCGGCCAGGCACAACAGCGTCCGGTTCACCGGGGTACGCACCGTCCGCTCACCTCCTCGCCGCCCGCCGCACCGTGACCGACACCGCGGGCCGCCGGGCGAGCCCCAGGCCGCGCACCGTCTCCCGCAGGGCGGCGTCCACGTCCTGCCGCACGTCGTCCAGCTCGCGGAAGTGCGAGTCGGCCCGGACCCTGATGGCGCGCCGGGAGACGGTGACCCGGGCCGACCGCACCCCGGACACCTCAAGCACCCGGTCCCGAACCAGCAGGGCGGCGGCCGTACGGGCGAGGGCCGCGCGCACCGGTGGCGCCACCGGACGCATGGGCAGCAGCGAGCGCAGCCCGGGGGTCAGCGCGAGGATGACCAGCCACAGGCCGAGCAGCGCGGCGAGCGTGGCGCCGGTGAGCACCCAGGGGTCGTGCAGCGGCCGGGTGGCCAGTTGCCGGGCGAGCGCGGTGCGCCAGGACATCGCCGGGTGTCCGGCGCGTACCGCCGTGATGTCGTAGAGGAACGTGCCGGCCAGCGCGAGGACGGCGCAGGCGGTCAGCGCGGACGGTACCCGCCGGGCGGACCAGAGACGGCCGCCCGTCATGTCACCCTCCCCAGCTCGGCGCGCGCCATGGCGGCCGAGTGCAGCCGTGCGACCTCGACATGGACCTCGGGCACGTCCAGGTCCGCCAACGCGCCCACCCGCTCGGCCACCCGGCGGCGGACCGCGGCGCACACCGCTCGGACGTCCACCGGATACCCCAGCGCCACCGAGAGGCTGACCCTGGCCAGGCCCCGGCCGCCGTCCCGCGCGGCTGCCGGGCGGACCGACACCGACGCGTGCGGGACCAGGCCGCCGGGCACCGGGTGCGCCCACCGCGACTCGTGCAGCACCTCACGGGCGGCCTGCGCGGCGATCTTCGCCACCACCCGATCGGCGATCCTGGTCACCCCGCGCTCGGCCGCCGGAGCCGGCCCGGCGGCTGGCTCGGCGGTCATCGGCGCGGGTGGCGCTCGCGCGGCCGGAACAGGTCCCCGGGCTCCAGATCGCCGTCAAGGAACCGTCCGGCCACGAACCCGACCGCGCCCAGCGCCGCCACCAGCAGGAAGGCAAAGAACCCGCCGAAGAACCCGGCGAAGCCGAGCGCCATTCCGGCGGCCATGCCCACCACGGCACCGCTCATCATCCGCTCCTCCTCGTCACTGGAGCCGCTGCTCCGGTTCCTCGTCCTCCTCGTCGGGGAGCTTCACATCGCCGACCGCGATATTGACCTCGATGACCTCAAGGCTGGTCATCCGCTCGACGGCGGCGATCACGTTCTCCCGCACCGCACGGGCGACTTCGGTGATGGAGACCCCGTAGTCGACCACGATGTCCAGGTCGACCGCCGTCTGCACCTCACCGACCTCGGCCTTGACCCCTCGGCTGACGGACGACCGGGCGCCGCCCGGCACCCGCTCGCGGACCGCGCCGAGGGTGCGGGCGAGGCCGGTGCCCAGCGCGTGTACGCCCACCACCTCGCGGGCGGCGAGCCCGGCGATCTTCTCCACCACACCGTCCGCGATGGTGGTGCGGCCACGGGTCGCGGGGTCGCCCAGGCCCTCCTTGCCGTGTGGTCTGGCCGAGCCCTGCTGTTGGCTCTGCGGCGTGATCTCGGGCATCGCGCGTCACCCCTTCCGGGCCGCATCGGTCGCTCCGCCACCAGACTATGCGCGACCACCGGCCCGTGCCGCCGGGCGCGGTGGCCGCGCGGCCATTCGGGCGATGGGCCCGGTGCTACTCGCCGATTCCCGCCAGGTCGCGCAGTCGGCGGCCCTGTGCGGCCCGTTCCGCGACGCGCTGCTCGTCGTACGTGCGTGAAGGGGCGTCCCGCAGCAGCGCCTTGGTCTCGACGACGGCGTCGCGCGGAGCGGCCAGCAGGGCCGCGGTGAGGTCCTGAACCGCCGCGTCGAGTTCGGCGGACGGCACCACCAGATTGGCCAGGCCGACGCGTTCGGCCTCCTCGGCGCGCACAAAGCGGCCGGTGGCGCAGATCTCCAACGCCCGTGCGTAGCCGACGAGTCCGGTCAGCGGCTTGGTGCCCGCGAGGTCGGGCACCAGGCCGAGGCTGGTCTCACGCATCGCGAACTGCACGTCGTCGGCGCAGACCCGCAGGTCGCAGGCGAGTGCGAGCTGGAAGCCGGCGCCGATGGCGTGACCCTGTACGGCCGCGATGCTGACCAGGTCGTTCCGTCGCCACCAGGTGAACGCCTCCTGGTACTCGGCGATGGTCGCGTCGAGTTCGGCTTCCGAGCCGCGCGCGAGGTCGATGAAGGACGGTTCGCCGTCGAACCCCTCTGGCGTGAACGCCTGCCGGTCCAGCCCCGCGGAGAAGGAGACGCCTTCGGCGCGCAGCACGACGACCCGGACGCTACCGGGCAGCAACCGTCCCGCCTCGACCAGCGCCCGCCACAGGGCGGGCGACTGCGCGTTGCGCTTGGCGGGGTTGCACAGAGTGACGCTGGCAACGGCACCGTCCACGGTGAGCCGTACCCCGTCACGTATGAGCAGTGGATCCGCCTGCGCAGCGGTGGTCGGAGCGGTGGGTTCGGACATGGGGCACCTCCGAGCGGGCCACGGACAGGATTACCGAACAGTAACCACTTGGCCGTGAGCAGTGGTGACCGGGTGGTCACCCACGGCTCAGTCCGTGGCCGCCTGGATGCCCGGTCGTCAGACCGAGGCCGCCTTCTTGCCCCTGGTCGCGCCTCCACGACCGCGGAGGACCACACCGGACTCGCTGAGCATCCGGTGCACGAATCCGTAGGACCGGCCGGTTTCCTCGGCCAACGCCCGGATACTCGCACCGGCGTCGTACTTCTTCTTCAGGTCTGCCGCGAGCTTTTCGCGCGCGGCGCCGGTAACCCGGCTGCCCTTCTTCAGAGTCTCGGCCACCCGTGCCTCCTCTAGGGAAGTGCGCTCTGGACTCTCATGATCACCCCTCCAGCGCTTCCTGGCCACCCATTCGACAAGGTCTGGGAGAACTACCTGAGCCGCCCCCGGAATTGACCGACCGGGCGATGCCGGGCCCGGGGAAGGGATTTCCCCGGGCCGCCTTTCCCGACCGTGACGAAGTCGATCGAGAAGTCGCTGGTCATCACCGTGCGTAAGGAGCGTTATCCGGCTACGCGGCTGATCATCAGCGAGCGGGGCACTGGTCCAGACCCGGCGCGGCGGGGTACGAACCGTACTCACGCAGATGATGGATCACCGGTAAGCCGAATGATCCAGATGAATGATCCAGAAGGCCGATCACGGCGACGGACGCGGCCGGACCGCCCTACCGGCCCGGCCGCCACGGGTACGGGATCAGGCGAGGGAGACCAGGTCCGCGTATTCGTCGCCCCACAGGTCCTCCACCCCGTCCGGCAGCAGGATGATCCGCTCCGGCTGGAGCGCGTCCACCGCGCCCTCGTCGTGGGTGACCAGCACGACCGCGCCGGTGAAGCCGCGCAGCGCGCCGAGGATCTCCTCCCGGCTGGCCGGGTCGAGGTTGTTGGTGGGCTCGTCGAGCAGCAGCACGTTGGCGCTGGAGACCACCAGGGTGGCCAGCGCCAGCCGGGTCTTCTCACCGCCGGACAGCACGCCCGCGGGCTTGTCCACGTCGTCCCCGGAGAACAGGAACGAGCCCAGGATCTTGCGGACCTCGACCAGGTCCATGTCCGGCGCGGCCGAGCGCATGTTCTCCAGCACCGTGCGGTCCGGGTCCAGCGTCTCGTGCTCCTGGGCGTAGTAGCCCAGCTTGAGGCCGTGGCCCGGCTCGACCTGGCCGGTGTCAGGCTGCTCGACCCCGGCCAGCAGCCGCAGCAGCGTGGTCTTGCCCGCGCCGTTGAGGCCCAGGATGACCACCCGGGACCCCTTGTCGATGGCCAGGTCGACGTCGGTGAAGATCTCCAGCGAGCCGTACGACTTGGACAGGCCGGAGGCCATCAGCGGGGTCTTGCCGCAGGGCGCCGGGTCGGGGAAGCGCAGCTTGGCGACCTTGTCGGACATCCGCACGGCTTCGAGACCGGACAGCAGCTTCTCCGCGCGGCGGGCCATGTTCTGCGCGGCGACGGTCTTGGTGGCCTTGGCCCGCATCTTGTCGGCCTGCGAGTTGAGCGCGGCGGCCTTCTTCTCGGCGTTGGCGCGCTCGCGCTTGCGGCGCTTCTCGTCGGCCTCACGCTGGGCCTGGTACAGCTTCCAGCCCATGTTGTAGACGTCGATGACCGAGCGGTTGGCGTCCAGGTAGAAGACCTTGTTGACCACCGTCTCCACGAGGTTGACGTCGTGGGAGATGACCACGAAGCCGCCGCTGTAGGTCTTGAGGTAGTCGCGCAGCCAGATGATCGAGTCGGCGTCGAGGTGGTTGGTCGGCTCGTCGAGCAGCAGGGTGTCGGCGTCCGAGAACAGGATCCGGGCCAGCTCGACGCGGCGCCGCTGACCGCCGGAGAGGGTGTGCAGCGGCTGGCCGAGAACCCGGTCGGGCAGGCCGAGCGCGGCGGCGATGGTGGCGGCCTCGGCCTCGGCCGCGTAGCCGCCCTTGGTGAGGAACTCGGTCTCCAGGCGGGCGTACTTCTTCATCGCGTTGTCGCGGGTGGCGCCCTTGCCGTTGGCCATCCGCTCCTCGTTCTCCCGCATCTTGCGCAGCACGATGTCGAGTTCGCGAGCGGACAGGATGCGGTCGCGGGCAAGGGTGTCGAGGTCTCCGGTGCGCGGGTCCTGCGGCAGGTAGCCGATCTCGCCGGAGCGGGTCACCGTGCCCGCGGCGGGCTGGCCCTCACCGGCGAGGACCTTGGTGAGGGTGGTCTTGCCCGCGCCGTTGCGGCCGACCAGGCCGATGCGGTCGCCCTTGGCGATGCGGAAGGAGGCGGACTCGATGAGGACTCGGGCGCCGGCGCGCAGCTCAAGGCCGGAGGCAGTGATCACGGAAGGGGCTCCAGGACATGGTGGACGGCAGGACGGGCGGGGTCTGTCCGGCTGGGTAGCCCAGTCGCGGACTGCGGCTGCCGTCTAATGCGCGAGGAGAACTGCCATGCGAAGCAGTCTACCGGGGCCTGGCAAACGCTTTTCCCGGCCACCGGGCTCGCTAACGCTTTCGACCACCGGGCTCGGCTACGGGCCGTTCACTCCGCACCGTGGTGGACCTCGAACGCGGCCCGCCGCACGGCCTTGGCCAGGGCGGGGTCGGGGTGCGCCGCGGCCAGCGCGATCAGCACCTGCACGGTGCGCGGATGACCGGTGGCGCGCACCTCGTCCAGCAGCGCGGGCAGCGACTCCTGGACCGCCGTCTCCAGGTGGCCGACCAGCAGATGGGCCTCGCCGTGGTCGGCGACGGCCGCGGCGGTGTCCACCCACAGCCAGGTGGCCTCCTCCCGGGTGAGCAGGGCCGTCTGCTCCGGCTCGCCGCCCTGCTGCTCGGCGAGCCACAGCAGCGCGTACGGGCGCAGCCGTGGCTCGTCGACCACGGCGCGCACGGCGGCCTCCGCGGGGGCGCCGACGGTGCGCAGCGCCTCGAACGCCAGGCCGCGCAGCAGCGCGTCGTCGCCGCGTGCCGCGTCCAGCAGTTCGCTGACCGCCTGGGCGACCGGGCGGGCGGCCAGCCAGGCGCGGTACTCGACCCGGGCCGGGCCCGGCGAGTACTGCGCGCAGGCCCGCAGCAGGTCCTCCGCCGACTGCTCGATGTGTCCGGCGGGCGACTGCGCGGCCACGCAGATCTGCTCCAGCTTCACCCACACCGCCCAGTTCCCCAGCGCGGTGAGCGCCACGTCCTCGCCGTCGGTGCGCGGCCGCAGCGCGCCGACCGAGACCAGCGCCTCCCAGGTCCAGTCCAGCAGCGCGGGCAGCGGGTCGGCGCCGCCGTCGGCCGGCGGCTCGTGGCGTTCGGTGCGCAGCTCCGCCACCCGCTGCCGCAGCAGGTCGAGCAGGGCCGGGGCGGGCGCCGTGCCACTGGACAGGTGCAGCAGCGAGAGGAGTTGCGGTACGGCCTCGATGACCTCGGCGACCAGGGACGGGTCGGAGCCGGACGGCGCGGTACGGCACAGCGACCAGGCGTCGAAGAGGGCGACCCAGCCGCGCAGCACGGCGGTGTCGTCGCGGTCCCAGGCGCGCAGCCGCCACCCGGACCGGGCCGTGCCGTCGTGCAGTTCGACCAGTCCGGCCAGCCGGGCGTGGTTCCACGCCGCCCGCACCCGATGGTCCGTCAGACCGAGTGACTCGGCGGCGCGTCGCAACTCGGGGGCGGGCAGTATGCCGTTCGGCTCGGGCCGCGGCGGGCTGGTACGGCCGCCGCGGCGCCCCTCACCGTCGGCCCATCGGGCCAGCCGCACCGCGTCGGCCAGCACCAGCCGTGCCAGCGCGGCGAGTTCGGCGGGGGCCGGGGTGCCCTCCGGCGGCCGCGGCGGCCTGGAGCGACGGGCCTCTGTGGCCCTGCGTACGGCCGTGATGGGCTGCCTGGTCACGAGCCGGAGCCTGGTGTCACGCTGGGAACGGGACGTCACGGGAGCAGTCTTACGGGTGAGTCCCCGGATTCCCAAACGAGCACCCCTCAAGCGGCGCCCCGTGGGCACGGAGTGATCACATCAACGGGGTCAGGAAGCGCCGCAGCGCCTCCTCGTAACCCCGCGGATCGGCGTTCCACATCGCCTGGTGCTCGGCGTCCGCAACGGTGTGCAGGGTGACGAGTTCGCGCCGCCGCTCGGCGAAGTCGCGCGACGCCCGCCAAGGGGCGAGGGTGTCGCCCGGGCCGTGCACGATCAGGGTGGGCACGGACAGCAGTGCCGGGTCGGCGGAGCCGGCGAGCCGGTCCGCGTGCAGCCCGGTACGGCCCGCGGCCGCGCGCACCCCCAGCGGCACCAGCGGAGCCGGCACCCCGCGCCCGCGGGCCAACCCGCGCACCGCGGCCTGCCAGTCGAGCACCGGGGAGTCCAGCACCAGGCCGCTCACCCGGTCCCGCAGCGGCGAGTGGTCGGCCACCCGCAGCGCCATCGCGGCGCCGGTCGACCAGCCGTACAGCACCACCCGGCGGGCGCCCTCGCGCACCGCGTACCGCACCGCGGCGTCCACGTCGCGCCACTCGGTGTCGCCCAGATGCCCTATGCCGTCGGGCGACGCCGGGGCGCCGGGGTCGTTGCGGTAGCTGATCAGCAGCACCGGGAAGCGCAGCCGGTGCAGCAGCGGCAGCACGACCAGTGGATGGCGGCGGGTGGTGCCCAGGCCGTGCACGGTGATCACCCAGGTGTCGCGTGCCCCGGCCACGAACCAGGCGGGCATTGGCCCGAGTTCACCGTCGACGGCCACCTCCTGGTACGGCAGGCCGTGCGCGCCCATCGGCTCGCCGGTGTAGGCCTGCGGGGTCATGGTCACCTGCGCGCCGTCCATCAGCCTGCCGAACTGGACGCGTTCCAGGCGGCGGGTGACGGTGTCCGGGGTCGTCTCCAGGACCCGGCCGACGGTGGCGTGGCAGCCCGGGGCGCTCAGCCCGTAGACGCCGGGGCGCGCCGAGGCGAGGGACCGGGTCAGGGTGACCTGCCCCGCACCGACCGCGTGCACGGTCAGCTTGCCGTGGGCGGAGGCGGGGCTGGCCGCCGGGCCGTCGGGGCTCGGGTTGAGGGCGAGCCCCGACACCCACCGGCCGGTGGCCACGGCGACCGCGCCGACACCGAGGGAACCGGCGGCGGCGAGGGCGGCGGCAGTACGAAGGCGCATCCACTTCAGTGTCGATCGCGCCACGGCCGCGGGCCACTGGGTGCGGGCGGAGGGGTGAAGGCCCTCTCTCCTTCTGGGGGCAGCCCCCAGGCCCCTGTCACCCCTGTTGCCCGTAGCCGCGCAGGCGTTCCGCGACCCTGGCGATCTCCGTCTGCGGGAGCACCGACGGCGTGCCCGCCGCGCGGGCGGTCAGCCAGACATGGCACATCCATTCGAGTTGGGCGGTGTGGTCGTAGGCCGTCTCCAGGGTGTCGGCGTACACCAGCGTGCCGTGGTTGCGCAGCAGGCAGCCCGTGCGGTCGCGGAGCGCCGCCAGCATCTGGCGAGCCAGTTCCTCGGTGCCGTACGTCGCGTACCCGGCGACCCGCACCGCGCCCCCGAGGGCCGCGCACATGTAGTGGACGGCGGGGAGTTCGTCCACCAGCGTGGACACCGCGGTGGCGTGCACGGCATGGGTGTGCACAATGGCCCGGGCGTCGGTCGCCCGGTACACGGCGAGGTGCATGGGCAGTTCGCTGGTGGGCCGCAGCGCGCCGATCCGCTGACCACCGTCGAGCCCGACCGCGACCAGGTCCGCGTCACCGAGCCGGTCGTACCGCACTCCGCTGGGCGTCACCAGCACCAGATCGCCGACCCGGGCGGAGACGTTGCCCGAGGTGCCGACCACCAGTCCCTCGTCGGCCGTCCGCCGGGCCGTGGCCACCACCTCGCGCCACGCCGCCACCAGTTCGCTGTCCGCCGTCATTCACCGCACCTCCGGGTGGTGATCCTGACACGTTGTCCATTGCCGGTACGGAAAAAGGCGCAGTAACGTCCCGCCACCAGCAGCGATCACGACACGAGGGCACCCATGGCAACCGTCAACGGCGGCATCTCCTTCTGGTACGCGAACACCGGCGCTCCCGCCCCGCGCGAGCCGCTGCCCGGCGACGCCGCGGCCGACGTGTGCGTGGTCGGCGGCGGCTACACCGGACTGTGGACCGCGTACTACCTGAAGAAGGCGGCGCCGTTCCTCCGGATCGTGGTGCTGGAGAGCCGGTTCTGCGGGTACGGCGCCTCCGGCCGCAACGGCGGCTGGCTGTACAACGGGATCGCCGGGCGCGACCGGTACGCCAAGCTGCACGGCCATGACGCGGCGGTGCGGCTGCAGCGGGCCATGAACGACACCGTGGACGAGGTGATCCGGGTCGCCGAGGAGGAGGGCATCGACGCCGACATCCACAAGGGCGGGGTGCTCGAAGTCGCCTGCACTCCAGCCCAGTTGGCCCGGCTGAAGGCGTTCCACGAGGCCGAGACGGCGTTCGGCGAGAAGGACCGGCTGCTGCTGGGCGCCGCGGGGTCCGCCGAGCGGATCCGGGTCGCGGGCACCGTCGGCGGCACCTGGACGCCGCACGGCGCGCGGATCCACCCGGTGAAGCTGGTGCACGGACTGGCGGCGGCGGCCGAGGCGCTGGGCGTGGTGATCCACGAGTCAACCCCGGTGACCGAGATCCGGCCGAAACACGCGATCACCCCGTACGGCACGGTGCGGGCGCCCTACGTGCTGCGCTGCACCGAGGGGTTCACGGCCGGGATCCGGGGGCAGCGGCGGTCCTGGCTGCCGATGAACTCCTCGATGATCGTCACCGAGCCGCTGCCGCGGCGCGTGTGGGACACCATCGGGTGGGAGGGCATGGAGACGCTGGGCGACATGGCGCACGCCTACATGTACGCGCAGCGCACCGCCGACGACCGCATAGCGCTGGGCGGGCGCGGCATCCCGTACCGCTTCGGTTCGCGTACGGACAACGACGGCCGGACCCAGGAGTCGACGGTGGCGGCGCTGCGGGAGATCCTGGTCCGCTTCTTCCCGGCGACCGCCGGGGTGGCGATCGACCACGCCTGGTCGGGCGTGCTGGGCGTGCCGCGGGACTGGTGCGCGAGCGTCGAGCTGGACCGGGCGACCGGCCTCGGATGGGCGGGCGGCTACGTGGGCAGCGGCGTCGCCACGGCGAACCTGGCGGCCCGTACGCTGCGCGACCTGGTCCAGTTGGACTCCGGCCAGGGCGCGGCGACCGAGCTGACCGGGCTGCCGTGGGTGGGCCACCGGGTGCGGCGCTGGGAACCGGAGCCGTTCCGCTGGCTCGGAGTGCACGGTTTGTACGCGGCGTACCGTGCCGCGGACGGCCGCGAGCGGGCCGCCCGCTCCACTCGCACCGACCGGCTGGCCCAGCTCGCCGACCGGATCTCGGGCCGTCACTGACCCGGCCCCCTCCGGTGCGCGCCGAAGTCAGGCGACCGCGTCCCCACGCGGCCCGAAGGTTCCGCGCCAATCCGATTTCCCGGGGAAACCTGGCGCGATCCGCGTCCCCCGCACCGGCAGGGCGTATGCCGTTAACCTTTCGTTCACACTCAGTCCGTACGGTCGCCGCGTCGCTGCCCGCCCGAACGATTGTCTGGGTGAATGGAACACCTCACGCTGCTCATCGGAGTCGTGATCGTCACCGCTCTCGTGTTCGATTTCACGAACGGTTTCCATGACACCGCCAACGCCATGGCCACCACCATTTCCACCGGGGCGCTAGCGCCGAAGGCGGCGGTGGCGATGTCGGCAGTCCTCAACCTCGTCGGCGCGTTTCTCTCGGTCCAGGTGGCCAAGACGATTTCCGGCGGAATCATCGACGAAAAAGCCGGGGTCAAACCCGAAGTGATCTTCGCGGCGCTGGTCGGCGCCATTGTCTGGAATCTGGTGACCTGGCTCGCCGGACTACCGTCCAGTTCCTCGCACGCCCTGTTCGGCGGTCTGATCGGCGCGACGCTGGTGGCCGTCGGAGCGCACGGCATCCACGGCAACGCCATCGTGATGAAGATCCTCATCCCGGCGGTGGTCTCACCGTTCGTCGCCGGTGTGGCCGCGATGCTGGCGACCAGGGTGACCTACCGCGTCGGCCGGAACGCCGACCCCGAGGCCACCTCGAAGGGCTACCGCGCGGGCCAGATCGCCTCCGCCGCCCTGGTCTCACTCGCGCACGGCACCAGTGACGCCCAGAAGACCATGGGAGTCATCACCCTGGCGCTGGTCACCGGCGGCATGGTCGCCCCGCACTCCGACCCGCCGCTGTGGGTCATCCTGGCCGCCGCGAGCGCCATGGGCCTCGGTACCTACCTGGGCGGTTGGCGGATCATCCGCACCATGGGCAAGAAGCTCACTGACATCCAGCCGCCGCAGGGTTTCGCCGCCCAGACCGCCGCCGCCACCACCATCCTCGCCTCCTCCCACCTGGGCTTCGCACTGTCCACCACCCATGTGGTCTCCGGAGCGGTCACCGGCACCGGGCTCGGCCGCCAGGGCGCGGTGGTGCGCTGGGGCGTGGTGCGGCGCATGGTGCTGTCCTGGCTGATCACCCTGCCCGCCGCCGGACTGGTGGCCGGAGGCGCCACGTTCGTCGCCCTGCAGGGTGGTTGGGGCGTGCTGCTGGTCGGTCTGCTCGGACTTGCCGTATGCGCCGGATCCTGGCTGGTCTCGATGCGCAAGCCGGTGGACCACACCAACGTCAACGACATCGACGAGCTGGTTCCGCCGCGGCAACCGGCCGCCGCCCCGGCGTTCGACGCCTTCGCCGCCGACCCGGCGCTCACCGCCACCATCCCGGCCCCGCAGCCGAACGCCACCCGGAAGGAAGCCGCACTGTGAACATCGACTGGAGCGCCCTGGCCTCGGTAGCGGGCGTGAGCCTGGTCGCGACCGTCGGCCTGGTGGGCCTGTTCACCCTCGGCATCGTCGGTCTGTCCAAGCAGCAGCAGTCGGCGCGCACCACCGGGTACGCGGCCTTCGCCGTGTGCGCGGCGGCCGTCGCCTACGGCCTCTATCTCATCGCGGGCTGAGCGCGGGGCGCGCACGCCGTGCGCGCCGCGTGTGGGGCTTCGCACACTCACCCCTGGTCGGTCAAAGCCCAGTTGACTGCCGTTCCCGCAGCGTGGTGGACTGCCCGGTGCCATACGGCACCAACAAGCCCAAACGGCGACAGGAGAGGAAGCCGGTGTGAATCCGGCGCGGTCCCGCCACTGTCACCGGGGAGCGCGTTCCCACCCGAGGGTCACGGCCGAGCGATCGGCTGGAAGGCCAGGGGGCGCGCCGATCCGGGAGCCAGGAGACTCTCATCGCCGGTCACGTCGAACCAGGGCGCGGACCCTGAGTGAGGACTCCTGCCATGCCCGGCACACCACCCTTCGCCCTGACGCCACACCCGCGCCGAGGAACGACGGCGGTCTGACCCATGCGTGCCGACCGTCTCTTCGGGTACGGCGCGGTCCTTGGCTTCGCGGGCGACCTGCTCACCGGTGACCCGCGCCGCGGGCATCCGGTCGCCGCGTTCGGCCGGGCCGCCGCCGCCTGTGAACGCGCCCTGTGGCGGGACGACCGCGCCCGCGGCACCGTCTTCACCGCGCTGTGCGCGGGCGGCGCGGTGGCCGCCGCCACCGCGGCCTCCCGGCTGACCCGCCGCTCCCCCGCCGCCTCGGTGGCGCTGACCGGCGCGGCGACCTGGGCCGTGCTGGGCGGCACCTCGCTGGCCCGCGAAGCCCGTACCGTCGGCGCCGCGCTGGCCGCCGGGGACCTGCGGCTGGCCCGGGAGCGGCTGCCGCACCTGTGCGGCCGGGACCCGCAGGCCCTGGACGGGCAGCAGATCGCCCGCGCCGTGGTGGAGTCGGTCGCGGAGAACACCTCGGACGCGGTGGTCGGCGCCCTGGTGTGGGGCGCGCTCGGCGGCGTGCCGGGGCTGGTCGGGTTCCGGGCGGTCAACACCCTGGACGCGATGGTCGGTCACCGCTCGCCGCGCTACCGGCGGTTCGGCTGGGCGTCCGCCCGGCTGGACGACGTCGCGGGCTACCCCGGTTCGCGGTTGACCGCCGCCCTCACCGTGCTCGCCGCGCCCAACCGCCGCGCGGCCTGGCGTACTTGGCGGACGGACGGCCCCAAGCACCCGAGCCCCAACGCCGGTCCGGTGGAGGCGTCGTTCGCGGGCGCCCTGGGGGTACGGCTGGGCGGAACACTCTCCTACGGCGGCCGGATCGAGCGCCGCCCGGTGCTGGGGGACGGCAACCGGCCGGTGGAGGTGGCGGACATCGAGCGCGCGGTACGGCTTTCCCGCCGGGTGAGCGCGCTGGCGCTGGCCGCCTGTGTCGCGGGCCGGTACGTACTGCGCGGAAGCGGAAGGGGGACGCGGTGAGCGGTGGGCTGTTGGTCGCGGGTACCACGTCGGACGCGGGCAAGAGCGTGGTGACGGCGGGCATCTGCCGCTGGCTGGCCCGCAGGGGTGTCAGCGTCGCCCCGTTCAAGGCGCAGAACATGTCGCTGAACTCCTTCGTCACCCGCGACGGCGCGGAGATCGGCCGCGCCCAGGCGATGCAGGCGCAGGCCGCCCGGGTCGAGCCGAGCGCGCTGATGAACCCGGTGCTGCTCAAGCCCGGCGGCGACAGCACCAGCCAGGTGGTGCTACTGGGCAAGCCGGTGGGCGAGTTGAGCGCCCGCGGCTACCACAGCGGCCGCCAGGAGAGACTTCTCGAAACCGTCACGGACTGCCTCCAGCGGTTGCGTGACACCCATGACGTGGTGATCTGCGAGGGCGCGGGCAGCCCCGCGGAGATCAACCTGCGCCGCACCGACATCGTCAACATGGGCCTGGCGCGCGCCGCCCGGCTTCCGGTGGTGGTGGTCGGCGACATCGACCGCGGCGGTGTCTTCGCCTCCTTCTTCGGCACCACCGCGCTGCTCGGCCGCGAGGACCAGGCGCTGCTCGCCGGGTACCTTGTGAACAAGTTCCGCGGCGATGTCTCGCTGCTGGAGCCGGGGTTGGAGATGCTGCGCGGCCTCACCGGACGCGCCACGTTCGGTGTGCTGCCGTACGCGCACGGGTTGGGCATCGACGAGGAGGACGGCCTTCGGGTGTCGCTGCGCGGCACGGTCCGGGAGTCCAACTCGGCTCCGCCGTACGGCGAGGACGTGTTGCGGGTGGCGGTCGCCGCCGTACCGCTGATGTCCAACTTCACCGACGTGGACGCGCTGGCCGCGGAACCCGGTGTGGTGGTGCGCTTCGTGGACCGGCCGGAGGAACTGGCGGACGCCGATCTGGTGGTGCTGCCCGGCACCCGCGGCACCGTCAAGGCCCTGCGCTGGCTGCGGGAGCGGGGACTGGCCGACGCGGTACGGCGGCGGGCCGCCGAGGGCAGGCCGGTGCTGGGCATCTGCGGCGGCTTCCAGGCCCTCGGGCGGACCATCGAGGACGAGGTCGAGTCGCGCGCCGGAACCGTCGAGGGGCTCGGACTGCTGCCGGTGCGGGTTCGGTTCGCACCGCGCAAGACCCTCGCCCGACCGTCCGGCAAGGCGCTGGGCGAGCCGGTCGAGGGCTACGAGATCCACCATGGCCTGGCCCGACTCGACGACGGCGGCGAGCCGTTCCTGGACGGGGTGCGGGTGGGCGCGGTCTGGGGCACGCACTGGCACGGCTCGCTGGAGAGCGACGGCTTCCGCCGGGCGTTCCTGCGCGAGGTGGCGCGGGCGGCCGGGCGCCGCTTCGTACCGGCGCCGGACACCAGCTTCGCCGCGCTGCGCGAGGAGCAGTTGGACCGCCTCGGCGACCTGATCGAGGAGCACGCCGACACCGCGGCGCTGCTGCGGCTCATCGAGGACGGCGTGCCCGCCGGTCTCCCGTTCCTGGCTCCGGGGGCACCGTGACATCCATCACTCGTAGGAGGAATCCCGGCGTGAGCACCCACTACCCCTTCACGGCGATCGTCGGGATGGACGACCTGCGGCTGGCGCTGCTGCTGAACGCCGTCTCCCCGGCGGTCGGCGGTGTGCTGGTGCGGGGTGAGAAGGGCACCGCCAAGTCGACCGCGGTACGCGCGCTTTCGGCGTTGATGCCGACGGTCGAGGTGGTGCCGGGGTGCCGCTTCTCCTGTGACCCGCAGGCACCGGACCCGGCCTGCCCGGACGGCCCGCACGACCCGGCGGACGGTGGAGCGCACCGTCCGGCGCGGATGGTGGAGCTGCCGGTGGGCGCCTCCGAGGACCGGCTGGTGGGCGCCCTGGACATCGAACGGGCCCTGGCCGAGGGCGAGAAGGCCTTCGAGCCCGGTCTGCTGGCCGCCGCGCACCGCGGGGTGCTCTACGTCGACGAGGTCAACCTGCTCCACGACCACCTGGTCGACCTGCTGCTGGACGCCGCCGCGATGGGCGCCTCGTACGTCGAGCGCGAGGGCGTCTCGGTGCGGCACGCCGCACGCTTCCTGCTCGTCGGCACGATGAACCCCGAAGAGGGCGAACTGCGCCCGCAGTTGCTCGACCGGTTCGGGCTCACCGTGGAGGTGTCGGCGTCCCGCGAGCCGGACCAGCGGGTCGAGGTGGTGCGCAGGCGGCTGGCGTACGACGAGGATCCGGCGGCGTTCGCCGCGCGCTGGGCGGCCGAGGAGGACGAGCTGCGCCAACGCATCGCCGCCGCACGCGGGTTGCTGCCGTCGGTGCGGCTCGGCGACGCCGCGCTGCGCCAGATCGCCGCGGTGTGCGCGGCGTTCGAGGTGGACGGGATGCGCGCGGACATCGTGACCGCCCGCACCGCCACCGCGCTGGCCGCCTGGGCGGGCCGTACCGAGGTGCTGGACGAGGACGTACGGCAGGCCGCGCTGCTGGCCCTGCCGCACCGGCGCCGCCGCAACCCGTTCGACGCACCGGGGCTGGACGAGCAGAAGCTGGACGAGACGCTGGAGCAGTCCCGCGGCGAGGACGACCCGGATCCGGACGGCCCCGGCGGCCCGGACGGCGGTGGGCAGCCCCCGCAGGACGGTCCGGCGGGCGACCCGGCCGTCCCCGACCAGCGCTCCGGTGAACGGCCCGACGAGCGGCAGCCCGACCCGAGCGGTGACGCGGCGGATCCCGCGCCCGGCGGCGCCGAGCAGTCCGCGGTGGCCGCCACCGAGCCGTTCCGCACGAAGACCCTCACCGTCTCGGGACTTGGCGACGGCGTCGCCGGGCGGCGCTCCCGGGCGCGTACCGAGCACGGCCGCACCACCGGCGCCCGCCGCCCCCGGGGCGCGCTGACCAAGCTGCACCTGGCCGCCACCGTGACCGCCGCCGCCCCGCACCAGCGGGCGCGCGGGCGCAGCGGTCCCGGTCTCGTGCTGCGCAAGGACGACCTGCGGCAGGCGGTACGGGAGGGCCGGGAGGGCAATCTGGTGCTGTTCGTGGTCGACGCCTCCGGTTCGATGGCGGCCCGGCAGCGGATGGCCGCGGTGAAGGGCGCGGTGCTCTCGCTGCTGCTCGACGCCTACCAGCGGCGCGACAAGGTGGGGTTGGTGACCTTCCGCGGCACCGGCGCGGAACTGGCCCTGCCGCCGACCTCCTCGGTGGAGGCGGGCGCGGCCCGGCTGGAGAAGCTGCCGACCGGTGGCCGTACTCCGCTGGCCGCCGGGCTGCTCAGGGCCCGCGAGGTGCTGCGGGTGGAGCGGCTGCGGGACGCGTCCCGGCGGCCGCTGCTGGTCGTGGTGACGGACGGCCGCGCTACCGGAGGGCCGGAGCCGGTGGCGCTGGCGGCGCGCGCCGCGCGGCTGCTGGCCGCCGAGGGAGTGGCGTCGGTGGTCGTGGACTGCGAGAGCGGACCGGTTCGGCTGGGGCTCGCGGGCGCGCTCGCCCGTGAACTGTCCGGTACCGCCGTCACTTTGGACGAGTTGCGCGCGGACGCGGTGTCCGCGCTGGTACGCGACGTCAGGAGGGCCGCGTAATGCCGCAGGGGAAGCCGAGTGTGGTGCCGGAGGATGGCCTGACGACGCGTCAGCGGCGGAACCGTCCGCTGACGATCGTGCACACCGGTACCGGCAAGGGCAAGTCGACGGCCGCCTTCGGCATGGCGCTGCGCGCCTGGAACCAGGGCTGGCCGGTCGGGGTGTTCCAGTTCGTCAAGTCCGCCAAGTGGCGGGTCGGTGAGGAGCGGGCGCTGCGGGTGCTCGGAGACTCCGGCGAGGGCGGCACGGTCGCCTGGCACAAGATGGGCGAGGGCTGGTCGTGGGTGCAGCGCGACCTGGAGTCCAGCGAGGAGGCGGCCCGGGAGGGCTGGGCGCAGGTCAGGCGCGACCTGGCCGCCGAGACCTACCGGCTCTACGTGCTGGACGAGTTCGCCTATCCGATGCACTGGGGCTGGGTGGACACCGATGAGGTGCTGGCGGCGCTACGGGACCGTCCCGGCACCCAGCACGTGGTCATCACCGGCCGCAACGCGCCGCAGAAGCTCATCGACGCCGCCGACCTGGTGACCGACATGACCAAGGTCAAGCACCCGATGGACAGCGGGCAGAAGGGCCAGCGGGGCATCGAGTGGTAGCCGTTCCACGTCTGGTGATCGCCGCTCCCTCCTCGGGCAGCGGCAAGACCACCGTAGCCACCGGTCTGATGGCCGCCTTCGCCCAGCGCGGCCTGGCCGTCTCACCGCACAAGGTCGGCCCGGACTACATCGACCCCGGGTACCACACGCTGGCCACCGGCCGCCCGGGCCGCAACCTGGACGCCTACCTGTGCGGCCCGCAGCGCGTCGCGCCGCTGTTCCTGCACGGTGCGCGCGCCGCCGACCTGGCCGTGGTCGAGGGTGTGATGGGGCTGTACGACGGTGCGGCGGGACAGGGCGAGTTGGCCTCCACCGCGCAGGTGGCGAAGCTGCTGCGGGCGCCGGTGGTGCTGGTGGTGGACGCCTCGTCGCAGTCCCGCTCGGTGGCCGCGCTGGTGCACGGCTTCGCGTCCTGGGACCCCGAGGTGCGAATCGGCGGAGTCATCCTCAACAAGGTCGGCTCCGATCGCCATGAAGCGCTGCTGCGCGAGGCGCTGGAGGAGTCGGGCGTCCCGGTGCTGGGCGTACTGCGCCGCTCCGCCCGACTCGCCGTCCCGGCACGCCACTTGGGCCTGATCCCGGCGGCGGAACGCCGCACGGAGGCGGTGGGCGCGGTACGCGAGATGGCGGATCGCGTCCTGGCGGGCTGCGACATGGACGCGCTGCTGGCCTTGGCCAGGACGGCTCCCGTGCTGACCGCCGAACCATGGGACCCGCTGGCTTGTGGGCGGCCCTTCCGCCGGGGCGGAACGGAGGGGCACAGCCCCACGGCGGCCCCCCGCCCGGTCGTGGCGATGGCCGGCGGCCCGGCCTTCACGTTCTCGTACCCGGAACACACGGAACTCCTCACCGCCGCGGGCGCGGAGGTCATCCCGTTCGACCCGCTGCGCGACGAACGGCTCCCCGACCGCACCGCCGGACTGGTGATCGGCGGTGGCTTCCCGGAGGTCTACGCCCCCGAGCTCTCCGCCAACGAACTCCTCCGCAAGGCGGTCGCCACCCTGGCGTCCGCAGGAGCCCCCGTGGCGGCTGAGTGCGCCGGACTGCTGTACCTGGCAAGGGAGTTGGACGGCGCGCCCATGTGCGGTGTGCTCGACGCCACCGCCCGGATGACCGACCGGCTGACGCTCGGCTACCGCGATGCCGTCGCGGTGGCCGACAGCGCGCTGGCCGAGGCCGGAACCCGGCTGCGCGGCCATGAGTTCCACCGCACCGCCATCGAACCGGGAGCCGGGCGGACCCCCGCGTGGGGCTGGTCGCAGCCGGCGCGCCGCCTCGAAGGGTTCGTCGCGGGACCGACGGGAGGCGTGCACGCCTCCTACCTGCACACGCACTGGGCGGCCGAACCCTCCCTGGCCCACAGGTTCGTCGCGCGGTGCGCCGGTTGACCGGGCACCGGGTCGTCGTCGGCGTGGGCGCCAGCTCGGGCGCGCCCGCCGACGAGGTGTACGAGCTGATCGAAAGCGTGCTGGCCGAGGCGGGTCTGGCAGCGGACCGCGTCGCCGCGTTGGCGACCGTCGCCGCCAAGGCGGACGAGCCCGGGATCGTCGAGGCGGCCCGGCGGCTCGGCGGCGTGCCGGTGCTGGCGTACGACGCGGCGGTGCTCGCCGCGATCGCGGTCCCCAGCCCGTCTCCCGCGGCGCTCGCCACCGTCGGCACGCCGAGCGTCGCGGAGGCCGCCGCCCTCGCCGCGGCGCCCGGCGGTGAACTCCTGGTCCGCAAGCGGAAGTCCACCCCGCGCGCCGAACGTCCCCCGACGGCCACCGCCGCCCTGGCGTCCCGGCGCCGCGGGTAACTCATGACGACCCCGCGACCAGCCGGTTCCCCCTGTGGGTAGGGCCGGTACGGTGTGCCGCACGCACAGAACCGGCACCACCCGCAGCAAGGAGACACCCCCCGTGACCTCGCCGCCCGCCCTACTGCTGATCGGTCCTGGTCCGCGCGACGCCGAGGAGTCCGCCGCCCTCCACTCGCTTGTCAGAACGGTCGGTGAGCGCGCGCCGTGGCTACCGGTCGGCGGCGGATCCGTCGAGTCACTGGCCGACACGGTCGACGAGCTGGTGGCGCGGCACGGCGTACGGCACTTCGCGGCCGTGCCGTTGGCGCTGGCCACCGGCGGTGTGCGGGACGCGCTGCGCCGCGAAGCGCTGCGGCACCCGGACACCTCGTACCGGCACCTGCCGCTGGACGCGCGGCCGGAACTGCTGGAGGCGTTGGAGCGCCGCCTGGACGCGGCGCTGGGCGACGGCCGCCGCTCCCCGTCCGACCGCGCGGCGACCACGGTGCTGCTGGTCGGCCGGGGCACCACCGACCCCGACGGCAACGCCGAGGCGCACCGGGCGGCACGGCTGCTGTGGGAGGGGCGCGGCTACGCGGGCGTGGAGACCGCGTTCGGCTCGGTCGCCGCACCCGATGTGCCCTCGGGGCTCGACCGCTGTGTGCGGCTCGGCGCGCGCCGGGTGGTGGTGCTGCCGTACTTCCTGTTCGGCGGCCCGTTGGCGGGCAGGGTCCGGCAGCAGGCCGAGGGCTGGGCGGAGGCGCACCCGGGGATCGATGTGCGGTACGCCGAAGCGGTCGGCGGCACACCGGAGTTGGCAGAACTGGTACTGGCCCGGTACCACGAGGCGCTGCGCGAGGACTGCGAGGTGTGTGCGCCGTGACGGCCGTGTCAACCCATGCGGACGAACACGACCTGCGCCACCACGGTGACGCGGAGGTACGTGACGACGGCGCGGACCTGGTGGACCTGGCCGTCAACGTCCGTACCGGAACGCCCCCTTCGTGGCTGTTGGCACGGATAACCGCCTCGCTGGCCGGACTTGCCGCCTATCCGGATGGCCGGGCGGCCCGGCAGGCGGTCGCGCGGCGGCACCGCAGGCCGTCCGAGGAGGTGCTGTTGACCGCGGGCGCGGCGGAAGCGTTCGTACTGCTGGCCCGTGCTCTCGCGCCGCGCCGGGCGGTCGTGGTGCATCCGCAGTTCACCGAGCCCGAGGCGGCGTTGCGGGACGCGGGTCATCCGGTGCACCGGGTGCTGCTGCGGTACGAGTCCGGCTTCCGGCTGGACCCGGCGGACGTGCCGCAGGACGCCGACTTCGTGGTGATCGGCAATCCGACGAATCCCACGTCCGTGCTGCATCCGGCGCGCACCCTCGCCGGACTGGCCCGCCCCGGCCGCACTGTGGTGGTCGACGAGGCGTTCATGGACGCGGTGCCGGGCGAGCGCGCGTCGCTGGCGGAGCGCCGCGATCTGCCCGGTGTGGTGGTGCTGCGCAGCCTCACCAAGACCTGGGGGCTGGCGGGGCTGCGCATCGGCTATGTGCTCGCCGCCCCGCCGACGATCGCCGCGCTGGAGCGCGCGCAACCGCTGTGGCCGGTCGCCACCCCGGCGCTGGCGGCGGCCGAGGCGTGCTGTGCCCCGCCCGCCGTGGCGGAGGCCGCGGAGGCGGCGCGGCGCATCGCACAGGAGCGGGAGCATCTGCTGTCCCGGCTGGCGGACCTCCCGGCCGTCGAGGTGGTGGGCCCGGCCGAGGCGCCGTTCCTGCTGCTGCGGTTGCCGCAGGCGGCGAAGGTCCGCGAGCGCCTGAGGGAGTTGGGCTTCGCGGTCCGCCGTGCCGACACGTTCCCCGGCCTGGGCCCCGACTGGCTGCGGGTGGCGGTACGGGACCGCGCCACGACCGACGCGTTCACCACCGCCCTGGCCCGCGCCGCTCTCCCATACAACCCGTAGGATCCACAGGCATGTTCACCAATTTCGACCTACTGGAACGCCGGCTGGTCCGCGTGGAGAAGAAGCTCGACCTGATCATGGAACACCTGGGCATCCAGGTCGACCAGCCCGAACTGCGGGAGGTCCGCGAGTTCATCCAGGAAGGCAAGACGCTCAACGCCATCAAGGCCTACCGCGAGGCCACCGGCGCGGGCCTGAAGGAAGCCAAGGCCGCGGTGGACCAACTGGCTTCCCAGGCCTGAGCCGCCGGTTCACTCCCCGCCGAGCTCCTGCGGCGGGGTGTCGCGTCCTGGGACCTCGTTCGGCGCGAGGATGCGCTGGTCGCCGGGGTAGGGGCGGGTCCAGTCGGTGGCCTGGTACCAGTCGACGCGGTTCAACTGGGCCGGGTTGACCTGGTCGAGCTGGGGCTTGGCGCCGCCGGTCCGCTGTATGGCGCTCCACGCCTGCCACTGCCGGGCGATGCCCTGGTAGCGCTGCGGCACGGCCTGGGCGGCGGTGGACCTGAGACCGTAGTCCAACGGGATCTGGTTGGGCAGCGCGGTGTACGGGGTGAGGTCGGGGTGCCCGGTGAACAGGTCGTACATCGGCTCCGCGGCGCGGTCCACCTGGTTCATCGGCTGGGCGCCCAGGATCTGCTCGATCGTCCGGACCACGTTGACCTGCGAGTAGTACGTGGAGACCACGGTGTGGCGCTTCGCGTACGGGCTGATCACCCACAGCGGGGCGCGGTGGCCGTCCACATGGTCGACGCCGTTCTGCGAGTCGTCCTCCAGGACGAAGATGGCACTGTCCTTCCAGAACCTGCTGTGCGAGATGGTGTCCACGATGCGGCCGACGGCGAGGTCGTTGTCCGCGGCCATCGCGGTGGGGTACGGGTCGGTGCCGCTGATCCCGTTGGTGTGGTCCTGCGGAAGCTGAATCATCGTCAGGTTCGCCAACCGGCCCGACCGCACCGAGTCGTTGAAGTGCCGCTGCCAGATGTCGACCCGGTACTGGTCGGGGATGTCGGTGTCGAAGGTCGGGTAGTCCGGGTGGTTGACGGCGTTCACCGACGGCACGTCGGACGTGGTCGGGTACCTGCCGATCGGGGTGTGCAGCGGGCCCGACGCCTTGCCCTCCAGGACCTGGGAGTCGTGGTACCACTGGGCCCAGGTCGGCGCGCCGGTCGAGGGCAGTGCGATGTTGCCCGCGTACTCGGCGAAGTCCTGCACCGTCTTGCCCGCGCGTTCCACCGTGTTCCACAGGAAGCCGCTGCGCTGGTAGGCCAGCGCGTCGTTGCCCAGAGCGGGGTAGCTGCGGTAGAAGGCGCCGAACTCCTTCTCGATGTAGTCGTTGTTGTCGGCCTGCACCAGCCAGTTGTGGCCGTCCGCGGACAGCGTGCCGATGTCGTAGAAGTTGTCCATCACCCCGTAACCGCTCGCCAGGGCGTGCAGGTTGGGGGTGACCCGGCTGCCGAACTGCGCCAGCGAGGGGTCGCTGTCGCCCTTGCCGATGTCGCCCAGCACCTGGTCGTAGGTGCGGTTCTCCTTGTCGATCAGGAAGACGTGCTTGATCTTCGAGGGGCTGCCGAGGTGTGCGGGGATGACCGCCTCCCGGTCGCCGGCCGAACCGTAGGACGATCCGGAGCGCAGCAGCTTCTCCCAGTCGTTGTCGACGAACACCTGGTGGGTGAGCTCGCCCAGCGCCGCCTGGGAGGGCTGGCGGAAGGTGGTGACCGATCCGGTGTCGTCGTAGGTGTTGTGGCCGGTGGCCGGGTTGGTTCCCGGGCCCTCACTGATGGTCGAGGAGGCGCCCCGGGCGCCGATGCCCTTGTCGTTGGTGACCACGATCCGGCCGGTGGCGGCGCTGCGCTGCACGTTGACCGGGTACCAGTCGGTGGGGATCAGCCCCTCGTACCGCACCGGGGACCGCCCACCGTCCCAGCGGTACCGCACCAGGGCGTTGTCCCGGCCCACGCTGACCAGCAGGGTGTGCGGGTCGGTGAAGGCCAGGGCGTTGGGGTAGCTGCCGACCGAGGAGCCGGGCAGCGGGTTGACGTTGAAGGTCTGGGTGACCCGGTGGGCGCGGGCGTCGATCACCGAGACGCTGTCGTCGTTGGAGTTGGCGACCAGGAGTGAACCTCCGTGCGCCACAAGGGCGGTGGGCTCAAGGCCGACCTTGATGGTGCCGGTCTGGCGCTGGCTGCGCAGGTCCACGACGGAGACGGTGCCGTTGGTGACGGCGCCGTTGGTCCGGTCGGCGACGACCGGTGTGCCGTCGCTCAGATTGGTGTTGTCGCCCGCGCCGGCCGGACGGCCGCCCTCGTTGGACACATACGCCTGGTCGCCCAGGATCACCACCTGCCGCGGGGCGATGCCCACCGGGATCTCCTTGACCAGGGTGTTGCTGGCGGTGTCGATCACGCCGAGGGTGTTGCTGCCGTTCAACGCCGTGTACAGGGTGCGACCGTCGGACGACAGCGCCATGCCGGACGGCAGGTCCGCCCCGTTCTTACCGGCCAGCCGGATGACCACCGCAGGCGCCGAGGTCACCTTGCCGTCGGCGTCGAGGCTGAACCGGACGAGGTCGGAGGCCTGCGGGAACCACAGGCTGCGGCCGTCCGGCGAGTACAGCGGACCGTCGGCGGCCACCTTGCCGTCGCCGATCCGCCTGTCCGCGCCGACACCGGTGCCGACCTGCTGGACGACGCGCCCGGTGCGCACGTCCATGATGGTCAGGAAGCCGGCGCCCTGGCGGTAGGTGAGGGCCGCGAGCCTGCTGCCGTCCGGGCTGAGGGTGCTGGACAGCAGCCGCCCGTTGTCCACGAGGTGCCGGGCGCCCAGCGGCGTGATGCGCTGGTTGGACGGCAGCAGGATGCCCTTGGCGGTCTGCTCCCCGTCGACCTTGTCGGTGCCGAAGCCACCGGAGATTCCCACGGCGGTGGCCGCCGCGGTGACCCCCAGCACGGCCGTGACGGCGAGCGCGGCGGCGGCCGTCCCGCCAAGTCCCCTTGATCTGGCTCGGCTTCGGCGGAAGGTGCGGTGTGGCTTGCTCATCGATGTCCCCTGTCGAGTGCCGTGGCGTAGGAGCGGGCGCTCACGCCGTGTCGAAGCAGCCGTCGAACTCGTAGAGCGGGTTGGTGTGTTGATGCCCGTCGGCGCCCTGGATACGCTGCTGGCCGACCAGGGTGGCCGGGCCCTGCGCGGTGTAGCAGCCGGTGGGCCGCACGCTCACCTCGTACGCGATGGGCTGGGTGATACCGCTCGGCGCCGGCCAGTGCACCAGGCAGACCCAGTCGTCTCCGGGGCCGCTGCCGCCGGAGGCGCGACCTGCCTTGGCGCAGTTGGCCCAGGTGTCGGGTGACGGCGCGTTGTCGGTGCCGTGCAACTCGGTCTGCTGTAGGGCGAACAGGTTCCGGAACGTTGGGCCGAGGGCGCGTTCAAGCCGCCCGCTGGTGATGTCGGAGCCGCCGCATCCGGCGGTTCCGGCCAGCAGGACGAGCGCGGCGGCGGCCAGCGCCGCGCGTGCGACGGTTCTGTTCAACGGTCAGCCCTTCGTGAAGTCCCGGCGGCGCAGCAGCAGATACCCGGCCGCCAGGCAGACCACGGTGTAGGCGGCGCTCACCGCGCAGCCCTCGACCAGCGGCCGGTAGTACGGGGTGGCCGAGAGCAGCCCGTGCCAGGCGTCGAACGGCGTGGTCAGCAGCGCGTGCCGGACCACGTCCAGCGCGTCCACGTACGCGTACAGCTGCATCAGCAGGCCGACCAGCACCGGCCCCGTGATGCCGGCCGCGCTGTGCCGGGTGGCGATGGAGAACAGCACGCCCAGCGCGGTGAAGCCGAGCGCCGGAGGCAGTACGCACAGCCAGCTCAGCAGCGCCAACTCGGCCGCCCGGCCGGACGGTACGAGGCTGCCGTCCAGCGCCACCAGCGGTTGGTGTCCCACCAGCAGTACCCCCGCCGCGATGCTGCCCGCGCCCGCCAGCACCACCACGACGACGCAGAAGGTGGCGGCGGCCAGCACCTTGCCGGTGAAGATCTGCGCCCGGGTACGGGACCGGGTCAGAATGGTCTGCCAGGTCCCGTGGTGGTCCTCCGAGGCGAAGATGTCCCCGGCGACCACACTGGTGAGCAGTGGAAACCCCCACTGCCCGGCGAAGCCCAGCACCACCAGCGGTACCGCGTAGCCGGTGTCGTGCACCCAGCGGCCGAACAGCGTGTCGGACGGCACGGTGTCCTGTGTCTTCAGCGCCAGCACGAACGCGAACGGCGCCAGCAGGCAGATCGCGGCGACCGCCCGGACCCGCCACTGGGCGGTCAGCTTCTCCAACTCCCAGAGGTAGACGGTGCGCACCCCGCCACGCGGGCGGGCGGCCGGCTCGTCCAGCGCGAGGGCGGTCACCGCTCGGCTCCTTCGGTCAGCGTGAGGAACAGCGACTCCAGGGAGGTCGCCTCAAGCCGCAGCGCCCGCACCGCGATGCCACGGCGGCCGAGCGCCAGCACGTAGGCGTCGAGTTGCTCGGGCCTGGCATGTACGGTGAGCCCGCCTTCGGGGTGGTCGTGAACCCGCACCCCGGGCTGGTCGGCGGCCACGGCGGCGGCCGACTCGTCGTCGCTGGTGGCGAGTTGGTGGGCCGGGTCGGGGGCGCGGGAGCGCAGTTCGGTCAGTGAGCCCGCGTAGGCCACCCGGCCGGTGCGCAGGATGGTCACCGTCTCGCACAGTTCCTCGACCTCGGCCATGTGGTGGCTGCTGAGCAGCACCGTCAGCCCGTCCGCGGCGAGCGAGCGCACCAGCTGCCGCATGTCGCGGATGCCCGCCGGGTCCAGGCCGTTGCCGGGTTCGTCCAGTACCAGCAGGTCGGGGGCGCGCAGCAGGGCGGCGGCGATACCGAGGCGCTGGCGCATGCCGTACGAGTAGCCGCCGACCTTTCGCCGAGCGCGGTCGGCCAGGCCGACCCGGGCCAGCACCTCGTCGACGCGGTCGGCCGCGTCACCGCCGTCGTAGGCGGCGAGCAGCGCCAGGTTGCGCTCCGCGCTGAGGTACGGATAGAAGCGCGGGCTGTCCACGAAGCCCGCCAACCGGTGCGGCTGGCCGGCGAACAGCCTTACGTCTCCGGTGTCCTGCCGCACCAGCCCGAGCAGAATGCGCAGCAGCGTGGTCTTGCCGGCGCCGTTGGGACCGAGCAGCCCGTGCACCCCACCGGCCGCCACCGTCAGGTCCACGCCGTCCAGGGCCGTCGTCCCGCCGAACCGTTTGGCCAAGCCGCGGGCTTCCACCGCCTGCCCCACCGCACCCCCTCCTCCCTGGCAACTGGCCCGAAGGTACGGCGCGTTGGCGTACGCGGGAAGAAGCGGGAACGAACACTGGGTGCGCCCCGGGGAGACGGTACGCGGCGTCTCCCCGGGGCCCTTCCCGGTTACTGCTGTGCGCGGGCCGCCTTGCGGCGCCGGGTCACGTAGATCACCGCACCGCCCGCGCCGACCAGCGCCACCGCGCCCGCGGCCAGGTACGGGGTGCTGGAGTCGGCACCGGTCTCGGCGAGGTTCTGCCTGGCGGCGGCCGAGTCGACCTTGGTCCCGTTACCGGCCGTGCTGCCGCCGTTGGGTGAACCCGCGCTGTCCGTCCCGGCGTTGGTGGCCCCCTTGGTGGCGCCGCCGTCGTTGGCGCCACCGCCGCTGCTGCCCGCGCCACCGCTGTCGCCACCGCTGCCGCCGCCCTTGGGCGTCTGGCAGGTGGCGCGGGCCAGGGTGACGTCGCCGGTCACCTGGGCGACGTTGAGCGCGGCGGGGTTGACCGAGACCTGGAGGTTGAGCGCGGTCGCGGCCGAACTGGCGGACGTGGTCTCGGTCTTCGACAGGTCGAGGCGGACCTCGCCGACACCGGGCACGTCGACCTTCGTCGTACCGCCGGCAGTGAGCCTGACCCCCTTGCCCAGCACCTCGATGTCACCGAGCAGGTTGGAGTAGGCGGTCGGCCTCCGGCCCGCGTCGCAGGTCGCCTTGGAGGTGACCTGGTGCACCTGGAGCAGTGGTGTGTCGGGCAGTCCGGGCAGGTGCACCCGGGCGTTCAGGAGGTTCACATACCCTTCGGCCCGCCGGGTCTCGGCGGTGGCCCGCGCGGTGGCCACGTCCGCGTTGAGCACGCTGAAGGGCCTGCCGCCGTCAACGCCGTCCAGGTGCGCGCTGAGCGCGGTCCGGTCGGCGTCGGCGGGCGCGTGCACGTCGTTGAGCGTGACGTTCAGCGGCAGGTCGACGGCCTTGTCGAGCAGGGAGACGTCAAGGCCGGTGTTGAGCACGGAGGCGGTCGAGTGGCCGCCTCCGCTACCACCGTCGCCGGAGCCGGTGGTGGCCTGCGCGACCGGGGCGAGGGCCAGGGCGCTCGTGGTGAGCGCGATGGACGCACCGACCGCCGCCGCGCAGCGGCGTGCGGGCAGGCTGAGGACAGAGCTGTACAACTGAGGAACCCCCACAGATGGCTTGGCGTCATCGGCGTTACTGAGAAGGGGACAGCGCACCCGCCGACGACATCGACCCGGCAATATTTACGCACCGGGCGTACAGGAACAGCTACCTGGAGCCACTTCACTCCAAAGGATGGTTTCCGGGCGCAAGTTCGAAAGAAGGGCATCGTCAACTACTGGTTGACGGCCCAGGATGCGACAACCTACGGTTGACGCATGTCGAAGCAACCAGTACGGCTCGACGATCTCATCGAGCACGTCATCAGCCAGCACCCGGACGGCGACGCGCTACAGCACCTCTCGGACGCCGTCGAGACCTCCACCCACCTCGGCGACGTCGCCGACCACCTGATAGGGCACTTCGTGGACCAGGCCCGCCGCACCGGCGCGTCCTGGACCGAGATCGGCCAGTACATGGGGGTGACCAAGCAGGCCGCGCAGAAGCGGTTCGTCCCCAAGGAGACCGAGGCCGACGAACTCGACCTGCCCACCTCGGGGTTGTTCTCCCGCTTCACCCCGCGCGCCCGCAACGTGGTGGAGGCCTCCGAGCAGGAGGCCAGGGAACTCGGGCACGCCCAGATCCACTCCCAGCACATCGCGCTGGCGCTGCTCAGCGAGCCGGACGGGCTCGCCGCCAAGGCCATCGTGGCGCTCGGGCCGCCCCCCGAGCAGCTGCGCGAGGCGGTGCTGGCCACGCTGGGACCCTCCGCCGAGGAGGTGCCCAAGCGGCTGAAGTTCACCCGCGGCGCGAAGAAGACCCTCCAGCTCGCCCTGCGCGAGGCCCTGCACCTCGGCCACAACTACATCGGCACCGAACACATCCTGCTCGGCCTGCTGCGCAACGAGGACGAGATCGCCGCACAGGTGCTCACCGGCCTGGGCATCACCCGCGAGGAGACCGAGCAGGCGACGCGCGAGGCCATTGAGGAGATCCAGCGGAAGCTCAAGGGCTGACCGCTCGACCCGTCACCCGACCACGCGGCCCCGCAGCACGACCTGCCGCGGGGCCGCCAACACCCTTACGTCGACGCGCGGGTCGGCCTCGTACGCCACCAGGTCGGCGGGCGAGCCCTCGTCCAACCGCGGCCGTCCGAGCCACTCCCTGGCCCGCCAGGTGGCCGCCGCCAGCGCGTCAACCGCCGGGATCCCGGCGGCGACCAGCTCGGCGACCTCGTCCGCCACCAGCCCGTGCGGCAGCGAACCGCCCGCGTCGGTACCGGTGAAGATCTGGATCCCGGCGTCATGGGCGGCGCGCACGGTGTCGTAGCGACGGGCGTGCAACCGCCGCATATGCGCTGCCCAGTTGGGGAACTTCGCCTCTCCCCCGGCCGCCAGGTCCGGGAACGTCGCGATGTTGACCAGGGTCGGAACGATCGCCACACCGCGCTCCGCGAACAGCGGGATGGTCTCCTCGGTCAGCCCGGTGGCGTGCTCGACGCAGTCGATGCCCGCCTCCACCAGATCGGTGAGCGAGTCCTCGGAGAAGCAGTGCGCGGTGACCCGGGCGCCCTCCTCGTGGGCCGCGGCGATCGCCTCGTCGATCGCCCAACGCGGCCAGCACGGCGTCAGATCGCCGACCTCGCGGTCGATCCAGTCGCCCACCAGCTTCACCCAACCGTCACCGCGCCGCGCCTCCCGCCGCACATAGGCGGCCAGGTCACCGGGCTCGATCTCGTGGGCGTAGTTGCGGATGTAGCGGCGGGTGCGGGCGATGTGGCGGCCGGCCCGGATGATCTTCGGCAGGTCCTCCCGGTCGTCCACCCACCGGGTGTCGGCGGGGGAGCCCGCGTCCCGCAACAGCAGCGCTCCCGCGTCCCGGTCGGCCAGCGCCTGCTTCTCGCTGGTCGCCTCGTCCACCGCGCCGTGTGCGTCAAGGCCCACATGGCAGTGCGCGTCCACCAGTCCCGGCAGCACCCACCCAGTGACGGTGGCCACCTCACGGGCGTGCGCGGGGCGCTCGTACGTCACCCGCCCGTCGACCACCCACAGCTCGTCGCGAACCTCCTCGGGCCCGACCAGCACCCGCCCCTTGATGTGCAACACCGCGGCATCCGTCATGCACAGGACTCTACGGCGCGGGTACGGCGGCTCCACCGGGACGGTCACGCCACGCGTCTGCCCCGGCCCGGATCCGGTAAACCCGTCACTGGACGCTGAAACTTTTCTGCGGCATGCTTCCCTTAATTCCTCGGGGAATTTCCGGAACGGCATTCGCCCGTCTTCTTCTGCCCAGCCCTCCCAAGGCTAAACACCAAGATTTCGCTAACGCCGAATGACGTGAGTCGGGCAGACCCCAAGGGCGTTACTGAGTTGTGACCGACTCCACACCGCATCCGATTTGCCCGGATATATCCGGGCAAAAACCCACTCTGCGGGGTCGGTTCAGACGCCGGTTCGCGTGCGCGCGATAACACATTCCGGCGCCGTAGGTAACCCCGTCCGCCGATGCATTTCGCTTTCCATCTCGGTAAGTTCAATTCGCATGACCGCCGCACAAGACGACCTTGTACGCGAAGCCGTGAACGCCTCGAATTCCTCGTATCGATTGGATGCGCCGACCGTCGACGACGGCGCCGCGATCTGGCGCATCGCCCGTGACTCCAAGGCGCTGGACCTCAACTCCTCGTACAGCTACCTGCTGTGGTGCCGGGACTTCGCCCGCACCTCGGTGGTGGCCAGGGACGGCAGCGGTGAGCCAGTGGGGTTCGTGACCGGCTACGTACGGCCCGAGCGGCCGAAGACCCTGGTCGTCTGGCAGGTCGCGGTGGACCACTCGTACCGCGGTCGGGGACTCGCCGCCACGATGCTCGACGGGCTGACCGAGCGGGTCACCGCCCTCGGCATCGACCGCGTCGAGACCACGATCACCCCGGACAACGAAGCGTCCAACCGGCTGTTCACCTCCTACGGCGAACGGCACGACGCCCCCATAGAGCGCGAAGTGCTTTTCCACGGCGGTCAGTTCCCCGACGGCCATGGCACGGAGGTGCTCTACCGGATCGGCCCCTTGGGGGCCTTCCGGTGAAGGCGTTCCTTCCGGGTCTGCCGCCCCCAGGCCCCCGCCCCATGCCGCGCGATGAGGACTTTCTTCTGGGGTAACGCCCCCAGGCCCCCACTAAGGAGCATGACGGTGACCATCACCCCGCCCGCACTCAGCGTCTTCGAGTCCCTTGAGTCCGAGGTGCGCAGCTACTGCCGCGGTTGGCCCGCGGTGTTCGACCGCGCGCAGGGCAGCCGGATCCACGACGAGGACGGGCACAGCTACCTGGACTTCTTCTCCGGTGCGGGCGCGCTCAACTACGGCCACAACAACCCGGTGTTGAAACGCGCGCTGCTGGACTACCTGGAACGCGACGGGATCACCCACGGCCTGGACATGAGCACCACGGCCAAACGCGCGTTCCTCACCACCTTCCAGGAGGTGGTGCTGCGCCCGCGGGACCTCGACTACAAGGTGATGTTCCCCGGTCCCACCGGCACCAACGCCGTCGAGGCGGCGCTGAAGCTGGCCCGCAAGGCCAAGGGGCGGGAGGCGATCGTCTCGTTCACCAACGCCTTCCACGGCATGTCCCTGGGCTCACTCGCGGTGACCGGCAACGCCTTCAAGCGGGCGGGCGCCGGGATCCCGCTGGTGCACGGCACTCCGATGCCGTTCGACCACTACCTCGACGGCCGGGTGCCGGACTTCCTGTGGTTCGAGCGGCTGCTGGAGGACCAGGGCTCCGGCCTCAACCAGCCCGCCGCGGTGATCGTGGAGACCATCCAGGGCGAGGGCGGGATCAACGTGGCCCGCGCCGAGTGGCTGCGCGGCCTGGCCGAGCTGTGCAAGCGCCGCGACATGCTGCTGATCGTGGACGACATCCAGATGGGCTGCGGTCGCACCGGCCCGTTCTTCTCCTTCGAGGAGGCAGGGATCGTCCCGGACATCGTCACCCTGTCCAAGTCCATCAGCGGCTACGGCCTACCGATGTCACTGACGCTGTTCAAGCCCGAGTTGGACCTGTGGGAGCCCGGCGAGCACAACGGCACGTTCCGTGGCAACAACCCGGCGTTCGTCACCGCCACCGCCGCCCTGGACACCTACTGGGCGGACGGCCAGATGGAGAAGCAGACGCTGGCCCGCGGCGAGCAGATCGAGGCCGCGCTGCGCGACATCGTCCGCGAACACCCGCGCTCCGGCGTCGAGTTCAGGGGCCGCGGCCTGGTCTGGGGCCTGGAGTTCACCGACAAGCAGCGCGCCGCCGCGGTGTGCGCCCGCGCCTTCGAGCTCGGGATGCTGCTGGAGACCTCCGGCCCGGAGAGCGAGGTCGTCAAGCTGCTGCCCGCGCTGACCATCAGCCCCGACGAGTTGGACGAGGGCCTGCGCACCCTCGCCCGCGCGGTCCGCGAGACCGCGTAACTCCCCCCCACAGCGCACCAGCACAGAAAGGCACCGCACCACCGTGATCGTCCGATCGTTCAAGGAACTCGAAGGCACCGACCGGCATGTGAAGGCAGCGTCGGGCACCTGGGAGAGCAAGCGGATCGTCCTGGCCGGGGAGCGGGTCGGCTTCTCCCTGCACGAGACCGTGATGTACGCGGGGACCGAGACGTCCATGTGGTACGCCAACCACATCGAGGCCGTGGTCTGCGTGGAGGGCGAAGCCGAGCTCACCGACGAGGAGACCGGCGAGAAGCACTGGATCACCCCGGGCACGATGTACCTGCTCAACGGCCATGAGAAGCACACGATGCGGCCCAAGACCGACTTCCGCTGCCTGTGCGTGTTCAACCCGCCGGTCACCGGCCGTGAGGAGCACGACGAGAACGGGGTGTACCCGTTGCTGACGGAGGAGGCCTGAGCGATGACGACGATCACCGACCTGTACCCGACCCGCGGCACCGCCGAGGTCAGCACCCCGCGCCAGGACCCGGTGGTGTGGGCCACGCCCGGTACGTCGGGCCCGATCCAGCCGTCCGAACTGCACGGCTACGACCGCGACGGCTTCCTGACGGTGGACCGGCTGCTGGCACCGGAGGAAGTGGCCCGATATCGCGCCGAGTTGGACCGGTTGATCGCCGACCCGGCGGTACGGGCCGACGAACGCGCCATCGTAGAGCCGAAGTCCCAGGACATCCGGTCGGTCTTCGAAGTCCACAAGATCAGCGAGGTCTTCGCCGAACTGGTCCGCGACCCACGGGTGCTCGGCCGCGCCCGGCAGATCCTCGGCTCCGACGTCTACGTCCACCAGAGCCGGGTCAACGTCAAGCCGGGCTTCGGCGCGAGCGGCTTCTACTGGCACTCGGACTTCGAGACGTGGCACGCCGAGGACGGCCTGCCGCGGATGCGCACCGTGTCGGTGTCGATCGCGCTGACCGAGAACCACGACACCAACGGCGGCCTGATGATCATGCCGGGCTCGCACCGTACGTTCGTCGGCTGCGCGGGGGTGACGCCGAAGGACAACTACAAGCGGTCGCTGCGGATGCAGGAGGCCGGCACTCCGTCGAAGGAGGCGCTGACCGAACTGGCCGGGCGGCACGGCATCAAGCTGTTCACCGGCCCGGCCGGCTCGGCGACCTGGTTCGACTGCAACTGCATGCACGGTTCCGGTGACAACATCACGCCGTTCCCGCGCAGCAACGTCTTCATCGTCTTCAACAGCGTGGAGAACACCGCGGTCGAACCGTTCGCGGCACCGGCGCCGCGCCCCGGGTTCATCGGGGCGCGGGACTTCACTCCGGTTCGGTGAGCCCGTACCTGGGCTGACCAGGCAAAACAGAGCCGCGTGCCGGGTCCGTGATGTGTCGTGGGGACAACACTCACGGCCCGGCATGCAAGCGCCCGCGAAGCAGTCGGACCCGCACCCCTCGGAAGGGGTGCGGGTCCGACTGTGTACGGCTGGCACCGGCCCATGACGGCTGTCCACGGGCTGCGGCTGGCGCGTGACCTCACCGAGGCGATGGGCGGCACCCTTGAGCCCGCGAGGAGCGGCCCCGCGTTCTCGGTGGCGCTGGCCTTCCCTCGGCGCACCGTCCCCCGGTGAGTTGACGAGGTGCGCGCCAGCGGAGGTTGGCTACTCCTCCAGCGTCGCGCCCGTGCTGCCCAGGGCCGATCCGGCCTGTTCGGCCAGTTTGACCGCGCCCAGTCGGGCCTGTCGCCGCGTCTTCGCGCCCGATGCCGGACACATCCTGAACCGGCCGAGGTAGCGGCCGTTGCCGGACATGCGCAGCTCGATCTCGGATCTTGGCCGACAAAGGCTTCGCAAGGCGGGAGTTCGGGGCATTCCTTTACCGGTCGGCTCCGTGCACACTTGGCAAGATCACCCGGGGTCGTCAGTGGGCCGAGGCCGTCATCGACACCCTCAACGGCCGGTTCAGCATCGAACAACACGGTGCCAGACCTTGGCCGGAGTCCTTGCCCGCACTGGTCAACGCCCTCCTGGCCCTGGCGGCTGCCATGTGGCGCAACTGGACCACCGGAGCCCCGGACAAGCGCTCGTTGATCGCGTAGGACCACTGAAGACGATCGAACTCAATCACCTAGCCCGCGGCGGACTCGGGCCCTGACTTGTGGTCGAGGATCGCCAGAAGGTCGTCGACGGTGCCGTCGTCCGCGGGATGGCGCAGGCGTGTGCCCAGGATGACCCGGTAGTGGTTCGTGCGGCCCCGTCGGGTGTGCGTGAGGTACCCGCCGTCCTCCAGGTCCGTGATGATCTTCTGCACGGCACGTTCGGTGAGCAGGCACGCCGTGGCGATGTCGCGGATCCGCGTGCCGGGGTCCCGGGCGATCTGAGCCAGCACGCGTGCGTGATTGGTCAGGAACGTCCAAGTTCCTTGTGAGCTGGGCCTCTCTTCCATGGCACCCCATGGTAGAGGCATGTCACGTGGATAATAGGCGAACTGTAATTCGTGAATTTGTTGACAGGTTGTTCGCTGTCCCAGATCATGAAGCCGCAGCTGCTGAACCTGAACCCGTCGCCCCTCCTGGACCGCACCGCCCATCCCGTGGCGGTGCCCGCACTTCATGGGAAGCACTCGTGGAACGCCTCACCAGGGCTGGCCTCGACCAGTTGACTACCGTGCTCGCCGAGCGGATCGGTGATCCCCGGGCGCTGTCGCCCACCATGGGTGGCTACTCGCTTCGGCACAGCGTCGCCCATGCCATACGCGGTATTGAGGCGTACCTCGACATGGCCGTGGACCAGCCCGGACGCCTGTCACTGGCTTCCTCCCGTGCCCATGCGGAAGAGCTTTGGACCGTGCTTGAACGGGCCGCCGCGCTGCTGGCCCATGCGTCTGCCTCGCCGGAGCTCGCCGCCACCCCCCAGCGCGATCCTCACGACGAGCGAAAGGACTGAGCAGTGGCGCCGACCGGCCCCTCACCCACCGACGCCTCCTCCCTCGGCCCCAGGGCCATCCTCACCACCGCCCGCAACGGCCAGGTCCTCGTCATGCGCTTGGCGGGCGAACTCGACATGGAAGGCGCCGGCGTTTTCGAGGAGGCGCCGACGGAGAACGCCTCCGCGCTCGTCCTCGACCTGTCGCGGCTCGACTTCTGCGACTCCACGGGCCTCAACGCCCTGCTGCGCCTGCGTCTCGACGCCCAGGGCCGCGGCGTTCCCGTCCACCTCGCCGCGTTGACGGACCGGGTGGCGCGCCTGCTGGAGATAACCGGGGCCGACCGGATCTTCCCGGTGCACCCCAGCGTCGAGAACGCCCTCGCGGCCCTGGAACGCGACTGATGGTCCCGCGAGCGTCTCCTCGCCGCACAGCCATAGTGCCGTGACCGGGAACGTTCACCGGGTCGAGGTGGTGCGGCTGGCCGCCTTCCGGCAAGATCGCCCGATGACTTGTCTCGGGCTGGTGACCGTTGTCGTGCGTGACTATGACGAGGCCATCGCCTTCTATCGGGATGTCCTCGGGTTCGAGCTCCTGGAGGACACCCCGATCGAGGAGGGAAAGCGGTGGGTGGTGGTCGCCCCCTCGGGTGCGCGGGAGGCAGCTGTGCTGCTGGCCAGGGCCGTGACCGGTGAGCAGGAGGCACGTGTCGGGGACCAGACCGGCGGGCGGGTCGGCTGGTTCTTGAACACTGACGCGTTCGAGCGCGACTACGAGCGTATGCGGGCCGCCGGGGTCTCGTTCGAAGAAGCGCCCCGACGCGAGCCTTATGGCACCGTTGCCGTCTTCCGTGATCTGTACGGGAACCGCTGGGACTTGATCCAGCCGAACCGGACCGACGGCCTATCGCCGTGACGTGCATGTCCGGGGGACGCTCGGGGCTCCGCTCTGGCCATCGCGCGTTCGGGAGTGGCGTAGCCGCCCGGCTGGTGCCCCAGGCGAAGACGTGACACATGAACATGCAGGCTTGCCAGCCCCCGACGCCGATGACCAATCACTCGGCGGTCGAACCGTTCGCCGCACCGGCGCCGCGCCCCGAGTTCATCGGGGCGCGGGCCACGTTCGTTGCGGTGGAGAGCAGTACGCAGGCGCGGTGAACCTCATTCTCCGGCTGGCCAGTTGAAGCTGTTGGGGACCTTCACCTGCTCGCCCGCCGGACCGTAGACAAGGGCGATCTCGTCGTGTGCCCTGAGCACGATCGCGGCGGGATCGCCCTTGATCTGCTTTCCGTTGACGTAGGCGCGCAACTCCTTGCCGCCGCCCGCCTTCAGTCCTCCGAGCTGGTCGGCGCTGAGCGCGACGTTCCATTCGGTCATGAACTGGCCGAGGGTGAAGTCGGCCTTCACCGGCGACTCGATATGGATCACGCCGTCCGGGGTGTGGGTGTGCAGCGGGCTGATCCGCTGCTGCTTCACGTCGATGCCGATGAACGCGGGAACGGTCACCGGCTGCCCGCTGACGAGGATGTCCAGGTGGGTGTGGATGTGCATCACCTGGCCCTCGGCGCCCAGCATCGGCAGCTGGGCGGCCTTGGCCCGGGCGCTGGCGTCACTGGGCGCGTCCCACGGCGGCAGCGTGGTGCGGCCCTGCGCGGTGGTGCGGGGGGCGGCCGGGACACCGGCCCGGTCGGTGCCCTTGGGCGCGGCGGCCGCGGCACTGGCGGCGGTCTTGCCGGAGGCACTGCCGCCGGAGCCGCACGCGGCGAGCGTGAGACCCAGGGCGGCGGTGAGCGCGATGGTGGCGCCGCGGAGCGCGGTGCGGTGGTTCGTGCGGTTCGTGCGGTGAGACACGGCAGGCGGTCTCTTTCTGTGCGGCTGTTTGCGGTACGAGCCCGAGCGGCGCCCAGGATGCCACAGCGCACAGCGGACTCATGGGTAGCGCTGACCGTCGACGCGTCGCGGCAGCCCCAGGGGATTGCCGTCCCGCAGCTCCGGCGGCAGCAGCGCGGGCGGGGTGTCCTGGTAGGCGACCGGGCGCAGCCAGCGCTCAACCGCCGTGCCGCCGACGGAGGTCGACTGCGAGGTGGTGGCCGGGTAGGGCCCGCCGTGGTGCTGCGCGGGCGCGACGGCGACCCCGGTCGGCCAGCCGTTGACCAGCACGCGTCCGGCGAGCCGGGTCAGCCCCGCGATCAGCTCGGCGGCCGTCCCTTGTTCTCCGGCGGCCTCCGCGGTGGACAGGTGGACGGTGGCGGTGAGGTTGCCGGGCAGCCGGGCCAGCACGGCGTCGGCCTCGGCGTCGTTGTCGTAGCGGGCGATCACGGTGACCGGCCCGAAGCACTCCTGTGTCAGCAGTTCGTGCGGGCCGTCCTGGGTGAGCCGGAGCGCGGGCACGGTCAGGAAGCCCGGCCGTACCGCCGCCTCGCCGTCCGCGCCGGGCTCCACCGGCACGGTGACGTCAGGCAGCCGGGCGCGGTCCCGTACGCCGGCGAGGAAGTGGCGGCGCATCCTGTCGTCCAGCAGTACGCCGGGCGGTGCCTCGGCGGCGGCCCGGGTGAGCGCGGTGACCAGGCGGTCACCGTCCGAACCGGCGGGGATGAGGACGAGTCCGGGCTTGGTGCAGAACTGGCCGACGCCCAGGGTGAAGGAGGCGGCGAGCCCGCCGCCGATCGCCTCGGCGCGCTCGGCGGCAGCGGCGGCGGTGACCAACACCGGGTTGAGGCTGCCGAGTTCGCCGTGGAACGGGATCGGCCGGGGCCGGGCGGCCGCCGCGTCGTACAGGGCGCGTCCGCCGGGGATGGAGCCGGTGAACCCGGCGGCGCTGACCAGTGGGTGCTCGATGAGGTCGACCCCGGCCTGGAAGCCGTGCAGCACGCCGACGGTGTCCTCGGGCAGCCCTGTCTCGGCGGCGGCCCGGCGCAGGATCGCGGCACACAGTTCGGAGGTGGCCGGATGGCCGGGGTGCGCCTTGACCACGACCGGGCATCCGGCGGCCAGGGCGCTGGCGGTGTCCCCGCCGGGGACGGAGAAGGCCAGCGGGAAGTTGCTGGCCGCGTAGACGGCGACCACTCCGAGCGGCACCTTGTAGCGGCGCAGGTCCGGCCGGGGCGCCGGGAGGGCGTCAGGAGCCGGCGGGGTGCGGGCGGCGTTCGCTGGAGGAGCGGTGGCGGGCGACGGATGCGCGTGGTCGATGATCACGTCCAGGAAGGCGCCTTCGTCCACCACGTCCGCGAAGGCCCGCAACTGGTAGGCGGTGCGGGCGAGTTCACCGCCCAGGCGGGCCGGTCCGAGCGCGGTCTCGGCGTCGGCGGTGGCGACCACCCGGTCCCGCTCGGCGGTCAGCAGATCGGCCGCGGTGCGCAGCAGGGCGGCGCGGGCCGGGCGGTGGGCGAGCGCGGGGACGGCGTCGGCCGCTGCCCGTACCGCCTTGTCGACATGGTCGGCGGTGGCCTCCACGGTCACCTGTTCCCGCTGCTTCCCAGTGCGGGGGTCGACGCTCCAGACTGGTACGGCCACCGGTACTGCCACCGTGAACCTCCAGGGCTCCCTCAACCGGAACATCGTCTGTTCGGTATGCTGAACGCTGTCTTCGTTTGTGAATCCTGTGGGGAGCGTACTGGCGGCGCCCCACTCGGACAAGAGGGGTTCGGATCATGACTACGGGCGAGGGCGGCGGGTCCCAGGTCAAGTCGGCGGTCCGCACGGTGGAGCTGCTGGAGTTCTTCGCGGGGCGCCCCGGTATGCACAGCCTCGCCGCCGTGCAGGAAGCCGTCGGGTACCCCAAGTCCAGCCTCTACATGCTGCTGCGCACCCTGGTGGACCTCGGCTGGATCGAGACGGACGCCACCGGCACCCGCTACGGCATCGGGGTGCGCGCGCTGCTGGTCGGCACCTCCTACATCGACGGCGACGAGGTGGTGGCCGCCGCCCGCCCCACCCTCGACCGACTCTCCGACGACACCACCGAGACCATCCACCTCGCCCGGCTCGACGGCACCAACGTCGTGTACCTGGCGACCCGTCAGTCCCAGCACTATCTGCGGCCGTTCACCCGGGTGGGCCGCCGACTGCCCGCGCACAGCACGTCGTTGGGCAAGGCACTGCTCGCCACGTACACCGACGAGCAGGTGCGCAAGATGCTGCCGGAGACCCTGGACCCGCTGACCGAGCACACCATCACCGACCGCGAGCGGCTGATCGAGGAACTGCGCACGATCCGCGAGCAGGGCTACGCGGTGGACCGTGAGGAGAACACCCTGGGTCTGCGCTGCTTCGGCGTGGCGATCCCCTACCGCACACCCGCCCGCGACGCGATCAGCTGCTCGGTACCGGTGGCCCGGCTCACCCCGGCCCACGAGCAGATGATCAAGGACGCCCTGTTCGACGCCCGTGACCGCCTGACGCTGGCCACGCGACGGCTGTGACCGAGCGGACGGCACCGGCCGTCGATCCTAGAGTCGTGCCATGACTGAAGACGTTCACAACCAGAACCTGCGCGCCCGGCGGGCCAGTTCGTTCGGGGGGCACGCCGGCGCCTACGCGGAGCACCGGCCGGACTATCCGGTGGCCGCGGCGCGTTGGGCGGTCGAGCCGGTGACCGACCCCTCTACTTCGAGGGTGCTCGATCTCGGCGCCGGTACCGGCAAGTTGACCGAGGTGCTGCTCCGCTGCGGCTTCCAGGTGACGGCGGTGGAGCCGGACGCCGGGATGCTCGCGGAGCTGCGGCGCCGGATGCCGCGGGTGGACGCGCGGGAGGGCTCGGCGGAGGCCATACCGATGCCGGACGCTTCGTTCGACGCGGTACTGGTCGGACAGGCGTTCCACTGGTTCGACCACGACCGGGCGCTGCCGGAGATCGGCCGGGTGCTGCGCCCCGGCGGGGTGCTGGCCGCGCTCTGGAACCGCGACGACGACCGGGTGGAGTGGATCGAGGGGCTACAGGAGGTGGCTCGCGGTGAGGCGCCCGGCACCCGGCGGTACGACCAGCGGCGGCTGCCCGCGCATCCGGCGTTCGGCGCATGGGAACTGGCGGAGTTCCCGCACGCCCAGCGGCGCACCGCCGACTCCCTGACCGCCACCATCGGCACCCACTCGCACACCCTGGTCATCCCCGCCGACGAGCGCGAGGCCCTGCTCGGCCGGATCCGCGGCTATCTGGCATCCCGCCCGGAGACCGCCTCCGGCGAGTTCGACCTGCCGATGGTGACACTCACCGTCCGCTGCGTACGGCAGCCGTAGCGCGCTGGGGGCAAGCCCCAACGGGCTTGCCCCCAGCGGACGTTAGGTGTCCTCAGTCGCGTAGCGAGGCGATGTCGATCACGAACCGGTAGCGGACGTCGCTGGCCAACACCCGCTCGTACGCCTCGTTGATCTGGTCGGCGTCGATCAGCTCGATCTCCGCGCCCAGCCCGTGCTGCGCGCAGAAGTCCAGCATCTCCTGGGTCTGCCTGATGCCGCCGATCATCGAACCGGCGAGCGTGCGCCGCATGGCGAGCAGCGAGAAGACATTGAACGAGCTGGGGTTCTCCGGGGCACCGACGTTCACCATGGCGCCGTCCAGGTTCAGCAGCCCCAGGAAGGCGTCCACATCGAGGTTGGCCGAGACGGTGTTGACGATCAGGTCGAAGCTGCCGGCCAGCTCCAGGAAGGTGGCGGGGTCGCTGGTGGCGTGGAAGTGGTCGGCGCCCAGCTTCAGGCCGTCGTCCTTCTTGCGCAGCGACTGGCTGAGCACGGTGACCTCGGCGCCCATCGCGTGCGCGATCTTGACTGCCATGTGGCCGAGGCCGCCCATGCCGACGACGGCGACCTTCTTGCCGGGACCGGCGTTCCAGTGCCGCAGCGGCGAGTAGACGGTGATGCCCGCGCACAGCAGCGGGGCGGCAGCGTCCAGCTCGATGCCGTCGGGGATGCCGAGTACGTACGCCTCGTCGACCACGATGTGGGTGCTGTAGCCGCCGTAGGTCGGCTCGCCGTCCCGGCCGGTCGCGTTGTACGTGCCGACCATGCCGCCGTCGGTGCAGTACTGCTCCTCTCCGGCACGGCAGTTGTCGCACTCGCGGCACGAGTCGACCATGCAGCCGACGCCGACCCGGTCGCCCACGGCGTACTTGGTGACACCGGAGCCGACCTCGGCGACGATTCCGGCGATCTCATGGCCGGGCACCATCGGGAAGGCGGCGCCGCCCCACTCGTCGCGGGCCTGGTGGATGTCGGAGTGGCAGATGCCGGCGTACTTGATCTCGATCAGGACGTCATGCTCGCCCACCGCACGGCGCGGGATCGTGGTGCGCTCCAGCGGCGCCTTGGCGGCGGGGGCGGCGTAGGCGGTGACGGTGGTCGTCATCGGGAGGGTTCTCCTTGGGTGGCGGATGCCGTGGATGGTGTGGCCTGCGGTGTGTTGCCCGTCGTCCAGTTGGCGAGCAGCCGCAGGGCGGTTTCCGAGGGAGAGCCGGGTTCGACGGTGTACACGCACATCGTCTGGTCGGCGTCCCCGGGGAAGGTCACGGTCTCGTAGGCGACGGTGAGGTCGCCGACGACCGGATGGTGGTAGCGCTTGGTGCCGTGGGTGCGTTCCCGCACGTTGTGGTCGGCCCACCAGGTGCGGAACTGCGAACTCTTGATGCTCAGTTCACCGACCAGGTCGGTCAGCCGGGGGTCGTCGGGGTGGCGTGCGGCGAGCAGCCGCAGGGCGCCCACGGTCTCGGCCGCGCAGATCTCCCAGTCGACGTACAGCTCCCGCGCGGACTCGTCCAGGAACATGTGCCGGGCCATGTTCCGCTGCCGCTGCGGCAGCGCGTCGAAGTCCGTGATCAGTGCACGGGCCAGCCGGTTGGCTGCCAGTACGTCCATCTGGCGGCCGAGGACGAACGCCGGAGCATGCCCGTCCAGGGTCTCCAGCATCCGGTGCAGCCCGGGGCGTACCCGCTGCGGGCGGACCACCGGGCGACGGCGGGTGCGCTTGGGGCGGGCCAGCTCGAAGAGGTAGACCCGCTCGGTGTCGCTCAGCCGCAGCGCCCGGGCGACCGCGTCCAGCACCGCGTCGGAGCAGTTGGAGGTGCGCCCCTGCTCCAGCCGCGTGTAGTAGTCGGCGCTCACCCCGGCGAGCCGGGCCAGTTCCTCGCGCCGCAGCCCCGGCACGCGGCGCGGGCCGCCGTCGGTCGGCACCCCCGCCTCCTGCGGGGTGAGACGGGCGCGGCGGGAGCGCAGGAACTCGCTCAGCTCGGCGTGGTGATCCATGCGTTCCAGTATCAGTGGGAAAACGGCTGGTCGGAGGCGTGAGGGTAGGTCTGTTGGAACCAGGTCGAGCAGGAATAAGGCCCTGGAGCGCCCACCAACCGGGGTCGCGGCAGCGCCCATGTCGCACGGGCGGCAGGGGCATGCCAGAAGCGGTCAGCCGACGGCAAGTGCCTTCCGTACCGCGGCCAGGTCCGCGTCGCAGGCCAGTCCGGCGTGGTAGAGCCGAAGCTCGGTGGCGCCCAGCTCCACCGCGTGCGCCGCGTCGGCGGCCAGGGTGTGGGGGCTGCCGCCCATTCCGGAGACGATGGTGAGGTTGGCGGCGATCACCGCGCGCCGCCCGCCGGGGGTGCGCCCGTCAACGAGCCACCGCCCGCCGAAGGGTCCCAGCACCGCCTCCCGCTCCGCCGCTCCCCCGGTGCACGGCAGCACCACGCCGTCGGCGTGTGCCAGGACGTCCACCGGGTCGACCCCGACGTTCGCACCGCAGCGGTGTGGCGCCGGATCGGCGTGCAGCAGCACCTGGAAACCGGCGGCTCCGGCGGCCGCGCGCACCGCCGCCACCACCGCCCGCTGGAACCCGCTCGCCACCTCGCGGCGCCAGCGCAGCGTCAGGGCGGCGGCATCCGCCCCCAGCAGCCGCTCCACCTCGGCCCACTCCCCGGGCCGGTCGTCCGGACCCGGGCCGCGCTCCCCCGCCCACACCGGACCGAGACCCGCCCGCACCGCCCGCCGCAGCTCATGGGGGTCCGCGCCGAGCCCCGCGTACCCCGCGCGGCACGTGTCGCAGAAGCACAGCGACATCAGATAGCCCGCCGCGCCCCCCAGCGGCACACCGGCGATCTTGTCATGGGCGTGCAGATGCGCCAGGCCGTACCAGCCGCAGGATTCCAGCTCGGTCCCGGCAGCGCCGGGCCGGGCCCCCGCCTCCGCCGCCAGCGCGACGGCGTACCGCAGCACCTCGGGCCGGGCCACGCACAGCGCCCACGGGTAGCCGTCGCCGTAGGCGTTGCGCACCTGGACGTCCGGATGCTCCTGACCCAGCAGGGAGTTGTGCGCCAGCACCACCCAGCTGTGCACGTCGAGGCCCGCGGCGGACAGCGCCTCGGCCGCCTCGCGCCAGGGGTCGGCCGACGGTAACCACGCCTGCGGGCGCGGCCGCAACCGGTGCCCCGCCCAGTGCCCGGCGGACGGCGGGTAGAGCACCGCCGAGTGCCGGGCGGTGATGACGCGGTGCCGGGGATGGCGCGGGGTGAGGGCGCGGGTGGAGTGGTAGGCCGCGGCCAACGTGACCTGCTGGACGCCGAGTTCGGCGATCCGGTGCGGGGCGTCCGGGTCACCCAGCACGTCCCACGGATAGAGGAACACCGACGTCCGGGGGCGGCTCACCGGTCGCCGCCGCCCACCAACTCCAGCCCGCGGCCCAGGAGTTGCCGCAACTCCTCGATGTGCGTCGCCGACGGCTCGGTCAACGGCGGCCGTACCGTGCCGACCTGCCCACCGCGTAGCCGTACCCCCGCCTTGACCAGCGACACCGCGTATCCCTTGCCCTGGCCGCGCAGTTCCACCAGTGGCTGGTAGAAGCCGTCCAGCAGCCGGTTGACCGTGGTGTCGTCGCCCGTGGTGAGCGCGTGGTGGAAGGCGAGGGCGATCTCGGGGGCGAAGCAGAAGACGGCGGAGGAGTACAGCGTGATGCCGATGCCCCGGTAGGCGAGGCCGGTGAGTTCCGCGGTGGGCAGTCCGTTGAAGTACCGGAAGTCGCGGCCGGGAAGCTCGGTGCGCACCGAGCTGACGATGCGCTGCATGAGGTCGAGGTCGCCCAGGCCGTCCTTGAGGCCGATGATGTTGGGCACCTTGGCGAGTTCCACGACGGTGGCCGGGGTGAAGACCGCGTTGTCGCGCTGGTACACGATCAGGTCAAGGCCGCTCCCGGCGGCCAGCGCGGTGTAGTGCCGCAACAGCCCCTGCTGGTCGGGTGCCACGAGGTACGGGGGCATGGCCAGCAGCCCGTCGGCGCCCGCGCGTTCGGCGAGCGCCGCGTACCGCAGGGCGAGCGCGGTGCCGTATCCGGTGCCCGCGACCACCGGTACCCGGCCCGCGGCCACCTCGACCGCGGCGGCCACGCAGTCGTGGAACTCCTCGGGGGTCAGCGCATGGAACTCTCCGGTGCCGCAACAGGCGAAGACCGCGCCGGCGCCCGCCTCGACGCCGGCGCGCACATGGTCGCGATAGGCGTCCAGGTTCAGCTCACCGGTGGGGCGGTAGGCGGTCACGGGGAAGAACAGCAGTCCGTCGAGACGCTCGGCCAGCGGTGCCGCGGTCATCGGAACACCCCCATCGTTCTGCATTCTGATTCGTGTACGCATGTGTGAACGACGCCACGCTAGGGTAGCCAGCCGAGGCAGGTCAATGCACATGCCATCCGTGGCCCACGGCAGAACCCGGCAGAAACCAGACCGAAGCGAGGAGATCCGCCGATGCCAACTCCCCGTACGCTCCTGCTCACCGGTGCCGCGGGCGGCATGGGCACCCTGATGCGCGGGCTGCTGCCGCGGTACGGCTATGCGCTGCGGCTGTTGGACCTGGTGCCGATCCCCGACGAACCGGACGCCATCACCGCCGACCTGGCCGACCGGGGCGCACTGCGCGAGGCGGTGCGCGGGGTGGACGCGGTGCTGCACCTCGCCGGGATCTCACTGGAGGCGCCGTTCGAGCAGATCCTGCGCGCCAACATCGAGGGCACGTACAACCTCTACGAGGCCGCACGCGCCGAAGGCGTCCGCCGGATCGTCTTCGCCTCCAGCAACCACGCGGTCGGCTTCACCCCGCTGCCGGTCGGCGGCGAACCGCTGATCCCGGTCGACACCCCGCACCGCCCGGACACCTACTACGGGCTTTCCAAGGCGTTCGGCGAGGACCTGGCCTCCTTGTACTGGGACCGGCACGGCATCGAAACCGTCTCGGTACGCATCGGCTCCTGCTTCCCGGAGCCGACCACGGTGCGCATGCTGTCCATCTGGCTGAGCCCGGCGGACGCCGCCCGGCTGTTCCACGCGGCGCTGACCGCCGAGCACGTGGGACACACCGTGGTCTACGGCAGCTCCGCCAACACCCGTCTGCGGTGGGACCTGTCACCCGCCCGAGCGCTCGGCTACGAGCCGCGGGACGACTCGGAGCCGTACGCGGCCCAACTCATCGCCGCGCGGGGTGAAACCGCACCGGACGATCCGGACCGAACCCTTCTGGGCGGCCGCTTCTGCACGGATCCGCCGATGCGGCAGCACTGAGGCCGACACGTCGCGGCGCTGGGGGACCTGGCCGGGGCGCTGGGGGCGCCGGGAGTCTCAAAGCCTTCCCCCAGCAGAACCGGCCGCGACGGCTCGCGACCCCACGGCGGAGACCGGACCGTACCACCGGGGCCCGACCAGACCCCCGAGAGAGCGTCAGCGACCCGTGGAGCGCGCCTTGAAGGCCGCCTTGCGGGCCTCCTTCGCGGTCTTGCGGTCCGGGTGCAGGCGTCCCATCGCCTCCAGCACCTCGGCGGTCGCCGGATGGTCCACCCGCCAGGCGGCGTCGAAGAAGCCGTCGTGCCGTGCCACCAGGTCGGTCACCAGGTCGCGCAGCAGCTCGGGGTCGTCATCGACGTCCAGCTGCGCGGCGATGGTGTCGATGGTGAGCCAGAAGACCATCTCCTCGTCGGGTGACGGCACATCGTCGGCCGCCCGCTCCACCAGCCACACCCGGGCGAGGCCGCCCAGCTCCCGGTCGTCCAGCACCTCACGCAGCGCCGGTTCGGCCTCGACGCCCAACCGGCTGAGCGTCTGCTGGCAGACCAGCCGCCGGGCGGGCGCGCCCTGGTCGCGACCGCGCGCGGCGGCCAGCAGCTCCCGCGCCGCGTCCACCGGCGGGCGGGCCGCCAGCCACTGCTCGCCCTCCGCATTGGCCGCCGCCTCGGGGTAGCCCACCAGGGCGTCCAGCAGCACGGCCGCGTCCTGCCCGGCGAGGTCGCCCAGGGCGGGGGCGCGTACCCCGGCGTCGGCCAGCCGGTCGCGTACGCCCAGGACGCCGAGCGGGGTCAGCCGGACCATGCCGTACCGGGAGACCTCCTCCTCGCCCAGCTCCTTGGGCAACTCCTCCACCGTTTCCGGGCCTTCGGGCTCGTCGGAGATCAGCCGTTCGTCCACCGGGTGGTAGTCGACCACTCCGGTCGGGGCGAGCAGCCGGAAGTGGTCGTCAAGGCGCATCATCGCCTCCGACACCTCCTCCAGCACGGCGTCGGTCGGCACCTCCATGTCGTCCGGCACCACCATCGAGGCGGCCAGCACCGGCAGCGGCACCGGCCTGGCGGCGGGACCGTCGCCGTTGGAGGTGGCCTCGAACGCCTCCAAGGCGGACAGGAGATAGAGGTTGGCGAGCGCCCCGTCCAGGAACTCCGCCTCCTCCTCGGGGTCCCACGCCGGCTCCGGCGGGGCGCCCTCCCCGTCGAGGTCGCCGTACAGCTCGGGCAGGTCGGGCGCCGCGGACTCGGCGAGCACCGCGTCAAGGCCGGTCCGCCACAGCTCCAGCACGTCCCGCGGCCCGCCGCGGTTCAGCATCTCCAGTGCCTTGCCGGGCACCGCGGTACCGCCCTGCCCGGCCTGCGAGGAGGGGTCCGCGTCATCGGCCAGGTCCACCTCCACCAGGCCGGTGTCCACGGCGAACGCCCAGGCGTCGGCGGTCTCCGCGTCGCCCTCCGCCTCATCGCCGAGGCCCAACTCGGCCACGCCACGGGCCAGTTCCTCGGGGACCAGCTCCGCTGCCGCGTCGATGCGCACCTGTGGCGCGGCCCAGCGGGCGAGCCGCACCGCCCGTTGGAACAGCGGCGCGGCGAGCGCGAGCCGCGCGAGTTCTGCGTCGGGAAGCAGCCGCACCGGCGGCATGTCGCGGCTGTCAGCAGCCATGGGGGGTGTTCTCCTCGTACGAGATCAGGATCGGCACCGGGACCGGGATCGGGGAGGCGCGCGAGCGCTCGCCTCCAGCCTAGACGCACAGCGCGGGCCGCCGCCCGATTCACTCCTTCCGGTCCCGTGTTACCCGAACCGGAACGCACATTACGGTACGCGAGGCGGTTCTTACGGAACGCGTACACACAACGGGGACAGGAGTTGACCGCGGGAGGGGGCCCGATGCCGTCGGGGGGTGCCGCCCCCGGGGTGCGGGCGGTGTCGTGGGGACCGCCCGCACCCGGCCGAACTTCCGCCGAACGGGCGTCAGTTGTGGCTGTGCAGCACCGCGTTCAGGCCACCCCACGAGCCGGTGCGCGGCAGCGCCTCGACCGTGCCGGTCATGGAGTTGCGGCGGAACAGCAGGTTGTCCGCGCCGGACAGTTCCAGCGCCTTGACCACCTGGCCGTCCGGCAGGGTGACCCGGGTGCCCGCGGTGACGTAGAGGCCCGCCTCGACCACGCAGTCGTCGCCGAGCGCGATACCCAGGCCCGCCTCGGCGCCGAGCAGGCAGCGCTTGCCGATCGAGACGATCTGCTTGCCGCCGCCGGAGAGGGTGCCCATGATCGAGGCGCCGCCGCCGATGTCGGAGCCGTCGCCGACCACCACGCCCTGGCTGATCCGGCCCTCGACCATGGAGGTGCCCAGGGTGCCCGCGTTGAAGTTGCAGAAGCCCTCGTGCATCACGGTGGTGCCCGCCGCGAGGTGGGCGCCGAGCCGCACCCGGTCGGCGTCGGCGATCCGCACACCGGACGGCGCCACGTAGTCGGTCATCCGCGGGAACTTGTCGACCCCGTAGACCGACAGGTGCTGGCCCTCGGCGCGGGCGGCGAGCCGGGCGCGCTCGATGTTGTCCACCGGCACCGGGCCGAGGGAGGTCCAGGCGACGTTGGCCAGCAGACCGAAGATGCCGTCCAGGCTCTGCCCGTTGGGGCGGACCAGCCGGTGGCTCAGCAGGTGCAGTCGCAGGTAGACGTCGTGCGTGTCCAGCGGCTTGTCGTCCAGCGAGGCGATGACCGTACGGACCGCGATGACCTCGACGCCGCGCCGCGGGTCGGACCCGAGGGCGTTGGGGGCGGTCTCGCCCAGCAGCTCGGCGGCGCGCTCGGCGGACAGCCGCTCGGTCCCGGCCGGACCGGGCTCCGCGACGAGTTCGGGGGCCGGGAACCAGGTGTCGAGGATGGTTCCGTCGGCGGCGATGGTGGCGAGCCCGGCCGCGGCGGCGCCGGTGGCGCGGGAGGGCGTCGTGGCAGTCGTTTCAGTCATGCACCGAACGCTAGTCGCTGGCCGTGGGCGATGCCCAACCGGCCCGGATGCCGGAAGATCCGTTCCGCGAAGCCGCGGTGGTGTGGGTCAGCCGAGGAGCCGGGCGATCATCGCCCGGGCCTGTTCCCGGTCGTAGGCGCGGCCGGTGAGCAGGATCTGGAGCGAGATCCCGTCGATCAGCGCGACCAGCGCCTGCGCGGTGGCCCGGCCGGTGCGGGGGGTGAGGACGTCGACCATGCCGTCCACGCTCTCCGCGGCGATCGGCCGGACCGGGGCGCGGCGCAGGGCGGTCAGATAGACGTCGTACTCAAGGACGCTGCGGTCCCGCTGGTCGGTCAGCAACTCGCCGACCAGATCGGCCAGTTCGGCTGCCAGGTCCGCGTCCGGGGCGATCCGCTCCACCCGCCGCCCGAAGTCCTCGAACAGCGCGGTGTTGATCTGGCGCAGCGCCGCGACCAGCAGCTCGTCCAGGGTGGCGAAGTGGTACGTGGTCGACCCGAGCGGTACGTCGGCCACCGCGGCCACCGCGCGGTGGCTGAGCCCCGCGATGCCGCGTTCGCCCACCACCTGGATCGCCGCGTCAATGATCCGCTGCCGGCGCTCGGGGTCGTACCGCCGGGCCATCTCAGTGCGCCCCACCCAGATTGAGCACGACGACCCCCGCTATCACCAGTACGACTCCCACCAGCTTGGCGAGGTTCGCGGTCTCGCCGAGGAAGGCCATCCCGATGACGGCCACCGCGGCTGTCCCTACCCCGGCCCAGATCGCGTATGCCGTTCCGACCTGCATGGTCTTCAACGTCTGCGCCAGCAGTACGAAGGCGATCAGGTATCCGACCAGTGTGCCCAGCGAGGGCCACAGCCGGGTGAAGCCGTGGCTGAACTTCATCGACGTGGTCCCGAGCACCTCGGCGCAGATGGCGCCGGCCAACGTTGCGTATCCCATGCGTACGAGAGTACGCATCGTTGTGTACAAGCGTCCATAAACGGAGGGTGAACGCATGCGAAACGGCCCCCGCGCCATGCGCGAGGGCCGTTCCTGCGGGCCTTAAGGCACTCAGACGTTGAAGCCTAGCGCCCGGAGCTGCTCCCGGCCTTCGTCGGTGATCTTGTCGGGGCCCCACGGCGGCATCCAGACCCAGTTGATCTTCAGGTCGTTGACGATGCCGTCGGTCGCCGACCGGGCCTGGTCCTCGATGACATCGGTCAGCGGGCAGGCCGCCGAGGTCAGGGTCATGTCCAGGGTCGCGACGTTGGAGTCGTCGACGTGGATGCCGTAGACCAGGCCGAGGTTGACCACGTCGATGCCCAGCTCGGGGTCCACCACGTCGTAGAGCGCCTCGCGGATCTCCTCCTCGGTGGCGGGCTTGGTCGTGGTGGTCTCGTTCTCGCTCATGCCGTCTCCTTCGCACCGTCGCCGGACAGTGCCTGTGCGGTCGCGTCCTTCCACGCCATCCAACCCAGCAGAGCACACTTCACACGTGCCGGGTACTTGGAGACGCCGGCGAACGCCACCGCGTCCTCCAGCACCTCCTCCATCGCGTCGTCCGGCTCGATCTGGCCCTTGGACTGCATCAGCTCCAGGAACAGCTCCTGGACCCTGCGCGCCTCGGACAGTTCCTTGCCTACCAGCAGTTCGTGCAGCACGGAGGCGCTGGCCTGACTGATCGAACAGCCCTGGCCCTCGTACGACACGTCCGCGATCCGCTCGCCGTCGAGCTTCACGCGCAGCGTGATCTCGTCGCCGCAGGTCGGATTGACATGGTGAACCTCCGCGTCGCCGTCCCGCAGGCCCCGCCCTTGCGGGTGCTTGTAGTGGTCCAGGATCACGTCCTGGTACATCGAATCAAGCTTCACAGCGTCAGCACTCTCGTCAGCCGAAGAAGTTCCGGACCTGCTCCAACCCGTCGACCAGGGCATCGACCTCGGCCGGGGTGGAGTACAGATAGAACGACGCCCGCGTGGTCGCAGGAATTCCGTAGCGCAGGCAGACCGGCCGTGCGCAGTGGTGTCCGACGCGCACCGCGATGCCCTGCTCGTCCAGCACCTGGCCGACATCGTGCGGGTGGATGTCACCGAGCGTGAACGAGATCGCCGCGCCGCGGTCCTCGGCCGTGGTGGGGCCGATGATGCGCAGGTCGGGCACCTCCAGCAGACGCCGCACCGCGTACTCGGTGATGGCGTGCTCATGGGCCTGGATGTTCTCCATGCCGATGCCGTTGAGGTAGTCCACAGCCGCGCCCAGACCGATCGCCTGGGCGATCGGCGGCGTACCGGCCTCGAACTTGTGCGGCGCCGGAGCGTAGGTGGACGAGTGCATCGAGACGGTCTCGATCATCTCGCCGCCGCCGAGGAAGGGCGGCAGGTCCTCCAGCAGCTCCTGGCGGCCCCACAGCACCCCGATGCCGGTCGGGCCGCACATCTTGTGGCCGGTGAAGGCCACGAAGTCGGCCTGCAGCGCCTGCACGTCCAGCGGCATGTGCGGCGCGGCCTGCGAGGCGTCTATCACCACCAGTGCGCCGACCTCCTGGGCCCGGCGGACGATCTCCTCCACCGGGTTGATGGTGCCCAGGATGTTGGAGACCAGCACGAACGAGACGACCTTGGTCTTCTCGGTGATGACCTGGTCGATGTTGGACAGGTCGAGGCGGCCGTCGTCGGTGAGGCCGAACCACTTCAGCTTCGCACCCGTGCGCTGCGACAGCAGCTGCCACGGAACGATGTTGGAGTGGTGCTCCATCTCCGTGATGACGATCTCCGTACCGCGGTCCACCCGGTACGGCTCGTCGGCCCAACCCAGCATGTTGGCAACGAGGTTGAGCGACTCCGAGGCGTTCTTGGTGAAGATCACCTCGTCCCGGCTGGGGGCGTTGACGAACCCGGCCACCTTGTCGCGGGCGCCCTCGTAGGCGGCCGTGGCCTCCTCGGCGAGTACGTGCACGCCGCGGTGGACATTGGAGTTCTGGCGCTCGTAGTACCCGTTCAAGACGTCCAGCACCTGGCGCGGCTTCTGCGAGGTCGCCGCGTTGTCCAGGTACACGATCTTCCTACCGTCGTGGACCGTGCGATCCAGGATGGGGAAGTCCTTGCGGATCGCCTCGGTGTCGAGGAGGCCCGGCAGTGAAATCACTCTGATGCGCCGCCCTTCACGTATGCCTCGTAGCCCTCGTTCTCCAGCTTGTCCGCGAGTTCGGCGCCGCCGGACTCGACGATCCGGCCCTTGGCGAAGACGTGAACATGGTCCGGCTTGATGTAGCGCAGGATGCGCGTGTAGTGGGTGATCAGCAGGGTGCCGACCTGGCCGGACTCACGCACCCGGTTGACGCCCTCGGAGACCACGCGCAGCGCGTCGACGTCCAGACCGGAGTCGGTCTCGTCCAGGATCGCGACCTTCGGCTTGAGCAGTTCGAGCTGGAGGATCTCGTGCCGCTTCTTCTCACCGCCGGAGAAGCCCTCGTTGACGTTGCGCTCGGCGAAGGACGGGTCGATCTGGAGCGCCTCCATGGCCTCCTTGACCTCCTTCACCCAGGTGCGCAGCTTCGGTGCCTCGCCGCGCACGGCGGTGGCCGAGGTGCGCAGGAAGTTGGAGACCGAGACACCCGGGACCTCGACCGGGTACTGCATGGCCAGGAAGACACCGGCCCGCGCCCGCTCGTCGACGGACATCGCCAGGACGTCCTCGCCGTCGAGGGTCACGGTGCCGCCGGTGACCTGGTACTTGGGGTGCCCGGCCAGCGAGTACGCCAGGGTGGACTTGCCCGAGCCGTTGGGGCCCATGATGGCGTGCGTCTCGCCCTGCTTCACGGTCAGGTCGACACCGCGCAGGATCTCGCGGGGGCCGTTCTCGGCCTCGACGGAGACGTGCAGGTCGTGGATCTCAAGCGTTGCCATGGGTGCCTCAGGACTCCTGGGTGACGGAGACGAGCACGTCGTCCCCTTCGATCTTGACGGGGTATACGGGGACGGGCCGGGTTGCGGGCAGCCCGGACGGCTTTCCGGTGCGCAGGTCGAAGCTGGAGCCGTGCAGCCAGCACTCGATCTGGCAGTCCTCCACCTCGCCCTCGGACAGCGAGACGTTGGCGTGCGAGCAGACGTCGTTGATCGCGAACACCTCGCCCTCAGTACGCACGATGGAGACCGGGGTGTCGCCGACCTCGACACGCTTGGGCGTGTCGTCTTCGAGCTCGCTCAGCGCGCAGACGCGGACGAAGCCATTGGCGGCGGTCATGCGACGGACGCCTCCAGCTCCTGCTCGATCTTGGCCAGCAGCCGCTCCTCGATGTCGGGCAGGCCGATGTGCTGGACCAGCTCGGCGAAGAAGCCGCGGACCACCAGACGGCGCGCCTCGTCGTGCGGGATGCCGCGGGCCATCAGGTAGAACAGCTGCTCGTCGTCGAACCGGCCGGTCGCCGAGGCGTGCCCGGCGCCGACGATCTCGCCGGTCTCGATCTCCAGGTTGGGGACCGAGTCCACCCGGGCCCCGTCGGTGAGGACGAGGTTCCGGTTCAGCTCGTAGGTGTCGGTGCCCACCGCGACCGCGCGGATCAGCACGTCGCCGATCCACACCGCGTGCGCGTCCTTGCCCTGCAGCGCGCCCTTGTAGGCCACGTTGGAGCGGCAGTGCGGGGTGTCGTGGTCGATGAAGAGGCGGTGCTCCTGGTGCTGGCCGTTGTCGGTGAAGTACAGGCCGTACAGCTCGGCCTCACCGCCCGGGGCGCCGTAGACGACGCGCGGGTGCAGCCGTACCACGTCGCCGCCGAAGGTGACGATCACCGACTTGAAGCTGGCGTCCCGGCCGACCAGCGCGGTGTGCTGGGCGACGTGCACGGCCTGGCGGTCCCAGTCCTGCACCGAGACGACGGTGAGCTTGGCGCCGTCGCCGATGAGGTACTCGACGTTGGCGGCCAGCGTGGCGTCGCCGGTGTGGTCGATGACCACCACGGCCTCGGCGAACGCGCCGACCTCGACCACCTGGTGGCCGTAGGCGACACCGCCCTCGCCGTGCACCGAGATGCGGACCGGCTCGGTCAGCACGGCGTCCTTGGCGATCGAGACGACCGAGGCCTTCTCGAAGGAGCTGTACGCCTGGGCGGCCACCCGGTCGACCGGCTTGCCCGCCTTGCCGAGCCGCGGATCCGTGCGGTCCACGGTCTCGACGGTGACGCCCTCGGGGGCGGTCACCTCGACCCGCAGGCCACCGGTGGCCTCGGCGGTGCCGTCGTGCAGGCCGCGCAGCCGCTCCAGCGGGGTGAAGCGCCATTCCTCCTCGCGGCCGTGCGGCACGGGGAAGTCGGCCACGTCGTAGGACGGGGCGGCGCTGACCCGCGCGTCGGCGGGCTGGCCAACCTGGATCGCACCGTCGGTGGTGCTACCGGCCGGGATCGTTTCAGCCATGGCTGTCGTAGAACTTTCTCTTGGTAAGGAAGTCGTCGCTGCGGTCGGGCGGGGGTCAGCCGACCGCGCCCTCCATCTGCAGCTCGATCAGCCGGTTGAGCTCAAGCGCGTACTCCATCGGCAGCTCGCGCGCGATGGGCTCGACGAAGCCCCGGACGATCATCGCCATGGCCTCGGTCTCGCTCAGGCCGCGGCTCATCAGGTAGAACAGCTGGTCCTCGCTGACCTTGGAGACGGTCGCCTCGTGGCCCATCGACACGTCGTCCTCGCGGACGTCCACGTACGGGTAGGTGTCGGACCGCGAGATGGTGTCCACCAGCAGCGCGTCGCACAGCACGTTGGACTTGGCGCCGTTGGCGCCCTCGCCGATCTCGATCAGGCCGCGGTACGAGGTACGGCCGCCGCCGCGCGCCACCGACTTGGAGACGATGTTGGACGACGTGTTCGGCGCCATGTGCACCATCTTGGCGCCCGCGTCCTGGTGCTGGCCGGCGCCCGCGAAGGCGATGGACAGCGTCTCGCCCTTGGCGTGCTCGCCCATCAGGTAGACGGCCGGGTACTTCATCGTCACCTTGGAGCCGATGTTGCCGTCCACCCACTCCATGGTCGCGCCCTCGTAGGCGACGGCGCGCTTGGTGACCAGGTTGTAGACGTTGTTCGACCAGTTCTGGATGGTCGTGTAACGGCAGCGGGCGCCCTTCTTGACGATGATCTCCACGACCGCGCTGTGCAGCGAGTCGGACTTGTAGATCGGCGCGGTGCAGCCCTCGACGTAGTGGACGTAGGCGTCCTCGTCCACGATGATCAGCGTCCGCTCGAACTGGCCCATGTTCTCGGTGTTGATCCGGAAGTAGGCCTGCAGCGGGATCTCCACGTGCACGCCCTTCGGCACGTAGATGAACGAGCCGCCGGACCACACCGCGGTGTTCAGCGAGGCGAACTTGTTGTCACCGGCCGGGATGACGGTGCCGAAGTACTCCTTGAACAGCTCCGGGTGCTCCCTGAGGCCGGTGTCGGTGTCCAGGAAGATGACGCCCTGCTCCTCAAGGTCCTCACGGATCTTGTGGTAGACGACCTCGGACTCGTACTGGGCGGCGACACCCGCGACCAGCCGCTGCTTCTCCGCCTCCGGGATGCCCAGCTTGTCGTAGGTGTTCTTGATGTCCTCGGGCAGGTCCTCCCAGGACTCCGCCTGCGCCTCGGTGGAGCGCACGAAGTACTTGATGTTGTCGAAGTCGATGCCCGAGAGGTCCGAGCCCCAGGTGGGCATGGGCTTCTTCTCGAACAGCTTCAGACCCTTGAGCCGCAGCTTCAGCATCCATTCCGGCTCGTTCTTCTTCGCCGAGATGTCGCGGACGACCGCTTCGCTAAGGCCGCGCCGGGCGGAGGCGCCCGCCACGTCGGAGTCGGCCCAGCCGTACTCGTAGGTGCCCAGGCCTTCGAGCTCCGGGTGAGTGGTCTCCGTGGGAGCAGTCATGCGGGGTTCCTCCCGGACTTCCTGGCAGATGCGGATGCGGACGCAGGTGCGCTGTCGGACGTGTTGGTTTGTGGTGCTTTCGGAATGAACGTCGTGCACACACCGTCGCCGTGGGCGATGGTGGCCAGACGCTGCACATGGGTTCCGAGCAGGCGGGAGAAGACCTCGGCCTCCGCCTCGCACAGCTGCGGGAACTTCTCGGCGGTGTGAGCCACCGGGCAGTGGTGCTGGCAGAGCTGCTCACCGGCGGAGGCGTGCGCACTGCGCGTGGTAGCAGCGTACCCGTCCTCGGTCAACGCCTTGGCGAGCGCCCTGGCCCGGTCCTCCGGGGCGGCGGCCTCCACCTCGGTGCGGTACCGCTCGGCCTGGCCCGCCGCGCGGGCCCTGGCGAACGCGGCCACCGCCGCCTCGCCGGCCTCCCCGTCGCCCGCGCTCTGCGCGATCCAGCGCATCGCGTCGGCGGCGAGCTGGTCGTACGCCTGGTAGAACGCGTCCCGGCCGCAGTCGGTGAGCGCGAACACCTTCGCCGGGCGACCGCGGGAGCGTGATCCGTAGACCCGCTGCTCCCGGGGCTCGACGATGCCTTCGGCCACCAGGGCGTCCAGGTGGCGGCGGACCGCCGCCGGGGTGAGCTCCAGCCGCTCGGCGAGGTCGGCCGCGGTGGACGGCCCGTGGTCGAGGATGGAGCGGGCCACCCGGTTACGGGTGCCGCGGTGGGCCTCGGCCTCACTGCCTTCGGGCGCGGGCGCGACAGAGGCGACGGCCGCGGCGGCGGTCGCCTTCTCGTGCGCTACCTTGCCCGTGTATTTCACAACGCCATTGTTGCGTAATTCCCCGCACAACGACAAGCGGCGGATGGATCACCGCGCCGGTTAGGTCCGTCACGTAAGGCGAACCTCACTTGCCGAACCCGCGCGGCGACTTTCCCGGACCCCGTGCCGACGCCGCCCGACGGCTCCCTAAACTCGGGCTCATGCAGAGCACCCCCGCGGTCGAGGTCGTCGGCCTGGTGAAGCGGTACGGGGCCAAGACCGCGGTGGACGGGCTCGAACTGTCCGTCCCCCGGGGGTCCCTCACCGCCGTACTGGGACCGAACGGCGCCGGAAAGACCACCACGATCGAGACCTGCGAGGGATACCGCCGCCCCGACGCCGGCACGGTGCGGGTCCTCGGACTCGACCCGGTCACCCAGTCGGCGCGGCTGCGTCCCCGCATCGGGGTGATGCTCCAGTCCGGCGGCGTCTATCCGGGCGCGCGCGCCGAGGAGATGCTGCGGCACACCGCCAGGCTGCACGCCAACCCGATCGATCCGGCGCTGCTCATCGAACGCCTCGGCCTCGGCTCCTGCGGCCGTACCCCGTACCGCCGGCTGTCCGGCGGGCAGCAGCAGCGGCTGGCGCTCGCCATGGCCGTGGTAGGCCGACCGGAACTGGTCTTCCTGGACGAGCCGACCGCGGGTCTTGACCCGCAGGCCCGGCGGGCCACCTGGGACCTGGTCCGCGAGCTGCGCGCCGACGGGGTGACCACCGTGCTGACCACGCACTTCATGGACGAGGCCGAGCAGCTCGCCGACGACGTGGCGATCGTGGACGGCGGCAGGGTGATCGCCCGTGGCACCCCGGAGGCGCTGTGCCGGGGCGGCGCCGAGGACACCCTGCGGTTCTCCGGGCGCCCCGGCCTCGACCTGCTCTCGCTGCTCAAGGCACTCCCCTCGGACAGCGCCGCGGCCGAACTCACCCCCGGCAACTACCGGGTGGAGGGCAGGGTCGACCCGCAGATGCTGGCCACCGTCACCTCCTGGTGCGCCCAGCACGGCGTGATGCCGGACCGCATAGCGGTCGAGCGCCGCACGCTGGAGGACGTCTTCCTGGAACTCACCGGCAAGGAGTTGCGCTCGTGACCGCCGCATCCCCGAGCACCTTCGCCCCGGACCCGGGCGCGGCGCCGCTGCCCCGCATGATCGGCGCGCAGACCGCGCTGGAGACGCGGATGCTGCTGCGCAACGGCGAGCAGCTGCTGCTGACCATCGTGATCCCGACCGTGCTGCTGGTGCTGTTCAGCGCGGTGCCGATCATCGACACCGGTGCCGGCAAGCGGGTCGACTTCCTCGCCCCCGGCCTGCTGGCGCTCGCCGTGATGTCCACCGCCTTCACCGGCCAGGCCATCGCGACCGGCTTCGAGCGACGGTACGGGGTGCTCAAGCGGCTCGGCGCCTCGCCGCTGCCGCGGTGGGCGCTGATGACCGCGAAGACCGGTTCCGTGCTGGTCACCGAGGTCCTCCAGGTCGTACTGCTGTCGGTGATCGCGCTGGCGCTCGGCTGGTCGCCGCACGGCAACCCGGTGGCGGTGGTGCTGCTGCTGGTGCTCGGCACGGCGGGGTTCTCCGGGCTCGGGCTGCTGATGGCCGGAACGCTCAGGGCGGAGGCGACACTGGCCGCCGCCAACCTGGTCTTCCTGCTGCTGCTGGTCGGCGGCGGCGTGATCGTGCCGCTCGACAAGTTCCCGGCCGGGGTGCGCTCGGCGCTCGATCTGCTGCCGATCTCCGCGCTGTCGGACGGACTGCGCGGGGTGCTCCAACACGGGGCCGGAACGCCCTGGTCGGACCTGGCGATCCTGGCCGTGTGGGCGGTGCTCGGGCTGGGCGCGGCGGCACGCTTCTTCCGCTGGGAGTAGTTCCAACCGACCCTCGTGAAGGAATGCACAAGCGCCCGCCTACGATGGGCGGGTGCCGAAATCGCTCAATCCCTTCGCGCTGATCGCCGAGCGCTGGCAGCCCTCCGCCAAGTTCGTGGAGCGGGCCGCGCTCGCCACCGTGGTGATGGCCGTGGTCATCGTGGTCACCGGTGGCGCGGTGCGGCTGACGGACTCCGGTCTCGGCTGCTCGACGTGGCCGACCTGCACCCCGCAGAGTCTGACGCCGACGAAGGCGATGGGCCTACACGGCATCATCGAGTTCAGCAACCGCATGCTGACCGACGTGCTGTGCGTGGTCGTCGGCGTGGCGATCATCGCCGCTCGCGCCCGTACCCCCTGGCGGCGCGGCCTTACCAAGCTGGCGTGGGCGCAGTTCTGGCTGGTGATGAGCAACGCGGTGCTCGGCGGCATCGTCGTGCTGACCGGTCTGAACCCGTACACCGTGGGCGCGCACTTCCTGTCGGCGACGGCGCTGCTGACCGTCGCCCTGCTGATGTGGCAACGCTCGCGGGAGGGCGACGGACCGGTGCGCGACCTGGTGGTGCGGCCGGTGCGCCAGCTGTCGTGGCTGCTGGTCACCGCGGCCGGGCTGCTGATCGTGGTCGGCACGCTGGTCACCGGCGCGGGTCCGCACGCGGGCGATGCGCACACCGTGCACCGGATCCCGGTGGACTGGCGGGAGATCACCCAGCTGCACGTCGACTTCGTGTACGTCGTCATCGGCCTGACCGTCGCACTGTGGTTCGTGTTGCGCGCGGTGGGCGGCCCACCCGCCGCCCGGCGGCGGGTGGTTGAGCTGTTCGCGGTGCTGATGTCGCAGGGCGTGGTGGGCTACGTCCAGTACTTCACGCACCTGCCGGAGCTGGTGGTGGGCATCCACATGCTCGGCTCGTGCCTGGTGTGGATCGCGGTGCTGCGGGTGGCGCTGTCGCTGCGCGAGCGCCCCTACCAGGCGGGCGCGGCGGAGATCCCGGCGCAGGACCCGGCCGTTCCGGCCGCCGTCTGAGGCTCCACGGTGTTCGGGGCGAGGCCCCTTCCGGTGCGCCGGGCCCGGCGACGGTCACGGCAGCCGGTACACCCGCCGGGCGTTGTCCGCCGCGATCATCACGGCGACGCGGGCCGCGTCCGACGCGGCCCAGGCGCCCTCCTCGACCCAGCCGGTGAGCAGCCGCTGGAGCGCCTCCGTGAAGAGCCGGGCGCCGACCACGTACAGCTCCGGCAGCCCGTAGGCGTCGGTGGAGAACAACACCTTTCCGAAGGGCGCCAGTTCCAGCGTCTCGGCGAGCACCGCCGCCGCCCGCGCCCCGGTGTGGGTGAGGGACAGCCCGACGTCGGCGTGGACATGCGGGAACACGTTCGCCAGATAGGCGGCCTGCCGGTGGTACGGATATCCGTGCAGGAGCACCAGATCCGTACCGAGTCCGTCCACGGCCCTGACGAAGTCGGTGAGCAGCGTCGGGTCGGCCTGGTCGAGCCGTAGGTCCGGATCGCCGAATCCGGTGTGCAGTTGCAGCGGCAGCCCGGTGGCGACCGCGGTCCACAGCAGGTGCCGCAGCAGTACCGGGTCGCTGACCCGGCCGCCGGTGGAACGCGCGGCCAGCCACTCCTGCGCGGCGCGGCGCACCTCGGCGGGGCGCGGGGGGTCGGGGGCCAGCGCCAGGCCGTACCGGTAGGCGGCGATTGACTTGAAACCGACGGCGGCCTGCGCCGCGGTGTGCACCGCCTCGGCGAGGTTGGCGACGAACGCGGTGGCGGTGCCGGAGGTGTCGGCGACCTGTTCGGCCAGGGTCTCCAGACGCACGACCTCCCGGGCGGATCCGCCTCCCGCCGCGGCGAGTTCGGCCGGTTCCGTCAGGTCCCCGGGCAGGCCGGTGTCCACCAGGAACGTTCCGATGCCGGTGCCGCGCAGCAGCAGCCGGGTCGCCTCGTACGCGCCGAGTTCGCGGCGGCGGGCCAGGTAGTAAGCGGGTGGGCAGTGCGGTTCCAGCCCGAGCAGCGGCGGGCACCAGCGGCGCACCGCGAACCCGGTCTGGGTGTCGAAGTAGGTGGTGCCGCGCGCGGCGGGCGCCTGCGCCTCGGTGAGGTACGGCTCGAACGAGCCGAGGCCGAGGTCGTGGCGTACCACCCCGTGGCAGTGATGGTCGACCAGTGGTGGCAGCGACGGCGGTTCGGCCATCAGTAGCGCCAGCGGACGGCCGAGGCGATCTGCTCCGGGTCGGCGTCGGCGAACTGCCGCGCCTCCGCCCGGCGTACCGCGAGCACCGCGCCGTGCGCCGACTCGCCCAGTGCGCTGCGCAGCGGCTCGTACTGCGCGAAGCGGTCCGCCGCCTCGGTCAGCGAGCGCGGCAGCCGGGGGGTGTCGGGCGCGGTGGTGGCCGGGTCGCCCTGTACCGGGTCGGGGAGTTTCAGGCCCGCGTCGATGCCGTGCAGCCCGGCGGCGATGACCGCGCCCACCACCAGGTACGGATTGGCCGCGGCGTCAAAGCACTTGACCTCGGCGTTGGCGCTGCCGGCCTCGTCCGGCGGCCCGGGCACCAGCCGTAGCGCGGCCTCCCGGTTCTCCACCCCCCAGCACTGGAAGGCGCCGGCCCATTGCGAGGGCACCAGACGCAGATAGCTGGCGGGTGAGGGGGCGCCGATCGCCATCAGTGCCGGGAGCGCGTCCAGTACCCCGGCGAGGAAGGCCTCGGCGGCGCCGGCCAGCCCGTGGCTGCCCGCGCCGCCGCGGAAGAGGTCCTCGCCGTCGTGGCGCAGGCTCAGGTGCAGATGGCAGCCGTTGCCCACCTGTCCGGCGATGACGGTGGGCGCGAACGAGGCGCGCAGCCCGTGCTGCCGGGTCACGGCCCGTACCGTCTCGCGGGCCAGGATCAACTCGTCGGCGGCGCGCAGCGGATCGGCGCTGGCGGTGGAGATCTCGAACTGGCCCGGGGTGTACTCGGGGTGGATCTGGAGCAGTTCCAGGTGCTCGGCGGCGAGCGCCTGAACGATGTCGCGCACGTAGTCGGACAGTTCGACGATCCGGGTCATCCCGTAGGCGGGCGCCGAGGTGGACGGGGTGGGCGGCTCCCCGGGCCGCATGGCCATCCACTCCGTCTCGAACCCCATGCGCGCTTCCAGCCCCCGCTCCTTGGCCCGGGCCACCATGCGGCGGGCGAACAGCCGCGCGCATCCCGGGTGCGGGTCGCCCTGCTGGTCGTGGCGGTCGACCGGGGCCCAGGCCCAACCCGGTTGCGCGGCAAGGGTGGTGAGGCGGTCGAGGTCGGGGATGAGCCGCAGGTCGCCGTCGGGGCTGCCGAGGCCGAGTTCGGGCACCGCGGCGATCGCGTCGTCGGAGGTGTAGACGTCGAACACCGGTGACATGCCGACGCCGTGCCGCACGGCGTGCGCGAGACGGCTGGTGGGCACCGCCTTGACCCTGGTCACCCCGGCGTTGTCCACCCAGGTGAGGGCGACCGCGTGAATGCCCTCGGCACCGAGCCGCGCCGCCTCCTGGCGCGCGAGCCGGTGCCGTTGTTCCCGTACTTCCCGCGCGCCCATGCAACTCCCCTAGTCCAGGTCCGGTTCACGATCAACTTGGGTTTGATCGTGTCCATGGTGCTAACGGGACGGATGGGTGTCAGGTGTTGGCGGGTCCGCCCACTTGAATTCCGGCCATCCTCGTCCACTCGTAGGGCCCGGTACGGACCTTGGCCGCGAACTCGCCGTCGAAGTCCTCATGGACGGTGATTCCGGACAGTTCCACCGCGCGCTCGGCGACGTGGTACGAGGGGGCCACCAGGTCGCCCCACCCGCCGTCCTCGCCGACCAGGACGATGCGGGTACCGGCCTCGCCGATGTACGCGATCTGGCCTTCGGCGCTGCCGCCGTGGTCGCGTGCGAAGGCGCCGATCTGCTGGGCGAGTCTGTGCGCCCGGCGCTCCGCGCGGGCGTCGGGGGTGCGGTGCGGGGCCTCGGTCTCTGCCATGAACAGAATGCTACCCGCGAGTAATCACTGCTGGAAGAGCCAGCGGAAAAGGTGTCCCAGCCCACGGAAGAGGGCGGGGACACCGTGGCGGGGCAGCGGTGATCAGCGCACGAAGGGGTCCACGGCGACGACCACGAACAGCAGCGTCGCGTAGGTGATCGACCAGTGGAACAGCCGCATCTCCTTCAGCTTGGGGCCGGTCACACCGTTCTTCGCCCGGGAGTACAGCGCGTGCGCCTCCTTCAGCCAGAAGCCGCCGAGCAGCGTGGCCGCCACCGGGTACAGCCAGCCGGTGGCGCCCAGCGGCCACCACAGGGTGAGCGAGACCAGCACCATCACCCAGCTGTAGGCGAGGATCTGCTTGGCCACCACCAGGTTGCCCGCGACCACCGGCAGCATGGGCACGCCCACCCGCTCGTAGTCGTCCTTGACCTTCATCGACAGCGGCCAGTAGTGCGGCGGCGTCCAGAAGAACAGGACCAGGAAGAGGACGAACGGCGCCCAGGCGAGTTCGTCGCGCACCGCCGACCATCCGATGAACACCTGCAGACAGCCCGCGATGCCGCCCCACACGATGTTCTGCGTGGTACGGCGCTTCAACCACAGCGTGTAGACGAAGACGTAGTACAGGATGGCCGTGAGTGACAGTGCGGCCGACAGCCAGTTGACCAGCAGGCCGAACCAGACCGTCGAGACCACCGACAGGGAGATGCCGAAGACCAGGCACTCGCGCGGCGAGACCATGCCGGTGACCAGCGGGCGCTGCTCGGTGCGGTGCATCAGCGCGTCGATGTCGCGGTCGATGTACATGTTCAGGGCGTTAGCGCCACCCGCCGACATGTAGCCGCCGACGACCGTCGTCAGCACCAGCCACAGGTCGGGTACGCCGTGCGCGGCCAGGAACATCACCGGCACCGTGGTGATCAGCAGCAGCTCGATGATGCGCGGCTTGGTCAGCTCCACGAACGCCTTGACCCGCGCCCCGAAGGGCCGGTGCCCAGGGCTCGTCCCGACGACCCCGGGGGGTCGGGTTTCGACGGCCGTCACGAACACCTCTGAGAGGAAGAAAGACCAGCAAGGCCCTCCCAGTTGTGAAGACCGGGTAAGTCCCTGCGCGTACCACGCCACTCTAGACGTTGCTGTTACGGGACCTGTCGCGGGGGGCACCCGTGTTGGCGTAGAGCCTCGTGCGCGGCGGGGAGGCGGTGCGGCGGCGACACGCAAGGTGACATTCACGCGGCCGTTCCACGCAGTCCACCGGGCGGAAGCAGCCCCCATGGACCACGCTGGAACCGACGGGAGAGACTATGTACCGGGAATGAACAAAGTCGGCCTGCCGTTGCCTGAGACGGGGCCGAACGCCCGCCCGTACGAGGGTAGGCTCGAAATCGCCGGTGGCCGCAAGGGCTGACGGCGTTGGAGAAAATGTGGAGAGGAGCCCTGACCCAGGGTGAGCACGCAGCCGACCACCGCAGACCTCGACTGGACCGATCTGGACAAGCGGGCCGTGGACACCGCCCGGGTACTGGCCATGGACTCCGTCCAGAAGGTCGGAAACGGCCATCCGGGCACGGCCATGAGCCTCGCACCCGCCGCCTACCTGCTGTTCCAGAAGCTGATGCGGCATGATCCGGCCAACCCCGACTGGACCGGGCGTGACCGCTTCGTCCTGTCGTGCGGCCACTCCAGTCTGACCCTCTACATCCAGCTCTACCTGTCGGGTTACGGCCTGGAACTCGACGACCTCAAGTCCTTCCGCACCTGGGGCTCGCGCACCCCCGGCCACCCCGAGCACGGCCACACCGTGGGCGTGGAGACCACCACCGGTCCGCTCGGCCAGGGCATCGCCAACGCGGTCGGCATGGCCATGGCCGCCCGCTACGAGCGCGGCCTGTTCGACCCCGAGGCCCCGGCGGGCGAGTCCCCGTTCGACCACACGATCTGGACCATCGTCTCCGACGGTGACCTGGAAGAGGGCGTCTCGGCGGAGGCGTCCTCGCTTGCCGGGCACCAGAAGCTCGGCAACCTGGTCGCGCTCTACGACGACAACCACATCTCCATCGAGGGCGACACCGAGACCGCCTTCAGTGAGGACGTCGCCAAGCGCTACGAGGCGTACGGCTGGCACGTCCAGCACGTCACCCAGTCCGCCGAAGGCGACCTCGACGTGCACGCGCTGTACCAGGCGCTCAAGGCCGCCCAGGCGGAGACCGAGCGCCCCTCGATGATCATCGCCCGCACCATCATCGCGTGGCCCGCGCCGAGCGCCCAGAACACCGCCGCCGCGCACGGCTCCGCGCTGGGCGCCGACGAGGTCGCCGCCACCAAGCGGGTGCTGGGCTTCGACCCGGAGCAGCACTTCGAGGTCGCCCCCGAGGTCCTGGCGCACGCGCGCGCGGTGGCCGACCGGGGCCGTGAGGCGCACAGCACCTGGAACAAGCGGTTCGAGGAGTGGCGCACCGCCAACCCCGAGCGCGCCGCCGACTTCGACCGCATCAACGCCGGTGAGCTGCCCTCCGGTTGGGAGCAGGCCCTGCCGGCGTTCGCCCCCGGCAAGGCGATCGCCACCCGCAAGGCCTCCGGTGAGGTGCTCAAGGCGCTGGGCGCGGTGATCCCCGAACTGTGGGGCGGCTCGGCCGACTTGGCCGGGTCGAACAACACCACCATCGACGCCTCGTCGTCGTTCCTCCCGGAGGGCAACCCGCTGCCGGAGGCCAGCCCGTACGGCCGCACGGTGCACTTCGGCATCCGCGAGCACGCCATGGGCTCGACCATGAACGGCATCGCGCTGCACGGCAACACCCGTATCTACGGCGGCACTTTCCTGGTCTTCTCCGACTACATGCGTCCGGCGGTGCGCCTGGCCGCGCTGATGAAGCTGCCGGTCACCTACGTGTGGACGCACGACTCCATCGGCCTCGGCGAGGACGGTCCGACGCACCAGCCGGTGGAGCACATGGCCGCGCTGCGCGCCATCCCCGGCCTGAACATGGTCCGTCCGGCCGACGCCAACGAGACCGTCATCGCCTGGCGGGAGATCCTGCGCCGCCACTCCGCCAAGCCCGCCCCGCACGGACTGGCGCTGACCCGGCAGAACGTGCCGACGTACGAGGCCAACGAGGATGCTGCCAAGGGCGGTTACGTCCTGCTGGACGCCGAGGGCGGCCAGGCCCAGGTCATCCTGATCGGCACCGGCTCCGAGGTCCAGCTGGCCGTGGAGGCCCGCGAGGCGCTCCAGGCCGAGGGCGTCCCGACCCGGGTGGTCTCGATGCCGTCGGTGGAGTGGTTCGAGGAGCAGGACCAGGCCTACCGCGACCACGTTCTGCCGCCCAACGTCAAGGCGCGGGTGGCGGTCGAGGCCGGAATCGGCCTCACCTGGCACAAGTTCGTCGGTGAGGACGGACGCATCGTCAGCCTTGAGCACTTCGGCGCCTCCGCCGACTACAAGGTGCTGTACCGCGAGTTCGGTCTCACCTCCGAGGCGGTCGTCGACGCCGCCCGCGACTCCATCGCCGCCGCGAACCGCTGACCTCTCAACGACCTTACGAGGAGATGCAAAACCCATGACAGACGCACTCAAGCGCCTCTCCGAAGAAGGCGTCGCGATCTGGCTGGACGACCTGTCCCGCAAGCGGATCACGTCCGGCAACCTCGCGGAGCTGATCGACGACAGCCATGTCGTCGGTGTCACCACCAACCCGTCCATCTTCCAGAAGGCCATCTCCGGCGGCGACGGCTACGAGCAGCAGGTCGCCGACCTCGCCGCCCGCAAGGTCACCGTCGAAGAGGCCATCCGGATGATCACCACGGCGGACGTCCGGGACGCCGCCGACGTCCTGCGCCCGGTCTTCGACGACACCGACGGCCAGGACGGCCGGGTGTCCATCGAGGTCGACCCGCGCCTGGCGCACAACACCAGGGCCACCATCGCCGAGGCCAAGCAGCTCGCCTGGCTGGTCGACCGGCCGAACACGCTCATCAAGATCCCGGCGACCGAGGCCGGCCTGCCCGCGATCACCGAGGTCATCGGCCTGGGCATCAGCGTCAACGTCACGCTGATCTTCTCCCTGGAGCGGTACCGCAAGGTCATGGACGCCTACCTGGCCGGTCTGGAGAAGGCCAAGGCGGCCGGACAGGACCTGTCCAAGATCCGTTCCGTCGCCTCGTTCTTCGTCTCCCGGGTGGACACCGAGATCGACAAGCGGCTGGACAAGATCGGCACCGACGAGGCCAAGGCCCTGCGCGGCAAGGCGGCTCTGGCCAACGCCCGGCTCGCCTACCAGGCGTACGAGGAGGTGTTCTCCTCGGAGCGCTGGCTCGCGCTGGAGAAGGCCGGTGCCAACAAGCAGCGTCCGCTGTGGGCCTCCACCGGCGTCAAGGACCCGGCGTACCCGGACACCCTGTACGTGACCGAGCTGGTCGCCCCCAACACGGTCAACACCATGCCGGAGGCCACCTTGCTGGCCACCGCCGACCACGGCGAGATCACCGGCAACACCATCCAGGGCACCTACGAGCAGGCCCAGGCCGACCTCGACGCGCTCGCGGCGGTCGGGATCTCCTACGACGACGTGGTCCAGTTGCTGGAGGAGGAGGGCGTGGAGAAGTTCGAGGCGTCCTGGAACGACCTGCTCAAGTCCACCGAGGCGGAGCTGAAGCGCCTCGCCCCTTCGGAGGCGTGAGAACAGTGACCACCAGCGGCAATCCGCTGCGTGACCCTCAGGATCGACGGCTCCCGCGTATCGCGGGGCCGTCGGGCCTGGTCATCTTCGGGGTCACGGGCGACCTGTCCCGTAAGAAGCTGATGCCCGCGGTGTACGACCTCGCCAACCGCGGACTGCTGCCGCCGGGCTTCTCGCTCGTCGGCTTCGCCCGCCGCGACTGGGAGGACGAGGACTTCGCCCAGGTCGTGCACGACGCGGTCAAGGAGCACGCGCGGACCCCGTTCCGCGAGGAGGTCTGGCAGCAGCTCGCCGAGGGCTTCCGGTTCGTGCCCGGTGAGTTCGACGACGACGACGCCTTCGAGACGCTGCGGGCCACCATCGACGAGCTGGACAAGGCCCGCGGCACCGGCGGCAACTTCGCCTTCTACCTCTCCGTACCGCCGAAGTTCTTCCCCAAGGTGGTCCAGCAGCTCAAGAAGCACGGGCTGTCGCAGGGCTCCGGGGACTCCTGGCGGCGCGCGGTCATCGAGAAGCCGTTCGGCCACGACCTGGCCAGCGCCCAGGAGCTCAACCGGGTCGTGCACGAGGTGTTCGAGCCGGTGGACGTCTTCCGGATCGACCACTACCTGGGCAAGGAGACGGTCCAGAACATCCTGGCGCTGCGGTTCGCCAACACCATGTTCGAGCCGATCTGGAACCGGTCCTACGTCGACCACGTACAGATCACCATGGCCGAGGACATCGGCATCGGCGGCCGGGCCGGTTACTACGACGGCATCGGCGCGGCCCGTGACGTCATCCAGAACCACCTGCTCCAGCTGCTGGCGCTGACCGCGATGGAGGAGCCCGGCTCCTTCCACCCCAAGGCGCTGGTGACCGAGAAGCTCAAGGCGCTCAGCGCCGTCCAGCTTCCGGAGGACCTGGGCAAGCACACCGTGCGCGGCCAGTACGCGCACGCCTGGCAGGGTGGCGAGGAGGTGCTCGGCTACCTGGAGGAAGAGGGCATCGACCCCAAGTCCAAGACCGACACCTACGCCGCCATCAAGCTGACCATCAACAACCGCCGCTGGGCGGGCGTCCCGTTCTACCTGCGCACCGGCAAGCGGCTCGGCCGCCGGGTCACCGAGATCGCGGTGGTCTTCAAGCGCGCGCCGTACCTGCCGTTCGAGTCCGGCGCCACCGAGGAGCTCGGCCAGAACGCCCTGGTCATCCGGGTCCAGCCGGACGAGGGCATCACGGTGCGGTTCGGCTCCAAGGTGCCGGGCACCTCGATGGAGGTGCGGGACGTGACCATGGACTTCGCCTACGGCGAGTCCTTCACCGAGTCCAGCCCGGAGGCCTACGAGCGCCTGCTGCTGGACGTGCTGCTCGGCGACGCCAACCTCTTCCCGCGCCACCAGGAGGTCGAGCTCTCCTGGATGATCCTCGACCCGATCGAGGAGTACTGGGAGAAGCACGGCAAGCCCGCCCAGTACCCCGCCGGAACCTGGGGGCCGGTGGAGGCGGACGAGATGCTCGCACGAGACGGCAGGAGCTGGCGCCGGCCATGAAGATCGATCTCACCAACACCACCTCCTCGAAGATCAACTCGGGTCTGATCGAGGCCCGCAGGGCCATCGGCACCCCCGCGGTGGGCATGGTGCTCACCCTGGTCATCGTCACCGACGAGGGCAACGCCTACGACGCCCTCAAGGCGGCCGGTGACGCCTCTCGGGAGCACCCGTCGCGGATCCTGGTCGTCATCAGGCGGCCGGGCCGCACCCCGCGGGACCGCGCCAAGTCCCGGCTGGACGCCGAGGTCCGGGTCGGCTCCGACGCGGGCACCGGCGAGACGGTGCTGCTTCGGCTGCACGGTGAGCTGTCCGGCCACGCCGAGTCGGTGGTGCTGCCGCTGCTGCTGCCGGACGCGCCGGTCGTGGTGTGGTGGCCGGAGGACGCCCCGGACAAGCCCGCCGAGGACCCGCTGGGCAAGCTGGCCCAGCGCCGGATCACCGACGCCGCCTCGGCCGAGGACCCGGTCGCCGCGCTGGAGGTGCGCGCCGGTTCCTACTCCCCGGGCGACACCGACCTGGCCTGGACCCGGATCACCCCGTGGCGCAGCATGCTGGCCGCGGCGCTGGACCAGAAGCACTCGGCGATCAGCGCCGCGGTGGTCGAGGGCGAGCCGTACAACCCGAGCACCGAGCTGCTCGGCATGTGGCTCGCCGACCGGCTGAAGGTGCCGGTGGAGCGCCGGGTCTCGGACGGTCCGGGGCTGACCGCGGTACGGATGACCACCGCGGACGGCACGATCTGCCTGGACCGCGCCGACGGCGCGCTGGCGGAGCTGGCGATGCCGGGTCAGCCGGACCGCCGGGTGGCGCTCAAGCGGCGGGAGACCGCCGAGCTGATCGCCGAGGAACTGCGCAGGCTGGACCCGGATGAGATCTACCGCTCCTCCGTGCAGTTCGGCGTGGACCGGCTGAACGTCCAGTCGACGCAGGAGGGTTCGGCCGAGCGGCCGCCGACCAACGGTGCGCACAAGCCGGAGAAGAAGGCCGCGGCGCCCGCGAAGAAGGCCGCTGAGGCGCCGGGGAAGCCCGCCGACTCCGGTACGGGGAAGGCGAAGTGACCCCGCCCCAGGTCGTGGTGCACCGCGACAAGGAGCTGATGGCGAAGGCCGCGGCGGCCCGGTTGATCACCAAGGTGGTCGACGCCCAGGCCGCCCGCGGCTCGGCCAGCGTGGTGCTCACCGGCGGGCGCAACGGCAACGCGCTGCTGGCGGCGCTCGCCGAGGCGCCGGCCCGGGACGCGGTGGACTGGTCGCGGCTTGACCTGTGGTGGGGCGACGAGCGGTTCCTGCCGGAGGGCGACCCGGACCGCAACTACACCCAGGCGCGGGCCGCGCTGCTGGACGCCGTGCCACTGGTTCCGGCCAGGGTGCACCCGATGCCCGCCTCGGACGGCCCGTTCGGCAATGACGTGGACGCCGCCGCGGAGGCGTACGCCGAGGAGCTGGCCAAGGCCGCGGGACCGCAGGACCACGGCCCGGTGCCGACGTTCGACGTGCTGATGCTGGGCGTCGGCCCGGACACCCATGTCGCCTCGCTGTTCCCGGAGCACCCGGGGGTACGGGAGACGGAGCGGATGGTCATCGGGGTGCGCGGAGCGCCCAAGCCGCCGCCGACCCGTATCTCGCTGACGCTTCCGGCGATCCGGGCGGCGCGTGAGGTGTGGCTGCTGGCGGCCGGCGAGGACAAGGCCAACGCCGTCGCCATCGCACTGTCGGGCGCGGGAGAGATTCAGGCCCCGGCCGCCGGGGCGCACGGCCGTGGCAGGACGCTGTGGCTGCTGGACAAGGCCGCGGCGGCCCAACTGCCCAAGCAGCTGTATCCGTTGGCGTCCGCCTGACGGAACCGACGCGAAGAGGGTCCGGGGTTGCCACCCCGGACCCTCTTCGCGTGTTCAGATCTCGCCGCGGAGCTTCGCGAGCGCCTCGGCGAGGATCGCCTCACCGTCCGCGTCGCTGCGCCGCTCCCGTACATAGGCCAGGTGGGTCTTGTACGGCTCGGTACGCGGCGGGTCCGGCGGGTTGTTCTCGTCCTGCCCGGCCGGGAAGCCGCAGCGGGGGCAGTCCCAGGTGTCCGGGATCTGCGCGTCGCTGGCGAAGCTCGGCTGGGTCTCGTGCCCGTTCGAGCACCAGAAGGAGATGCGAAGACGCGGCGCGGACTCACCGCGCTCTGCCTCCCCCATCGGCCCCGCTCCGACCCGACTACCACGGATCGCGTTGCCACTTGCCACGGTCGTAACTCCCTGCGTGATGGTGCTGCGAGGTCGTCCAGCTTACGGGGACCGGCTCACCCCCACCACAGTGGGGAACCGCACCTGGACCCGCGGACGTCGTTCCATGATAAGCCGCTGGGGCGACGAGGCGTCAGTTATGCCCGAACGAACGGGATTGGGGCGATCTGGGCGCTGTGTCCGTGAACCACCGCCCGGTACTGGAGCGTGCGGCGCGGTACCGGGCCCTCAGCGCCGGAGCCCTCAGTGCTGGAGTTTGAGCGCCAGGCCGAGCCCCACGATGCAGGCGAACCACAGCAGGCCGACGATGACGGTGATCCGGTCGAGGTTGCGCTCGGCCACCGAGGAACCGCCGACGGAGGACTGCATACCGCCACCGAACATGTCGGAGAGGCCGCCGCCCTTGCCCTTGTGCATCAGGACCAGCAGCATCAGCAGCAGGCTGAAGATGATGAGGGCGATGGAGAACCCGATGACCACGGCTGGACCAACTCTCTCGGGGACGTAGTTCGATGTAGAAGGGTTCGGGGACCGGGCGGCGAGCTGCCGACCCAGTCCCCGACAGGGTACTTCGTGGCGAGTGCGTCAGCCTACTGCCTGGTCACCGAAGCGGACGATCTTGACGAACTCCTCGGCGTCCAGCGAGGCACCGCCGACCAGCGCGCCGTCCACGTCGGGCTGCGCCATGATCGCGGCGATGTTGCCGGACTTCACCGAGCCGCCGTACTGGATGCGCACCTCGTCGGCCACCTCCTGGCCGTACAGCTCGGCCAGTCGGCCGCGGATCGCCCCGCAGACCTCCTGCGCGTCCTCGAGGGTGGCGACCTCGCCGGTGCCGATCGCCCACACCGGCTCGTAGGCGATGACGATGCCGCGCGCCTGGTCGGCCGGGATGTCCTTCAGGGCGCCGTCGACCTGGGCGAGGGTGTGCGCGACCTGGTTGCCCGCCTTGCGGACTTCCAGGCCCTCGCCCACGCACAGGATCGGGGTCAGCTCGTGCCGGTAGGCGGCCTTCACCTTGGCGTTGACCAGCGCGTCGTCCTCGCGGTGGTACTGGCGGCGCTCGCTGTGGCCGATGACCACGAAGGCGCACTTGAGCTTGGCGAGCATGGAACCGGAGATCTCCCCGGTGTACGCGCCCGCATCGTGCGCGGACAGGTCCTGCGCACCGTACTTGATCTTCAGCTTGTCACCGTCGACCAGCGTCTGCACCGACCGCAGGTCGGTGAACGGCGGCAGGACCGCGACCTCGACGGCCTCGTAGTCCTTGTCGGTGAGGGCGAAGGCGAGCTTCTGGACGTGGGCGATGGCCTCAAGGTGGTTGAGGTTCATCTTCCAGTTGCCCGCCATCAGCGGCGTGCGGGTGCTCAAGGTCAGTCCTCCAGTGCGGCGAGGCCGGGCAGCGTCTTGCCTTCGAGGTATTCCAGGCTGGCGCCGCCACCGGTCGAGATGTGGCCGAAGGCGTTCTCGTCGAAGCCCAGGGTGCGCACGGCGGCGGCCGAGTCGCCACCGCCGATGACGGTGAAGCCGTCGCTGTCCGCCAGGGCCTGGGCGACGGCCCTCGTGCCCCCGGCGTAGTCGGGGTGCTCGAAGACACCCATCGGGCCGTTCCAGAACACCGTCGCGGCGTCCGCGATCTTCGAAGCGAACAGCTCGCGGGTCTTCGGGCCGATGTCCAGGCCCTCCTTGTCGGAGGGGATCTGGTCGGCGTCGACCGTGACGTACTCGGCCGGGGCCTTGGTCTTCAGGTCGGGGAAGTCGTCCGCGGCCAACACGTCGACCGGCAGCACCAGTTCGACGCCGTTCTTCTCGGCGCGCGCCAGGTACTCGTTGACGGCCGGGATCTGGTCCTCCTGCAGCAGGCTCTTGCCCACCTCGTAGCCCTTGGCCTTGAGGAAGGTGTACGCCATGCCGCCGCCGATCAGCAGCCGGTCCGCCTTGGCCAGCAACTGGTCGATGACAGCGAGCTTGTCGGAGACCTTGGCCCCGCCGAGCACCACCACGTACGGGCGGCGCACGTCCTCGGTGAGCTTCTTCAGCACCCCGAGTTCGGTGGCGATCAGGTCGCCCGCGGCGTGCGGCAGGCGCTTCGGCAGGTCGTAGACCGAGGCGTGCTTGCGGTGCACGGCGCCGAAGCCGTCGCCGACGTAGGCGTCGGCGAGGGCCGCCAACTCGTCGGCGAACGCGCCGCGTTCGGCGTCGTCCTTGCTGGTCTCGCCCGCGTTGAAGCGCAGGTTCTCCAGCAGCGTGACCTCGCCGTCGGCCAGGGCGGCGACGGTGGCCTTCGCGCTGTCACCCACGGTGTCGGTCGCGAACGCGACCTGCCTGCCGAGGAGTTCACCGAGCCGCCTGGCGACCGGAGCGAGCGAGTACTGCGGGTCCGGCGCGCCCTTGGGGCGGCCGAGGTGGGAGGCGACGATCACCTTCGCGCCGCGCTCGGCGAGCTTGGTGATGGTCGGCACGGCGGCCCGGATGCGGCCGTCGTCGGTGATCTGGTCACCGTCCAGCGGGACGTTGAGGTCGGCGCGGACGAACACCCGCCGCCCGGCGACCTCAAGGTCGTCGATCGTCTTCATGGTGAAGGGCTCCTAGGTCGTGGGACGGGGCCCGTACGACATGCGCGTCGTCCGGGCCCCGTCCGTCACATCTGTGCGGGGGTCAGAGCTGGCCGCCGACGAAGGCGGTCAGGTCCACCAGACGGTTGGAGTAGCCCCACTCGTTGTCGTACCAGCCGACGACCTTGACGCTCTTGCCCTGGACCATGGTCAGGGAGGAGTCGAAGGTGCAGGAGGCGGGCCAGTTGACGATGTCCGAGGAGACGATCGGGTCCTCGGTGTAGTCCAGGATGCCCTTGAGCTGGCCCTGGGCGGCCTTCTGGAACGCGGCGTTGACCTCGTCCTTGGTGACCTCGCGCTCCAGCTCGATGACCAGGTCGGTGACGGAGCCGGTGGGGACCGGGACGCGCATGGCGATGCCGTCCAGCTTGCCCTTCAGCTCCGGGATGACCAGGGCGGTGGCCTTCGCGGCACCCGTGGTGGTCGGGATGATGTTCTCGGCGGCGGCCCGGGCGCGGCGCAGGTCCTTGTGCGGGAAGTCCAGGATGCGCTGGTCGTTGGTGTAGGCGTGGACCGTGGTCATCAGGCCCTTGACGATGCCGAAGTTCTCCAGCAGCACCTTGGCCATCGGCGCCACGCAGTTGGTGGTGCAGGAGGCGTTGGAGATGACGTGGTGGTTGGCGGCGTCGTACTTGTCGTTGTTGACGCCCATGACGATGGTGATGTCCTCGTCCTTGGCCGGGGCCGAGATGATGACCTTCTTGGCGCCGGCGGCGAGGTGCTTGGCGGCGTCCTCACGCTTGGTGAAGATGCCGGTGGACTCGATCACGATGTCCGCGCCCAGCTCGCCCCACGGCAGGTTCGCCGGGTCGCGCTCGGCCATCGTCTTGAAGGTCTGGCCGCCGACGGTGATGGTGTCGTCGGTGTGGCTGACGTCGTGCTTGAGGCGGCCCAGGATGGTGTCGTACTTGAGCAGGTGCACCAGGGTCGCGTTGTCGGTCAGGTCGTTGACACCGACGATCTCGAAGTCCGCACCCTGCTCAAGCGCGGCGCGGAAGAAGTTACGACCGATGCGGCCAAAGCCGTTGATGCCTACGCGGATCGTCACGAACCGATCTCCTCGTTTATGTACCGGAATACAATCCGGCTGCGCCGAATGGATGTCCCCGACCACCCACGACCCTACCTCGCCCAGGTGTCCCGGGTGACATCGAGCACGCCCCGGTTTGTGGGCAGTCGTTCCGGGGGGCGACGCGGGTGGGCACAACCGGAGTCTGGGGCGAAGCGCCCATGAGCACAACCCGCCCCCGCCCGGCGGCGGTTAGCCGACCATCTCCTCGGTGAGGTTGGACTCGGTGCCGGGGATCCCCAGGTCCGCGGCGCGCTTGTCGGCCATCGCGAGCAGCCGCCGGATGCGGCCGGCGACCGCGTCCTTGGTCAGCGGCGGGTCGGCGAGCGAGCCCAGCTCCTCAAGCGACGCCTGCTTGTGGTCCATCCGCAGCCGCCCGGCGGCGGCCAGGTGCTCCGGTACCTCGTCACCGAGGATCTCCAGGGCGCGCTGCACCCGCGCCCCCGCGGCGACCGCGGCCCGCGCAGAGCGGCGCAGGTTGGCGTCGTCGAAGTTGGCGAGCCGGTTCGCGGTGGCCCGCACCTCGCGGCGCATCCGGCGCTCCTCCCACGCCAGCACCGACTCGTGCGCCCCGAGCCGGGTCAACAGTGCGCCGATCGCGTCACCGTCCCGGACCACCACGCGGTCCACGCCGCGCACCTCGCGGGCCTTGGACGGGATGCCCAGCCGCCGGGCCGCGCCGACCAGGGCCAGCGCCGCCTCGGGTCCGGGGCAGGTCACCTCGAGGGAGGACGAGCGGCCGGGCTCGGTCAACGACCCGTGCGCCAGGAACGCGCCGCGCCAGGCGGCCTCCGCGTCGCAGGTGGCCCCGGAGACCACCTGCGGCGGCAGCCCGCGGATCGGGCGGCCCCTGCCGTCCACCAGACCGGTCTGCCGGGCCAGCTGGTCACCCCCGGCGACCACCCGCACCACATAGCGGCTGCCCCTGCGCAGCCCGCCTGGTGCCATCACCACCAGGTCGGAGGGGTGGCCGAAGATCTCCAGGATGTCCTTGCGCAGGCGCCGGGCCGCGATACCGGTGTCCAGCTCCGCCTCGATCACGATGCGACCGCTGACGAGATGGAGCCCGCCAGCGAACCGCAGGATCGACGACACCTCCGCCTTGCGGCAGCAGGTACGGGTGACGGGTAGCCGGGAGATCTCGTCCTTCACCGCTGCCGTCATCGCCATGGGCCGATCCTTCCATGCATCCGAAAAATCCGGTCATACGCGGCGGCCAGCTGCTCGGGGTCGTGCCGCGGCCCGTCCGGGGCGGCGACCGCGGCCAGCTCGACCGTGCCACCCAGGCGCGCGGCGGCCTGGTCAAGGCTTTCGCGGTCGGGAACGGCGGCCTCATCGGCCAGCACCACGTCGATGGTGAGTTTAGGGGCGTGTCGGGCCAAAACCTCCAAGTGACGCTGCGGAGAAAATCCTTCGGTCTCTCCGGGCTGCGGTGCCAGGTTGAGGGTCAGCACCCGGCGCGCCCTGGTCTGCATCAGGGCCTCGGCCAGCTCCGGCACCAGCAGGTGCGGTATGACGGAGGAGAACCACGAGCCGGGGCCGAGCACCACCCAGTCCGCGTCCAGCACGGCCTGCACGGCCTGCGGCACCGCGGGCGGGTCCTGCGGGACCACCCGCACTTCCTGCACCTCGCCCGGGGTGAGCGCGACCGTCGCCTGCCCCCGCACCGTGCTGGTGACATCGGGCTGGGCCGGATCGTGGCCGCGTACGGTGGCCTGGAGCTCCAGCGGCACCGCGGACATCGGAAGCACCCGGCCGTGCGCGCCCAGCAGGCGGCCGACCCACTCCAGGGCGGCCACCGGATCGCCCAGCTGCTCCCACAGGGCGACGATCAGCAGGTTGCCGACCGCGTGCCCGTGCATCTCACCCTTACTGGTGAACCTGTGTTGGATCACCCGTGACCAGGTGCGCCCCCACTCGTCGTCCCCGCACAGCGCGGCCAGCGCCTTGCGCAGGTCTCCGGGGGGCAGTACGCCCAGTTCGTCGCGGAGCCGGCCGCTGGAGCCGCCGTCGTCGGCGACGGTGACCACGGCGGTCAGGTCCTGGGTGATGCGGCGCAGTGCGGCGAGTGAGGCGGACAGTCCGTGGCCGCCGCCGAGCGCCACCACCTTGGGGGTGGCGCCGAAGCGGTGGCTGGTGCGGCGCAGCCGCCTCGCGGCCCTGGACGTGATCACTCGCGCCCCATGTCGCGATGGACCACAACGGTCTCCACCCCGTCCGAGGACAGCCGCCGGGCCAGCCGCTCCGACATGGCGACGCTGCGGTGCTTGCCGCCCGTGCAGCCGACGGCGATGGTCACATAGCGCTTGCCCTCCCGCCGGTATCCGGCGGCGATGATGTGCAGCAGCTCCGCGTAGCGGTCCAGGAACTCCTTGGCGCCGGGCTGGTTGAACACATAGGTGGCGACCTCGTCGTTGAGGCCGGTGAACGGGCGCAGCTCCGGGACCCAGTGCGGGTTCGGCAGGAAACGGCAGTCGACCACCAGGTCGGCGTCGACCGGCAGCCCGTACTTGAAGCCGAACGACATCACGGTGGCCCGCAGCTCCGGCTCCTCCTCACCGGCGAACTGGGCGTCCATCTTGGCGCGCAGCTCGTGCACGTTGAGGCTGGAGGTGTCGATGACCAGGTCGGCCTCGCCGCGCAGTTCGCGCAGCAGGTCGCGCTCCTGCGCGATGCCGTCCACGATCCGGCCGTCCCCCTGCAGCGGGTGCGGGCGCCGGACCGACTCGAAGCGGCGCACCAGCGCGTCGTCGGACGCCTCAAGGAACAGCACCCGCCGCTTGACGCTCTTGGTGTCCAGGTCGGCGAGCGACTCCCGCAGGTTGTCGAAGAAGCGGCGACCGCGCACGTCCACGACCACGGCGATCCGCGCCACGTTGCCCTGGGACCGGGCGCCGAGGTCGACCATGGTGGGGATCAGCGCGGGCGGCAGGTTGTCGACCACGAACCAGCCGAGGTCCTCCAGGCACTTGGCCGCGGTGCTGCGGCCCGCCCCGGACATGCCCGAGATGATCACCAGTTCCGGGATGGCCTCGGCAGCTTCGCCCGCTCCGCCCGTCGTCACCTGTGCTCCGTACGTGTCGTGGTCATCGCTGTGATTGACCTGGTTCATCTTTCCTGCCCCCGTTCAGCCGGGGCGGTCCCCTGCGTGGCCGCCAGCTCGTCTTCCATGATCTCTCCAGTGGCGGTGTTGACAGCGGGAACAGCGGGTGAAGCCTGGGCGAGCGCCGCGACGACGGCCTCCGCCGTCTTGCGTCCTATGCCCGGTACCTCACAGATCTCGTCAACGGTCGCGGCGCGCAGCCGCTTCAGCGAACCGAAGTGCTTCAGCAGCGCCTGCTTACGGGCCTCCCCCAGCCCGGCGACGGCGTCCAGCGCACCGGCCTTCATCGCCTTGCCGCGCTTGCCGCGCTGGTACCGGATGGCGAAACGGTGCGCCTCGTCCCGTACCCGCTGCAACAGGTACAGGCCCTCGCTGGTGCGCGGCAGGATCACCGGGTCGTCCTCGCCGGGCAGCCACACCTCCTCCAGGCGCTTGGCGAGGCCGCAGACCGCGATGTCCTCGATGCCCAGCTCGTCCAGCGCCCGGCGGGCCGCGGCGACCTGCGGCTGGCCGCCGTCCACCACGAGCAGCTGCGGCGGGTAGGCGAACTTGCGCGGCCGACCGGTGTCCGGGTCGATCGGGCCGCCCACCGGCTCCTCGGCGTCCTCACGGGCGTCGGCGGGGTCCTGCTCCTGCCACTCCCCCGCCTTCTGCATCTCCCGCAGATAGCGGCGGAACCGCCGGGAAACCACCTCGTGCATGGCCCGTACGTCGTCCTGGCCCTGGAACGTCTTGATCTGGAAGCGGCGGTACTCACTCTTACGGGCGAGTCCGTCCTCGAAGACGACCATTGACGCCACCACGTCCTCGCCGTGCAGGTGCGAGATGTCGAAGCACTCGATGCGCAGCGGCGCCGAGTCCAGGTCCAGCGCCTCGGCGATCTCCTCCAGGGCGCGCGAGCGGGTGGTCAGGTCGGAGGCCCGCTTGGTCTTGTGCAGCGCCAGCGCCTGCTGGGCGTTGCGCTGCACGGTGGCCATCAGGTCCCTCTTGTCGCCGCGCTGCGGCACCCGCAGGCTGACGTTGGACCCGCGGCGGCCGGTCAGCCACTGCGCCAGCGGCTCGACGGGCTCCGGCAGCGCCGGGACCAGCACCTCCTTGGGCACCGCGTCGCCGCTCTCCTCGCCGTACAGCTGCTGGAGCGCGTGCTCGACCAGCCCGGCGGTGTCGACGGCCTCCACCTTGTCGGTGACCCAGCCGCGCTGACCGCGCACCCGCCCGGCGCGGACGTGGAAGATCTGGACGGCGGCTTCCAGGTCGTCCTCGGCGACCGCGATCACATCGGCGTCGGTGGCGTCGGCCAGCACGACCGCGTTCTTCTCCATCGCGCGCTTGAGCGCCTCGATGTCATCGCGCAGCCGGGCCGCCTTCTCGTACTCCATCTCGGCCGCCGCGTCCTGCATCCGCCGCTCAAGGCGGCGTAGATAGGTGCCGGTACGCCCGGCCATGAAGTCGCAGAACTCCTCGGCCAGTTCACGGTGCTCCTCGGCGGTCACCCGACCCACACAGGGTGCGGAGCACTTGCCGATGTAACCGAGCAGACAGGGGCGGCCGATCTGCTGCGAGCGCCTGAACACCCCGGCGGAACAGGTGCGTACGGGGAAGACCCGCAGCAGCAGGTCGACGGTCTCCCGGATCGCCCACGCGTGCGCGTACGGCCCGAAGTACCGTACGCCCCTGCGCTTCGGACCGCGCATCACCTGAACGCGCGGGAATTCCTCGCCCATCGTGACGGCGAGCGACGGATAGCTCTTGTCGTCGCGGTACTTGACGTTGAACCGCGGGTCGAACTCCTTGATCCAGGAGTACTCCAGCTGCAGCGCCTCGACCTCGGTGGTGACCACGGTCCACTCCACCGAGGCGGCCGTGGTCACCATGGTGCGGGTGCGCGGGTGCAGACCCGCGAGGTCCTGGAAGTACGAGGAGAGCCGCTGCCGCAGGCTCTTGGCCTTGCCCACGTAGATCACACGACCGTGCTCGTCCCGGAACTTGTACACCCCGGGAGAGTCCGGGATCTGTCCCGGCTGCGGGCGGTAGCTGGAGGGGTCGGCCATGAGGTCAACCCTACTGGCGCCCACCGACAATCCCGGCCCCGGCGGCGCGTGGGGGCGCCTCCGGGGCCGGAACGCACGGTTCGGGCTTCGTGCGGTCAGACGGTGCGGCGGGAACGGCGCAGCCTGCGGACGGCGAGGGCCGCGGCCCCGGCCAGCAGGGCGCCCGCCGCGGCGGCGGTACCGGCCGTGGCGGCCGACGTGCCGGTGGCGGCGGCCCGTTCACGCACCGCCGCGGTCGGCGCGGCCCGGCCGCCATAGCCACCGGCCTTGCCCTCGCGGTCATAGGCGGAGCCCGGCAGCTTGTCGCCGTACTCGCGGTGCACCAGCCGCTGATAGTCGGCGAGGGTTGCACCGCCCGCGCCCACCGCGTGCCGCGCCTCGGCGTCCAACGGCAGCACCCGGCCCGCGCGCAGCACGTACCACGCGTCGATCTGCGGCTCACGGAACACCGTGCCGGCTCCGTGTGCCTTGGTGACGTAGTCGACCTCGTCACCGCCGGTGGCGATGTTGACCACCTTCCAGCCGGAGGCCGTGCGCACCGTCCACAGGGAGGCGACCTGGCCGTCGGCTGAGACCGCCTTGCTGGCGAGGAAGTCCGGGTCGGCCACCGGTGCGCCCGCGCGTCCGGCGACGAATCCGGGGTCGAGGGTGAACACGGTGACGGTCGGCCCCGCCAGGTGCGGTTCGGACGCCGCCGCCGGGTGCTTGCCGTCGCGGTCGAAGAACCGCGAGAGCGTGGCGAGGGAGGCCGGGGCGTCCGCCGCGGCGCGCGCCTGGGCGGTCTGCGCGGCGGTGAACGGGGCAGGGGCGGACGGGGGGTCGGCGTGCGCCGCGGAGGCGGCACCAAGGGTCAGCGCGGTGGCCGCCAGCACGCCCGCGGCGCAGGTACGGATCGGGTTCACGGCGTCACGCTCCGATCCCATAGAGCGAATGGGTCCACGTGAACGAGTCGTTGCCCACGTAGTAGTTGTAATCCGCCCAGTTGTAGCGGTAGTTGGACGGCCACGGGTCTCCCCAGTACACCCAGTTGTTGGAGGTGTCGTAGCCGTACAGCACGTGCATGTGCCCGCCACCGGAACTCCACTCGATACGGGTCTCGATCGGGCGGTTGGCGTTGATTTCGCTCTGCACGGTGCTGTAGCGCAGATAACCGGTCACATACGAACCGGAGTTGATGCCCATCCAGTTCAGGGCGTTCTGCACATCGTCCAGCGCCGCCTGCCAGTTGCCGCACTGGGTGCCCTGCGGCTCGTCGAAGGCCGCGTCACAGAACTGGTTCTGGGTGTAGTCGCGGCCGAACCAGGTGGCGATGGTGTTGCCGCTGGCGGCCCAGCACCAGTTGCTCTGCTGCTGCGCCTGCATGGTGATGTTCAGCTGCTTCGAGCCGCTGGCCGCGCTGGCGCCGCCGGCCGTCGCGACGCTCGCGGTCAGCGCCGCGGCCAGCGCCAGGGCCGCCGCCGCGAGGCGTCTGCGATCTTGGCCACGCGGCCTGGGGTGGGGGGTTTTGAACATGGCGTTCCTCGCTGTCAGGGGCTGATGGAGGAGCGCGTCCGGACGCTGGGACAGAGCATCAGGCAGTTGTCGGGTTCAGGTCAACGAAGTTATCCACAGGGGTGGCTGGGATGTGAACGCCAGCCGTACTTTGTGAACACCACCGCCGATAACAGCTGTTACCCGGGACGCGGATACCGGTTCCGCGCGTCCGCAAGTAAACGTTCACATCACGTCACATCGACCAGCGCGGCAATGGCCGCCTGTGACAACGGTTTTCACCAGACGCGGGGAAGACACCATGGCAGCACAGCAAGGCTTACAACAAACGAATCCGAAGGGCAATGCGGCACAGCCCGGAGCGCGCCAAACCAGCCGCCTGGAAGCCGACTTGGCCGAGGCGCTGCGCACCGGGCCCTTCCCGGTCGCACTGCGCACCGCCCTCGCCGCCCGCGGGCTGGCCCTCAACCGGGTCCAGCACCGGCTCGCCCAACGCGGCATAAGGGTCGGAGTCACCAGCCTCAGCTACTGGCAGCGCGGCATCCGGCGACCCGACCGGCCCGAGTCGCTGCGTGCCGTCACCGCACTCGAAGAGGTACTGGAGCTACCCGCGCACGCCCTGACCAGACTGCTGGGACCGCGCACCGCCGAGCAGCCGGTCGCCCGCCCCTACCGCACCGTACTCGCACCGGCCTCGGCACTCGAGGCCCTGCTCGCGGGCCTGGAGGCCCCCGCGGACGGCGGGCTGCACACCGTCGTCCACTACGAGCGGGTACACATCGGCGCCCACCGCGAACTGCTGTTCCGCGACTCGCACCACGTGGTACGCGCCCACCGCGACGGCGTCGACCGCTACCTCACCATCCACCAGGGCGACCCGGGGTGCGACGTGGAGCGAATACGGGTCACCGCGGTCGACAACTGCCGTGTGGGCAGGGTCCGTCGGCACGCCGACTCGGGGGTGGTCGTCGCGGAACTCCTCTTCGACGCCCGACTGCGCACCGGCGACACCGCGGTACTCGGCTACCGCTTCGAAGACGGCACCGGGGCACCGTCCGACGAGTACGTCCGGGGCTTCACCTACGGCGGCGGCGACTACGTCCTGCAGATCGCCTTCGCCCGCGAAGCACTGCCGGTCCGCTGCCGCCGCTTCACCCGCGCATCTCCGGGTGCCGCCCGTACCGGGCTAGTCGAGCTGACGCTCAACGCACACAGGACGGTGCACCTGGTGGAACCCGAGGTCCGCGCAGGCGTGCTTGGCATCACATGGGACTGGGATTGAGGCGCGCACCCCCAGCCCCGGAAACCGCATGAGCGCCACTGCGCACGGTGGGGCGGGGGTGGGGGTGCATGAGCTCCG